>JBBQFS010000008.1:0-29751 GCA_038322255.1 Candidatus Limnocylindrales bacterium | reverse complement strand
AGCCCTCGAGCAGGACGCCGACCGTCGCGCCGTCCTGCATGACTGCCACGCGCGTCACGCCGAGCCGAGCCAGCTCGCGGCCGGCTTGCGGACCAAGCGCGAACGACTCGTCGCCGATGTCGAGGACCAACAACACCATCGCCATCTCGACCTCACTGTCGCGGGTTCGATCGGACCCACTGGGTCGAGGGTCGCGATCGGGCCGGCGCGATTCATCGGGGAGCTCCCTCAACCGCGGGTGGTCGCTGCCCACCTCGCGGGGGAGGGCGCCCTGTCAGTCCGGCCGGGTGGCTCTGCCCGCCGCCGTCTCTCCCCACGGCGGGCCCGCCGCGGTCTCGGCTTCCACCAGTCTCGCCGCCAGCTCGGTCCGGTTGCGAGCGCCGACTTTCATGAGCACGTTCGAGACATGACGTTCGACGGTCTTGCGCGACAGAAAGAGCGCCGCGGCGACCTCCGGGTTCGATGCCCCGCCGCGACGAGCCGTGCGACCTCGAGCTCCCGTGAGGTGAGCGGACCGAGCCGCGACCGGCCTTCGACGGCTGGTCCGCGCCGCCACGTCCGCACGCCGAGCGCCCGCAGCCCGAGCTCCGCCAGTCGGACCTCGGTGCGCGCGCCGATCGCGTCGGCGAGTTCGGCCGCTTCGCGAAAGGACGCTGCGGCCAGCCGTCGGTCGGTCACCGCAAGCCGAGCACGGTCGAGCATGAGCCACAACTCGTCCATTCGTCGCCCGGTGCGCCGAGCCACGGTGAGAAGATCGTCGAGGCGACGGAAATCGCGCGAGTGAGCGGAGCCGTCGTCCGCTATCGCGAGCAGCGCGTCGACCCACGACCGCCAGAACGCCATTGCCGCGCTGGGCGTCGAGCCGGCCACGTCCGTCGAGGAGGCGGGTCTTGCCCTTGCCAGGGTCGCCGCCGACAAGGACGACATGCGTCTGCCCGCGCGACGCGGCCTCGATCGCGCGGGCGATCGTCTCGAGCTCGGCCACGCGGCCGACGAACTGGCCGACCATCCGATGACAGTACGCCATCGCACCATTCGGGCTGACCCACGCGTCGCTTCTCTCGCGGCGCCAGCGCAGGTAAAGCGTCATCCGTCACCGGTTGGTCGGTTGTCGACTCCGATGTCTCACGGCGGCACCGAACGCCAGGATCCTTAGCTGGGCGACCTCGTCAGCGCTGACGGACCAGGTCGACGTGACGCTCACGGGTCAGCCGGGCCTGAGACGCGCTCCAAGGTCGCAATGAACAGACACGTTTGCTACCCGTGCCCTACCAGTGGTAGCATCACAGTATGAAGGTCAGTGTCAGCCTACCGGGCGAAGACGTCCAATTCCTCGACGAATATGCCAAAGAGCAGGGGCTCGAATCTCGATCGGCAGCGCTCCATCGAGCGGTTCGGCTACTGCGCACGGCCGAATTGGCCGGGACGTACGAAGCCGCGTGGGATGAGTGGGCCGCTCAGAGCGATGGGCCCCACTGGGAAGCGACTACGGGCGATGGACTCGGCTCGTGATGCGGCGCGGCGACATCCATTCCGTCGATCTCGATCCCGCGCGCGGGTCCGAGGCTGACAAGCGCCGACCAGCGGTCATCGTCAGCAACGACGCGGCCAACGCGACGGCGGGGCGACTTGGTCGCGGGGTGATCACGGTGGTTCCGGTGACGTCGAACGTCGAGCGCGTCTACCCGTTCCAGGTCCTGCTTCCAGCCGCCGAGACGGGGCTCGACCGCGACTCCAAGGCGCAGGCTGAACAGATCCGCTCGATCTCCGTGGAGCGGGTGGGTGCCCGGCTGGGCGTCGTCCCAAACGCGATCATGCTCGACATAGATGAGGCCTTACGCCTGCATCTGGGCCTGTAACCGGACCGATTCGTGGTGACCATTCGGGTGCTCAGGGTCGGTTTGGACGCGAGCGGCTCGCAGCGTCGATCCTAGGCGGGGACTCCCTGGAAACGAATGCTGATAGGTGCGCCCGTGTACCCGAAGCGGTTGTCTCCCTTTACCATTGGACCCAACATGGCGGAGACGAAGAACGCGAAGGCTCTCAAGCCCGCGTCGCTGGTGGTGGCGGCCAGCGACGGGCCGGGAGGGTGACGCCACAGAACCGACGATTCGCCTGGCCATCCTCTCCGGCTGAATCCACCAGCCAACGCCTCGCAACTTCTCCCTTCTGGTCTCGGAAGACCGCCAAGGGACGGGCCCGATCGCAGCGTCTCCGATCTGAACCAACACGCGAGCGGACCCTCGTAACCTGCCATGCCGGTCCGGCCGTGATCGCGCGCGGCAGCGTCGCGCAGCCTGTGAAGCACACATCGATCGACGTCTACGCCCGGCGAGATCCGTTTCACCTGCCGTTCGCAGGGTAAATTCGATGTTGGTCGATCCAGTTGCCGTGTCGTCGGTCCAGCTCGAAGCTGAGCCGCCGATCTGCGCCCGCTTGCGAGCGACGGCGAACGCCCGCCCCCTAGCCATCGACTATTCCACGAGGCGCTGCAGTTCGCTAACAGTCGGTGGCATGACGATCGGCTTTCCCACTCGATCACTCGAGTTTCATCGAGCATCCTCCGGTCAGGCGCCGATGACTCACCGGCGCGCCCGGCGTCCTCCGAACGAACCTGTGACGTCCTAGCGTGGCGACGATCGAACTGGTCCGGCTCTTCGTGGGCCTCGTGACGGCGGCGGCCATCGTCGCGCTCATCGTCCGACGTCTGCCCGTCGACTACACGGTCGGCCTTGTGTTGTTCGGACTCGGGGTTGGGATCTTCCTGCCGGCGGGCGAGTTCGCGGTCAGCCCCGAACTGGTCCTCTTCGTGCTCCTGCCGGGATTGGTGTTCGAGGCGTCGTACCGACTCGAGCTCGACGAGCTTCGGCGGACATTCGGCGGCGTGGCAATCCTGGCGATCCCCGGGGTCCTCATCTCCGCGGCGGTCGTCGCCCTCTTGCTCCATCTCGCGATGGGACTGCGCCTCGAACTTGGCTTCGTCGTTGGAGCCATGGTGTCGGCCACCGACCCTGTCGCGGTCACCGCGACGTTCCGGCGCCTCCATGCGCCACGTCGGCTGGCCACCCTCGTCGAGGCCGAGAGCCTGTTTAACGACGGCACCGGTCTTGTCGTCTTTGCGATTGCGGTTGGCGCCGTCGGCGCCGGCGTTGAGCCAGCGATGGCGATCTGGACGTTCGTAACGACGCTCGCGGTCAGTGCGGCGATCGGACTGACCGTCGGCTATCTCGGATCGCGGGTCGGCGCGACGCTGGACGATCACCTCATCGAGCTGACGATCTCCCTGGTCACCGCCTACGGAACCTACCTGATCGCCGACTCGCTGCACCAGTCGGGGATCATCGCCACGGTCGTGGCGGGCATCATCCTCGGCAATCGCGGCCGTCATGCGGGCAAGGCGCCCAGGACGCTGGAGGCGATCGACACAGTTTGGGAGTTCGTGGCGTTCCTCTTCACGGCGCTCGTGTTCATCCTCATCGGGCTCGCGACCCCTTTGTCCACATTGCTCGATTCCCTGCCCTGGATCGGCTGGGCCGTGGTCGCGATCCTCATTGGCCGGGCGATCGTCGTCTACGTCCTCGTCGGATCTGCGTCACGCCTCCGGCATGCCTGGTCCGAGAGCGGGCCGATCCCGCTGGCGTGGCTGCATGTGATGTTCTGGGCGGGCCTCCGCGGAGCGGTAGCCTCAGCCATGGCGCTCTCGCTACCGGCAAGCCTTCCCGAGCGATCGCTGCTGGTAGCGATCACGTTCGGCGTCGTGCTCTTCACGCTGCTCGTTCAGGGCGGGTCCGCGGCTTGGCTGGTCCGCCGCACCCGCGTCGGAGCAAACGCGATATAGGTGGCCAGCCGCCAGGATGGCACCCTGACGCGTGTTCCCTCGGGTTACTCGACTGGAGCCGCCCCGATCGCGTGGGCCGTCTCGGTGTCCCAGAGCATGGCCGTGTGATATCCATCCATGACGCCCGATGCCATAAACGCGGGGATCGGGTAGTCCTCGCGCGTAGTCGTCTACCGACGCTCTGCCAGCGCAGCCAGCTTTCCACTCAGCCAGGGACGAGACCTCGACTGGCGCGTTGTGCACGACGCCGTTGAACTGCGGAGGCATGGCCCGGGGTTCGAGGTTTTCGAGGACGCTGGTGGCCGCCGACAGCTTCGAATGGGACTGCGCGTCGGCCTGGGCGCGGTCAGGTATTCGATCCTCACGAACTCGCGGGTCGAGGTGGACGTTTCGCAGTGCGAATGCCAGGGCGCCCAGTGCCAGTAGTGATGTCCCCGCCGCCAGGACTACCCCAACCCAGAACAGGGCCGGGCTTCCGCCTCGCTCGGCGAGGTAACGAAGTACGTCCAGCGGGTCGAGCGCGGCAATGAGATATGCGAACCCGCCAAGACCGACCTACAGCGACCGGAGGACGATCGGGATCGTCGAGGAATATCGTCCCAGGCCCGCCATCCGGCCCCCGACCGGTTCGACTCCTCGTCGCCACGCCAGGAGCGCCGCGAGCCCCGCGGCCCATGCGGTGGCGACGAAGACGCCCCCGACCGCATCGGCCATCCGATGCCAACCGGCAAAGAGTGTGCTGACGCCCACCGCGGCAACGACCACCGACGAGACGATGACCCAGGGGGCTCGGAGGAGCGGCGGCGTGACGATCAACAACGCGACCGCGATCGACGCCGCAGCCGTGGCGTGGCCACTCGGGAAGCTGTTGGGAAGCGGATAGAACAAGCCGCCGAGCAGGTCCGTCCGCTCGAGCACGAGGTACTTCAGGAACTGCGTCGTGAGGTTCGCGCCGGCGATCGTGGCCACGGCCAGGAGGGCCAGCCGAGGCCGGCGCTGCAGCACGGAGATCACCACCGCCAGGACCCCACCGATCACCACGGATGATCGGGACAAGTTCGAGAGCACCTCCTCGGCCGCAGCGATGGAGTCGAATGACGTAGGCCTGCCGCCCAGGATCAGCTCGCCGACGAGCTGGCCTGTCCGAGTCGTGACCGTGAGCCAGTACACAAGACCCGCCGCGATTGTGGCTCCGATCGCGACAAATCCGAGGCGCAGGACCGTGCCGGAGCGGTCGCCGGAGTGCTCGGACGCCGGCCCGCGCGCAGACCCGGCGCTCGACGGTCGCGATTGGGCGGGTTTAGGCTGGTCCTCGACCACGCTAGCTGGCGCCGGACGGGCCTCTGACGTTGCGTCCGATCGTGAGCGAGCGAACATTGATCAAGGGAGCGATCGTGCTGACCCAGGACCCCCAGCTCGGGGAACTGCCGAATGCCGACATCCTGATCGAGGACGACCGCATCGCCGCCGTCGGACCCAATCTTGACGCGCGCGGCGCGAAGGTCATCGATGCGACGGGCGATATCGTGATCCCGGGATTCATCGACACCCACCGCCATACGTGGGAGACCTCGATCCGGACCTCTGCCCCGGACTACACGCTGGGCGCGTACTTCGGCGCCATCCTCGACAAATTCGCGCCAGAGTACCGACCCGAAGACGTGCTCGCGGCGAACCGCTGGGGCGCCCTGGAGTGCCTCAACGGCGGCATCACGACACTCGTCGACTGGTCCCACATCATGAACACCCCGGCGCACGCCGACGGCGCGATCCAGGGCCTTCGGGAGGCGGGTGTCCGATCGGTGTTCGCCTTCGGCTTCCCGAACACCTCGCTCCAGGATTGGTGGTTCGGTGATGACTGGTCGGGCAGCATCCTGCGGATCGACGGGGACCTGGCTCGATCGGTTCGCTCACGCCTGAGCGACGATCACGCCCTGGTCACCATGGCCCTGGCGACGCGAGGCCCGAACTTCTGTAAGGCCGACGTCGTCCGCTACGAGTGGGAGTTGGCGAAGGAGCTCGACATCAACGTCACGGTCCACGTCGCGATGGACCGGTTCGGCCATACGAAGGGCCAGGTCAAGGCGCTCGGCGAGATGGACCTGCTGTACCCGGACACGACCTATATCCACTCGTCACACCTGACCGACGACGAGTGGCTGCAGGTTCGCGACTCCGGCGGCAACGTCTCTCTTTCGCCGCAGATCGAGCTCCAGATGGGCCACGGCTGGGCGCCCGCCCAGAAGGCCGACAAGCTCGGGATCCCGGTCGGGCTCAGCTCCGACGTCGCGACCACGGCGTCGGCTGACCAGTTCACCCAGATGCACGCGATCCTGTCGTCCGAGCGCGGCCGTCGCCATCAGGTGGCCTGGGATGGGGACCTCGACGGCAACACCGGCACGCCCGACCTCATCACGGCGCGTGACGCCCTCCGCTGGGCAACGATCGACGGCGCGAAGGTTGCCGGTATCGCCGACCGAACGGGCTCGATCACGCCCGGCAAGAAGGCCGACCTCGTGATCATCGACGGTTCGGCGGTCAACGTCGCGCCGATCATCGACCCAGTGGCGGCCGTCGTCTGCGCGGCGGATATCTCGAACGTGCGGACGGTCTTCGTGGACGGCAAGATCGTCAAGCACGACGGCAAGCTCGTGGCATCGCTCGACGGGCCGCGTCGAGACATCCTTGCCTCGCGCGACTATCTCGTCGGGACATTCGCCGCGCCGGAGCCGGGCTGGCTGCCGACGCCCGCCCGGGCCTGACCCGAGGATCAAAGAAGAGGACCCGCCGGCGGGGCCGGCGGGTCCAGGGATCCGAACGCGTGGTACCTGTGGGCTACTCCACGCCCTCGAACTGGTGATCGGCATTGGGGTCGCTCGGGTCGTCAGCGTGCCCGCCACCCGGCAGGTTCGCGTCGCCCTGCTCCTCGACGCCGGCCGCCTCGGTCTCGGTCCCGGCCGCCTCAGCGCCGCTGCCGGCCGCATCGGCGCCCGTACCGGCCGCTTCCGGCGTCGTTCCAGCCGCCTCAGCGGCGACCTCGGTGGCTGAATCCGGCGTGGTCTGGTCGCCTTCCTGGAGGGCGTCGGTATCGACGCCGCCGACAGGCTCCGCGGCAGGATCCTCGGTTGGCGTGGCCGTCGAGGAAGCTGCCTGCGCGACGCCCGAGCCGGCCGCCGGCGCGGCCGACCCGCTGTTGCCAGCGAACGCGATTCCCGCGCCGCTGATCACAAGGACCGCCACGGCGCTGAGCGCCGGCTGGCGGAATCGTGCGAGGTTCATCGTGACTCCTTGCTGCGGACCGGACACCCGTCCGATCTCAGGCCCAGCCTGCGATTCGGTCGATGAACGGTCGGTAAATGGCCTTCGAGCTCGGATTCACGTGAGATTCATGATCGCCCGGGATGATCCCGGCCATGAAGGTGCTTCTGCTCGAGGACGATGTGCGGCTGGCCGGGCTGATCAAGCGAGGACTTCGCCGAGACGCGAACGCGGTCGATAGCGCGGCAACGGTCGAGGATGCTCGCTGGCTCGCGAACGAATCGGTCTACGACGTCCTCGTACTCGACGTGATGCTCCCTGATGGCGACGGCTTCGAGCTCTGTCGCGAGCTGCGGTCATCGGGCAACTGGACGCCGGTCCTGATGCTCACCGCGCGAGACGCGATCGACGATCGTGTCCGGGGGCTCGATGTCGGGGCCGACGACTACCTGGTCAAGCCGTTTGCCTTCGCGGAGTTGTTCGCGCGCCTGCGGGCGCTGGCTCGGCGCGGCGCGACCGAGCGGCCCAATATCCTCGCCTCCGGTGATCTTCGGCTCGATCCTGCGACGCGTGCGGTCAGCATCGGACGGGAGCCTGTGGCGGTCGCCGGTCGGGAGTTCGCCCTGCTCGAGTACCTCATGCGCCATGAAGGCGAGGTCCTGACGAGGTCCCGGATCCTCGATGAGGTCTGGGACTGGGCATTCGAGGGAACGCCCCGGATCATCGACGTCTACGTCCGGGCGCTGCGGGCCCGCCTCGGCGGCGGCGGCGCCACGACGCCACGGATCGAGACTGTCCGGGGCGTTGGCTACGCGCTTCGAAACCCCAAGGCGGTTTCCTCCCTGGCGACGGCCGAATGACCATCCGGGTCCGCCTCGCCCTCATCTACGTCGGTGCGATCGCCCTGACCATCGGGCTGGTCGGCGCCCTCGTGTGGTGGCAGCTCGGCTCGGCGCTCCGGGCGTCGCTCGACCAGACGCTCCAGACGCGAGCGGCGGCTGTCGCGACCGGCCTCGAGAACGACGGCCAGTCCGGGCTCCAGGAGGGCGACACCAGCGGTGCCCCAGGGGTCTTCGTCGCGATCTTCGACGCCCAGGGCCGGCTCCTCGACGCGACAGCCGACGTTCCACCTGCGGTCGCGCCATTGCCCGTCGGCGTCACAACGGCCGACGTCAATCTCGGATCCTCGAGCTACGCAATCCGCGAGGTCAGTGCTCAGGGCGGTGTCCGTGTCGTCGCCGGAAGCAGCCTCAGCGGCATCCACGGCACTCTCGACGAGCTCGCGGCCCTCCTGCTCCTCGTCGGGGGGATCGCGTCGGCTGCGTCGCTGGCCGGCGGTTGGTTGCTCGCGGGGCGGACGCTACGGCCCGTCGCCCTGATGACCGCCGAAGCGCGACAGATGGGTGCGACCGACATCGAACGACGGCTGCCGGTCCCGCCTCGGAGGGATGAGCTCCAGGAGCTGGCGACGACCCTCAACGACATGCTCGACCGCGTCGGGCAGGCCCTCCATCGCCAGCGGAGGTTCGTGGCCTCAGCCTCCCATGACCTCAGGACACCGATCGCGGCCCTCCAGGTCGAGCTGGAGCTGGCCGGGGACGGAAGGACGTCCGAAACGCAGCTTCGAGCGGCGTTACGTGCGGCCCACGCCGATGCCGTCCGCATCGGCCAGCTGGCCAACGACCTGCTCGACCTGGCCGCCGCCGACACCGATGGCCGCGCGCTCGTGCGCTCGCCGGTCCGGACGGACGTCCTCCTCGAATCGGTCGCCCGACGGGTCGAGCCCCTCGCCTCCGAGCACCACACCCGGCTCAAGCGCATGGCTCCGGCCCGCGTCATTCGGGTCGACCGGGTTCGCCTCGAGCAAGCGATCACGAACCTGATGATCAATGCGATCACGTACGGGCCGCAGGGGTCCGAGGTGGAGGTCGTGGCTCGCATCGATCCGATGGCGGATCCCGCGCCGGACGCGACCGCAACGATCCTCTCGATCGAGGTGCTCGATCGAGGGCCCGGCGTCCCGGTGGACTTTGCGAGCCGCCTTTTCGAGCCCTTCCAACGCGGGCCAAACGCGGCGGGGCAGGGCAACGGCCTCGGCTTGGCCACGGCCGCTGCCGCGATTCGGGCCCATCACGGCACGGTTGGCTTCGAGCCCCGGACCGGTGGCGGCACGCGCTTCTGGCTCCAACTGCCGGCCTGAGTCTCGCGGTGACCCGACATGCCCGGGCCGAGTGCCGGGCCCGCCGTTGGCGCAAGGCTCGATCGCCGTGCGTCTCTTTCTTCCCGGAAAACGTTTCGTCCTGCGAGGCTACCCGGTTTCCCCGGAACCAGTTCCGAAAGCGCGGCCTACAGCCCGAGCTCGCCCCGGATCGTCTTGAGGCCCTCGACGACGTTCATCACGTGCTCGTCGAACGGCACCTCGAGCTCGGCCGCACCCTTCTCGAGCTGGTCGCGCGGGACCTGCCGGGCGAAGCCCTTGTCCTTCATCTTCTTCACGACGGAGCGGACGTCGACCTCGTCGAGGCTGCGGTTCGGCCGGACGTAGGTGACGGCGATCACGAATCCGGTCATCTCATCGCAGCCGTACACCGCCTTGGCGAGGAGGCTCGTCCGCGGGACCCCGGTGTGGTCGCCGTGACCGAGGATGGCCTCGACCACGTCATCGCGGTAGCCCCGGGCCCGTAGCTCGTCCGCGCCGCGAATCGGGTGTGTCTCGGGGTAGCGCTCGTAGTCGAAGTCATGGAGCAATCCGGCGGATCGCCAGATCTCGAGCTCGTCGCCGGTGATTCCGAACCGATGCTCGCCGTACCACGCAACGGCGGCCTCGACCGCGAGGCCGTGGCGGCGCAGCGCGTCGGTCTGCGTCCACTCGGTCAGCAGGGCCCAGGCATCGGCTCGAGTCGGCATCGGCTTCGCAGCGTACGCGAGCCGCCTTGCAGCCGCAGCTGACGGTCGTGGGAGGGCCTGAGCGGCGATCGGTCGCTACTTGATCAGCTGGACTCCGACGGCCTTGTTGCCGGTCCCCGAGCCCACGCCCGCGCCGACGGTGCCGGTCGCCATGATGTCCATGAACTTGCCGATGAGGCATGAGGTCCCGCCGCCCGAGTTGCACTCCGCGGCGTTGCTGCCCTGCATGTACGCGCCCTGACGACCGCCGCACTCGGGGAGCAGCGGGTCACAGAGCTGGAAGAAGGCGAAGCTTGGCATGCGGTACCAGATGTTCTGGCCGTTGCCCCCGCCGGGGGCGTATGGGCAGCCGTAGTTCGGAGCCATGTTGACCGCCGGCTGCGTGCTGTCCGGGTCGGGATCGCCGTTCTTCACGCGGCAGGTGAGATCGAACTGGGGGATCAGGATCACCTGCCCGTTGTACTTCCGCATCGCACCCTCGACACCGCTGTAGCTGACGCCGGTGACGGCGTCGACGCAGGCTCCGCCGCCGTTGACATTGCCGGTGGAAGGGACGTTCAACCACGCCGGCAGAGTGATCGTCGGATTGTTGGTGTTGACGATGGAGCACACCAGCTCGCTGGCTCCGCCGCCGGGAGGCGTCCAGTCGAGCCAGCCGACATTGCCCGGATTCGCCTTGCAGAGGGGCACGACGACGACCTGGTTCCAGGGCCACGGGTTCGAGCCAGGCACGACGTCATCGCCAGCGCCACAGGTCACGACGTCGACCGGGATCGCCACGGGGACCACGGCGCAATGGTGGCCTTCGGACGAGTCGCAATAGCCCTGGAGATACCCGGCAACGGCCGTCGCGCGGGTATTCACGCGGAAGCTGGTGATGCCGATCGCCCCGGCAACGTAGGCCGCGACATCCTTGCGGCCGCTGACCAGCACGCCGGCGACGGGACCGACCATTCGATTCGGGCAGTCCGGGGCGGTGGCCGTGCCGCCGGGCAGCACATGGGACGCGTTGCCGACCTGGAGGGCAGCCGCGAGGTTCTCCGTTCGGTCCGCGTTGATCGCGCCGGTGCCGTCGGCCTTGAGCGGAATGCCGCAAATATCCGTGTAGTAGGCAGCCTCGACGGTGATGTGGTTCGCCGCCGCCGTCTGGGCCAGGCGGGCGGCGATGTTCAGGTCCCACCCGCCCGACGGCGCCGCCGCGCCGGCAAGGCGCTCCGCGAGCATGACGGCGCCCGCTTCGGACGTGGCATCGACGCCGTTCTGGGTCACGCGCTGCTGGGCCAGGACGTTGCCGCCGTCGACGATCGTCGCAACGAGGGCGATCGACAGCAGGATGGCGCCGACCATCACCACGATGGCCTGGCCGGATTCGTGCCGACCCGCGCGCGCTTGGGGCATGGAGGGCTCCTCAGGGTTGGTCGCGACGTGCCGGGGAGAGGGGCTCACGGGAACACTCGCTCGACGGGCATCTGGGAGGTCTGGCTCATCGAGATCGAGCCGATGAGGCGGTTCACGAAGGGCGTCGAGATCGTGTAGGCGTAGGTGACCGTGACCGAGGCGATGCAGCCGACGTGGAGCGTCGGCGAGCAGGTGACCGTCGTGCTCGGTGGCGCCGAGTACGAAATGCTTATGTTCGCCGTCGTGATGCCGAGCGTGCTCGCGGCAGCGATCGCGCAGCCCCGGATGGACCAGTGCGGCTCATACGGGTCCTCGATCGGTCGCGACTCGTCGCAGTCAGTGACGCTGGCGATCTGGTTGACCGCTGCGACCCGTACGGCCTGCCGTGCCGCGTTGGCGAGCGTGTTGTAGGCAAACACCGCGCGCCCGATTTCGAAGAACCCGACGACGAGGAGGATGATGATCGGGATCACGAGCGCGAACTCGACCAGGCTCTGGCCGCCCGCGCCGTTGCGTCCCGCTCGGCCGGGTCGGCTCATGGAGCGTGGCTCCGCACGGTGATCCCGCTGGTGCAGGCGATCGAGGTCCCGACCGTGAGGCTCTGCCACGTGATCTTGTACTGCGGCGGAACCAGCGGCGAGAAGATGACGACACCACTGAAGCCCGCGTCAGCCCAGTTGCCCTGCGCCTTGTTCGACTGGATGTTGAGGAGGCTGATGACCGTGCATGTCGGGACGGGCGTGGGCGTCGGGACAGCCGTCGGCGTCGGTACGGGGGTTGGCGCGGGCGTAGGTGTGGGGGTCGCGCCGGGTGCCGCGGTTGGGACCGCTGTGGGGACCGCCGTTGGCACCGCCGTGGGCGCGAGGGTAGGCGTCGGCCCGGGTGAGGCCGTGGGCGCCGCTGTCACCACGGGGATGCCCTCGATATTCCCGCTCCGGACGGGGAAGGCGGACGACGCGCTGACCGGGATCGGGTTGCCGATCAGGATCCCGATCATCGGCGTGATGAGGCTGAAGCTGCAGTGCAGATCGACCAGGGCCGGTGCACCGATGCTCGTCCCGTTCGGAAACGCCGGGGCCGGAACCGGCGTGGCCATCAGGCAGTTGATGCCGGTGGCCTCCTGGGTGACCAGGCGCGAGTACTCAGCCTGGACCGCGAGGTTGTACGGCAGGGTCCACGCGGTCGGATTCATCGCCGCGTAGTTGGCCGCTTCTCGCGCTGCCTGGTTCAGGGCCACCCAGCCAAGGAAGACCCGCCCGAAGTCAAGCCCGAAGAGCACCATCAGGAGGGCCATCGGCAGGGTCAGCGCGAACTCGGCCAGGCTCTGGCCGTGGCTGCGCGGGCGCCTTCCGGCGGTACGGCCGGGGCGCGGTTGCTCGCGGTGGACAGAAACGGTCGGGATGGTTGGCATCGACCATCAAGTCTTCGCAGGCCACCTTTCGCGTCACCTTGCCAGTGGTTCGGTGCTGCAACAGCCCTTCGTACTGCCCCAGCTGGACCGGCCGGCCGCGAGGCCGGTCGGATCAGGACTCGGTCGCGGGTGGCTCGGCCGGCAGGAGCACGGTGAAGGCTGCGCCAAGCTCGACGCGGTTGGGTTCCAGCACGAGGTCGCCGCCCATCGCCCGGCACAGCGAGCGCGAGACGTAGAGGCCGAGGCCGGTGCCTTCGATCCCGGCACCGGCGGCGCCTCGCTCATACCGTTCGAACACCCGGTCGCGATCCTGGGCTTGCACGCCCGGTCCGGCGTCGGCGATCGTGACGCCGAGGCGATTCTCGCTAGGCCGCGGCGCCACGTGGGCGCGAATCGCCGCTCCGCCGCCGTATCGAATGGCGTTGTCGAGGAGGGCCCAGAGCACCTGGTCGAGCTGGTCCGCATCGGCGATGGCCAGCCATCCACCAGCCTCGTCGCGAAGGTCGAAGGGCACGCCGGCCGAGCCCAGGGCGTCCCACGCCCGGCGGACCCGCGGCGCGAGCGCGAGGACCTCGGTGGCTGGCCGAAGGCTGCCCGACTCGAGTCGCGACACGGACACGAGCTGGCGCACGATGCGGTACAGGCGGTCGGTCTGCTCGACCACGATCGAGAGGCGCGGGTCCGGGCGCTCCGAATCCATCTGCTCGGCGTAGGCCCGGATGCTCGTGAGCGGCGTCTGGAGGTTGTGGCTGATGCCCCGCAGGAACTCGTCCTTGGCCGCATCGAGCTCGACCAGCTGCCGCCGCTGGCGTTCGACCTGGTCGAACAGCTCGAGGTTCCGGATGGCCACGGCGACCTCGCTCGCGTACAGCTCCAGGAGATCCTGGTCCGCCGTGTCCCAGTGGCGCGTCGCCTGGAGGTGGCCGATCAGCAGGCCGAGCCGTTCGTCGGGCAGCGCCAGGACGGCCCGGATCGGCCGGGACTCGCCCGGGATGTCCTCCTCAACCTCGACGAGGGTCGGGTCGCCGAGCACGATCCGGCAGTCGATCATGTCGAACGCCTCGTGGGCGCTGCGCGTGGCATGCGCCACGAGGCGCTCGAGGCCGTCCCGTGGCGAGGTCTCGCCGATCGCCATCAGGATCCGCCCCAGCTCCGCGTTGCGGCGCTGGAGGTCGCTCGCCAGCCGATTGTGGCTCTCCACGAGCCGGGCCAGCTCATCCTCGCCGGCCACGGACACGCGCGCAGAGAGGTCGCCCGCCGACGCGCGCTCGAGCGCCTGGGACACGGCCTTCAGCGGGGCGGTCAGATTGCTCGCCAGCAGGTAGGCGAAGAGGACGGCAACGATGATCGCGGCGGCGAGCACGAACATGACGACCCTGACGAGGGTCGAATCGAACGCGCCCGTGCGGGCGATCTCGGTCGCGACCAGGACGAGCCCGAAACCGGCCAGGGGCAGGACGGACCCAGCGATGAGGCCGGCTGTGAGCCGGGCCCGAAACGACATCGCCGGCCCGATCCGCACCGGCTCGGACGGCGGGATCGGCAGATCCGTGCGCCGGCGACCGCGGTCGCTCACGCCTCAGTGGCCGGTGTCCCCGGCCTCGACACGAGGCGGTAGCCGATGCCGCGGACCGTCACGAGGTGGATCGGGTGATCCGGATCGGGCTCAATCTTCTGCCGCAGGCGCCGCATCGTGACCCAGACGTACGAGGGATCGGCGTCGTCGGTGTCGCCCCAGCCACGGTCGAGCAGGGTTTCGGTGCTGACGGTCTTCTCGAGGTTCGCGGCCAGGGCGTACAGCAGCCGTGATTCGGTCGGAGTCAGCTGGACGGGCTTGCCCCGGACCGTTGCGGTTCGCCGGCGCAGCTCGAGCGTCAACTCGGGGCCGAGTACCAGCTCACGCCGCGGCACCTTGTCGCCGATTCGGCGCATCACCCGGGCGATTCGCGCCCGGAGCTCGGGATAGTGATAGGGCTTGGTCACGTAGTCCTCGGCGACCTCCTCGAGGAGGTCCGCCTTGGAATCCGCAGTATCGATCGCCGAGAGCACGATGATCGGCAGGTCGGCCCGGGCCTTGACCTCGCGGGCGAGGGTCAGCCCATCCATTCGCGGCATCATCATGTCGATCACGAGCAGGTCGGGCCAGCCGCTGTCGAGGCGGCGCAGCGCCTCCTCGCCGTCCCGGGCGGTCTGGATCTCGAAGCCATCGGCGCGCAGCTGGTCGGCGAGGAGCACGAGCAGGTTGGGGTCGTCGTCGACGATCAGGATGCGCGGCGCTCCGGAGCTGCCCCGCCAACCGCCGCTCAACATGGCCGGAGAATACACGTGGGGATCTCGCGGGCGGACTCCCCCGATCGTCCGGCGGCAGCTCGCGTCAGCGGTCAGGGCGCCTTGGGATTCACGAAGCGGCAGCGGTCCAGCAGCGGGCATCGATCGTGCGCCGGGTTGCGAGCGTGACAGACGAGGCGGCCATGCCGGATGAAGTTGACGTGGGCCTCGTGCATCTCGTCGGGCTCGAGCAGCGCCAGGAAGTAGTCGTGGGCCTCCTCGGCGCTCGCCTTCGGCGGCAGCAGCCCGACGCGCCGCGCGACCCGCTCGACATGCCGATCGACCGGCATGAGCGGCATCCCGAACGAGAACAGCAGCACCACCGAGGCGGTCTTGACGCCGACGCCGTTGATGCCGGTCAGCCAGGTGCGGGCCTCCAGCGCCGTCATCTCGCCGAGGAACTCGAGCGAGTAGTCGCCGCGCGCCTCCCGGATCGCGCGCAGCGCGGCCTTGATGCCCCTCGCCTTCTGGTTGGGCAGCCCGCCGGGCCGGATCACCTCGACGAGCTCGGGCAACGGCGCGGCATCGACCATCGACCAGTCCGGCGGAACGCCGTCGGGCAGGCCGACGCCGCCCCAGCCGGGGCCTGGGATGTGCCGTTCGGCGGGCCGATCCGATGGGTAGGCGGCTCGCAAGGCTTCGAAGGCGTGCTCGGCGTTCACGTCAGCGCTGTTCTGGGTCAGGATCGTGAGGATCAGCTCCGACGTGGGATCGAGGCGGCGCCCCCACACCGGGCGGCCGTACAGCTCCGCCAGCCGGTCAAGGGTGAATCGCACGAGGCCCGGGCGCGTTCGGTCGAGGCGCTTGCGCCAGGCGAGATGTGGATTCGGCTTGCGCCGGCGCTTCGCTCCGGGTTTCAGCCGGGTCGTCCGTCGCTTCGCCACCGCGCGCTCGAGCGTCACGCGCCGCTCCCGAGGGCGACGAGGCGGGCGAGCCGCTCGCCGAGGCGAACCAGGGGCGCCGAGCCCGCCGCCATGGCCGCTTCCAGCGTCGTGGGTTGCTCGGTCGCCGGGACCACGATCGCCAGGCCGGCCAGCGCCGTGATGCCCTCTGGCGTGACGCCGCCTCCCACGGCGATGCACGGGACACCCGCCGCCTGGGCCGCTCGGGCGACGCCCAGCGCCGTCTTCCCGAACGCGGTCTGGGCGTCGATCCGGCCCTCGCCGGTGATGACCAGGTCGGCCTGGGCGAGCTTGCCTTTCAGGTCAGCCGCGTCCATCACGACGTCGACGCCCGGGACGAGCTCCAGGGAGCGGAATCGATCCGCAAGGCACAGCAACCCGAAACCGGTCCCGCCGGCGGCACCTGCGCCGGGGGTCTCGCGCTCACGGCGGGCGGTCGCGGACTCGAGGGCGTCGGCGAAGGCCCGGAGCGCGTCATCGAGAAAGATGACGTCCTCGGGCGAGGCGCCCTTCTGCGGGCCGTACACGGCTGCGGCGCCATTTGGCCCGAGCAGCGGGTTCGTGACGTCGCACGCGATGCGGAGGTCGACCTCCGCAAGCCTCGGATCCAGGCCGGACAGGTCGACTGTCGCGGCCTCGCCGACGAGGACGGCGACCGGTGCGGTCGGTGGCTTGACGACCGGTGAGCCATCGCTGGCGACGAGCACGGCCCCGAGGACGGTCAGGATCCCGGCGCCGCCATCGGTGGTTGCCGAGCCACCGATCCCGAGCGTGATCCTGCGGGCGCCTGCGTCGATCGCCGCGAGAATCAGCTCGCCGGTGCCCATGGTCGTGAAGATGCTCGTGTTCCGTTTCGCCATGGGGATGAGTGACAGCCCCGAGGCCGCCGCCATCTCGATGACCGCGGAGCGATCGTCGGGCGAGATGAGCCACCTGGCATCGACCCAGGCGAGGTCCGGGCCGGTGACGGCGGCCTCGCGCCATTGCCAGCCGCCGGCGGCCTCGATGGCCACGAGCGTGCCCTCGCCGCCATCGGCGATCGGGGCAAGCAGCACCTCGTCGCCCGGCCGGGCCGCGTGCCAGCCGTCGGCCAGCGCCGTCGCGACCTCGACGGAGGTCAGCGAGCCCTTGAAGGAATCGGGTGCGATGACGACCCGAAGGCTTGTCTCGCCGGATCGCCGGATCGCGCTCACGGAACTTCGAGTGGCAGCTCCGCGAGCGCTCGCTGCGAGCTCCGGCGCTCGAGGTACTCGGGGATGCGGACCATCGGCGGCCGCTCCATGTCAGCGAGCTCGATGACCTCGAGCGAGAGCCGGCCCTTTCCGGAGCGAGGGAGCTTCATAGTCGAGCCGAGCTCGGCGAACAGCCGCGCCTTGCGGCGCTCCTCGATGCGCTTCATCACCGCCTGGATGATGACGAAGCTCATGCGCGACAGGCCCTCGAGCTCCTGGTTGCGGTGAACGCGCCGCTCGAGGTCGACCTGGCCGAGCCCGTCGAGCCCGGTCCGCGCGGCGACGTCGATGAGGTGGCCGATCTCGACGGCGTAGCCGGTGAAGAACGGGATCTGCTCGAGCAGGCTCCGGCGGCCGGCGTACTCGCCGGAGAGGGGCTGGATGAAGCCCGAGAGCTCGGGAAAGAAGAGGTTGATCAGCGGCCGGGCCACGAGCTCGGTGACCCGCCCGCCGCCGCCCTCGAGCAGCACGCCCGCCTGGACGATGGGGCGCTGGTAGTAGCCCTTGACGTACTGCAGGCGCGGCTCGTGGAGCAGCGGGCCGAGGGTCCCGTAGACCATCCGCGGATGCCAGTTCCGAACGTCAGTGTCGGCCCAGACGATCAGGTCACCGCTCGTCTCGAAGAGCGACTTCCAGAGCGCCTCGCCCTTGCCCGGGAAGGTGCCGTAGCGGGTGAGCACGTCTGGATGCTGGACGACTCGGGCGCCTTCCGCCTCGGCAATCTCGCGGGTCCGATCGGTCGACGCCGAATCGATGACGACGACCTCGTCGAGCAGCGGCACCCGGCCGACCATCTCGCGGATCGCGCGCCGGACGATCGGCCCGATCGTCTCCTCCTCGTTGAGCGTCGGGAGGACGAGGCTGATCGCGAGCCCTTGCTTCTCCTTGAGCTGCGTCAGCCGTCGCAGGTCGGCGAACTCCGCGTGATGGAAGTTCGACTCGCCGAACCAGCGCTCGACGCGAGCCGGCACGGCGCGCGATTCCTCGGCGGCACGATCCGCCGCGACCAGGGACTCGGCCCGGGTCGCCAGCTGCTCGAACGTCTGCCGGCCTATGGACTCGCGGGTCTTGACGACGACCACGGTCGTCTGCGAGCGGGTCGCGATCGCCTCGGGCATCGCCCCGAACAGGTGAGTGGTGCCGTCGACCGCGATCGGCGCCGCGGCGCCCATCACGACGATGTCCGAATGGTCGGCCTCCCGCAGGATGGCGGCCCGGACGTTCGAGGCCTCCCGCACCAGCGTCTCGACCTTGCCGTCCACGTGCTGGCGCACGAAGGCCGCCAGCGCCCGCTCTGCCTGGGCCCGGACCGCGAACGTGATCCCGGGTGGGACCACGTGCAGGGCCGCCAGCGTCGCCTCGTGGCGCTTCGCGATCGCATTCCCGACGTGCAACGCCAGCTCGGCGTGCGGGCCGCCACGAACCGGAACGACGACCCGCTTGACGTTGCGCACGCCGCGCTGCTTGACGACCGCGATGTCGCAGGGCGACTCGCGAAGGACCTCGTCGATCGTCGCCGAGAACGGCGTCGACAGCCCATCCCGGGCCCCTGGCGACTTCCCACCCCAGCCGAAGACGATCAGGTCGGCCTCGAGCTCCGCCGCGACCTCGACAATCCCCTCGGCGGCGTGCCTGCCGATGCGGACGATGGGATGGATGGGCGTGCCCTCGGGCACGAAATCCAGCACGCGCTGGAGCAGCCGCCGGGCATGGCGGGCGCGGGTCGCGCCCTCCGAGAGGGGCATGCCCTCGGGGACCTCCACGATGCCGAGGGCCGTGAGCTCACCGCCATTCGGGTCGAGGAGGTCCGCGCCCAGCCGGATCAGCTCCTCGGCGGTCGCCGGATTGGCGACGGGGATGACGATCCGGGCGGGCAGAGGGCGAGGCATCACGGCTGCGTCCAGCGATTGACGAGGTACGGCTTCAACCGCTCGAACTCGCGTGCCTGGCGCTCGATGGTGTCTTCGGTGCGTTCGGTCGAGAAGTCGCGATTTTCGATGACGGAGCTGGCGACCCGGCCGAAGTACACCGGCACCAGGGCGGTCACGTAGGCCTCGAGCTTCTCGGGCTGATCGCGCGCGGTGATGACGAGGTCGTAGATCACGCGCGCCCAGACCGCGTCGGGGAAGGCGAAGCCCGAGGCCGCGCCGGCCATCGCCGCCGTGCTCTGGCGCTCGCGTCCCGGCCCGTCGACATCGAGCGTGCCGCGGACGATGTCGGCGACGCGGCCGGCCTCCCCCGCGAGCCCCATGACCGCCGCCGCGGTATCGGCCGAGAGCATCTCGCTCCAGGATCGGGCCATCGTCAGCGCCGCGGCGTGGAACTCGGACAGGAGCCGCACGACGTTGACCTCAAGCGGCGGGGGATCGATGACGCGCTCGAAGCCGTAGGCCGGCACGTCGTGACTGCCCTTCGACAGCGGCCACCGGTCGGCGTTGGCCACCGCGAGCCGCAGGATCGTGGTCACGACCTGCCGGAACCTCGGGCCGAGGTCCGCGCCCGGATCCTTGGGATCGTGGATCTTGGCCCCGAGGCGGGCCTGGCAGATCGCGAAGCCGCCGGTCAGGGCCAGCGTCGTCATCCAGATGTCGATCCCGAACTTCGACACCTCGGGCGTCCAGTGGCCCGCTTCGAGGAAATGCCGCACGAGGTCCCCGGACACCCCGAAATCGCCGCCGATCGGTTGCCGGATGCGCAGGCCGTACAGCGCCCGCGTGAGCGGGTAGGTGACGTTGTTCGTGATCGTGCCGTCGTGCTTGTGCCGGGCATACAGCGGGGCGACGTAGTCGTAGCCACCCTTGAGGATCGGCCCGGCCAAGAGCTCGATCCACTCGGGCCCGATGCTCCGCAGGTCGGAGTCCACGACGACGAGCGCCTGGACCTCGAGCGCCGCCGCGATCTCGAAGATCGTCCGCAGGGCGGCACCCTTGCCGCCGATGCCATCGATCTCCGGGTAGGTCAGCGAGACGCGCGCGAGCTTGTTCGTCGGCCGGACGAGGAGGATCCGCTCGACGTAGTCCGGTGGCTCGGTCTCGACCACGACGCGGCCCGTGCCGTCCGGGGAGCCGGCGTCCGAGTTGACGACGACCGGCCGCAGGTCCGGGAAGTACTGGACGAGGCCGGCCTGGGCCGCGCGCACGACATAGCCGATCGTCGTGGCGTTCTTGAAGCTGGGGATCCCGACCATGATGTCCGCTCGTTCGAGGCGGGCGATCTCTTCACGGATGGCCGGCGTCAGCACGGGCTGGGGCACCTCCCCACCGTACCACCGATGCGCGGAGGGGCCCGGCTCGAGCCGACTCAGCGCCGTGGGATGCCCGCCACGCTCCAGTCCTCGCTCAACCCGCCCGGGCGGTAGCGGCCGTTCGCCGCCTTGAAGACGACCACATCGAAGCCCATGGCTCGCCACCGCGCGAACCACCGCTCGAATGGCGGCCGCTCGATCATCGTCCGTCGAACCAGGTCGCCCTCCTCGAGGGCCGAATCCAGCAGGCGCTTCCGCTCCAGCAGCGGGATGTCGAGGAGCGACTGGCCGTCGAGCCACAGCAGGTCCGTGGCAACGAAGGCCGTGGGATCGCCGCCCGGCGCATCGGCGCGTCGGGGCCCGGGCGCCTGGCCGACAGGGGCCAGTGCCCCGAGGGGGCCGGCCAGGGAGCCCCTGCCGATGAGCATGTGCTTGATTCGGTCCGCCGACGTCTCGACTGCATCGATCCCGATCAGGGCGTCGGCGCCGCCGGCATCGGGCAACGAGGCCGACACGAGGGAGCCGTCGAGCACGAGCTCCCCGGCTCGGGCGGCGCCTGCGATCGCCGCGCGGAGGGCTTCACCGCCATCCAGCTCGACGCCGTCCGTGCCGCGGATGGCAGCCCGGCCCGCAGCCACCTCGATCAGGACCCGGCGGCCGCCCCACATCGGCTCGCACACGAGATCCGCGATGCGCTCCGGTGCGCGTTGGCGAAAGGCCATCGGGCGCCACCCGGCCGTCGCGACCCGCATCCATCCGGTCGCCGGCACGTTCGACGGCCCCACGAACACAGCCTAGCCCGACCTATGATCCGCGCGGGAGGATGGGGTGAGCTTGCTCACGCGCCTCGGCGGGCTGACGACGTCGGGCCGCGCCCGCGTGGCCGTCTCCTGGTCCCTCTATGACTTCGCGAACACGATTTTCTCGTTCGCGGTGGTCTCGGGCGCGATCGGGCTGTGGCTCGTGGACGACCGCCGCTTCAGGGAACGCGACGGCAACTTCGTGCTCAGCGTCGCGATCGTGGTGAGCGTCGGGCTGAACGCCCTGGTCTCGCCGATCCTCGGCGCGCTCAGCGACCGGGGCGGACGCCGGCTGCCGTTCCTGTTCTTCTTCACGGCGCTCTGCGTCATCGCGTGCCTGTTCATCGGCAACAGCAGCGCGACGATCGGCGTGGCCCTGTTCGTCCTCGCGAACTTCGGCTACCAGGCTGCCCTCATCTACTACGACGCCACGCTCAAGACGGTGAGCCGGCCCGAGACACGCGGCCGGCTCTGCCCGTACGGCTCGCGCCGATGACGGCGCCGCTCGAGCCGCGCTAGGCGGGTCGGGCTCAGGGGGTCGCGGCGCCTCGATAGGCCCAGGCGGAGGCGACCATGTCTTCGAGGTTGGATCGCTCCGGCGCCCAGCGCAGGACCTCGCGCGCTCGATCGATGGCTGCGACGAGCGTCACAGGATCGCCGGACCGCCGCTCCCCGATCGTGACCGGCACCGGCCGGCCGATGACGCGCTCGATCGCGGCGAGGACCTCGTGGACGCTGAAGCCCTGGCCGCTGCCGAGGTTGGAGACGAGGAACGCGTCGGAGCGCGGGTCGCCGGGTGCCGTGGCCTCGAGCGCCAGCCGATGGGCCTCGGCGAGATCGGATACGTGGACGTAGTCGCGGACCGGCGTGCCGTCGGGCGTGGGGTAGTCCATGCCGTAGAGGGTGAACGTTGGCCCCCCGGCGGCGGCGTTGAGGGCGTTCGGGATCAGGTGGGTCTCCGGGTCGTGGCGCTCGCCGTTCCGCTCGCTGGCGCCCGCGACGTTGAAATAGCGGAGTGACGCGGCGCGCAATCCGTACGCCGTCGCGTACCAGCGGGCCGCGGCTTCCAGGTCGCGCTTCGTCTCGCCGTAGGGATTGATCGGGCGCAACGGTGCGTCCTCGGGGATGGGGATCGCGTCGGGCTCGCCGTAGACAGCGGCGGTCGAAGAGATGACGAGCCGGCCGACACCGGCCTCGCGCATCGCGTCGAGCAGCGCAATGCCGCCGGCGAGGTTCTCGCGAAAGTAGAGCGCGGGCTCGCGGATCGACTCGCCCACCAGGGAGCGGGCCCCGCAATGCAGGACTGCCTCGATCCGCCGATCGGCCAGCAGCCCGGCCACGAATGCCTGGTCCGTATATGTGCCCTCGACCAGCGAGGCGCCTGACAGGTCGGCCGAGCGGTGTCCCGTGGACAGGTTGTCGAGCACGACGACCTCGTGGCCGGTCTCGACCAGCCGTTCGACGGAGACGGACCCGACATAGCCGGCGCCGCCGGTGACAAGGATTCTCATCCCCGCAGGGTAGCCGCGCGTCAGTGGCGCCGAAGCAGGCGGTCCAGCCAACCTCGCCAGCCGCCCCTGGGCGAGGCAGGCTCGGCTCGGAGCACCGCGGCCGCCTCTGGCATCGGCGCCGGCCATGGCTCCAACGGCCTGCCGGGCCCCGACTCCAACGGCCTGCCCGGCTCCGGCCCTGCCACGGTCTCCGGCTCGGCAGCCCTCACCGGCTCGGCCCGCGGGGCTGCCAGGGGCGTCGGCACGGGTTGCCGGTCAAGGTCGGTGATGAGGCGCCTCGCAGCAGCCTCCTTGGGATCCATCGCCAGCGCACGGTTGGCCAGTGCCCGGGCCCGCTCGCCTTCGCCCCGCCGGACAGCGACGCGGGCCAGCCCGACGACGGCGATGGCATTACGCGGGTCCGCCTCCGCGACCTGGGCGAACAGGCGATCGGCACCCTCCAGGTCGCCCCGTTCCAGCGCCGCGTCGCCGGCGAGGAGCCGCTCGATCATCAGTCCTCCGCCAGCATGGATTCGGCCAGCAGCAGGAGGGTCGCCCGGTCGTTCAACTTCGGCTCGGCGACCACCCGATCGAGCAGGCGGTCCAGGATCCGGCCCAGCCGTGGCCCGGCGGGCAGGCCCAGCTCGGCGATCAGGTCGTCGCCGTGCACGGCGAGCCTCGAGCGATCGAGCACCACCGAGGCCGCCAGCTCGGCGTCGACGCGCCTTCGGAGGTCGCCGAGGTCGTGGGCGTCGGTGGGCACGCCACTACCCGTGTTGTCGGCCTCGCGCAGCGCGAACAGGTCGTCGATCGCGTCGGTTCCGACGCGCTGGATGAACCGTCGGACCCCCGAATCGCCCCACGAAGGCTCGTAGGTGAACATGTGATTGCGCACGAGGTGGACCACGCGGTCGGTCGCGGCGCGCGGCATGTGGAGCCGGTCGAGCAACCGCTCCGCCAGGTCCCCGCCCACCACCTCGTGGCCCCGGAATGGCCCATCGTCGATCGTCGCCGGCTTGCCGAGGTCGTGGAGCAGCGCGGCCAGGCGCACGACGGGTCGAGCGGCCGGCGCGGCATCGATCGTCCGAAGGGTATGGTCGAACAGGTCCTCGCCCAGAATCTTGTTCTGGGCCAGGCCGCGCTGCGCCGCCAGGTCCGGGAGCAGCACGTCGAGCAGGCCCCCTTCGGCCAGCAGTCGCAGGCCGATCGAAGGGCGATCGGCCGAGAGGAGCTTCTGGAGCTCGACGGCGACGCGCTCACCGGACACGTGGCCGACCAGGGAGGCGTGCTCCCGCATCGCGGCGAAGGTCGGCGGGTCGATCTCGAGCCCGAGGACGGCGGCAAGCCGCACGCCGCGCACCATCCGCAGGGCATCTTCCTGGAATCGGGCGGCAGGCTCGCCGACCGCGCGCAGCAGCCGCGCCCGGGCGTCAACCACGCCGTCGAAGGGATCGACCAGCGCAGCCGTTGGCGACGCCGGGACGGACGTCGCCATCGGGTCGGCGACCGGCGCCTCGGCGCCCCAGGCGATCGCATTGACCGTGAAGTCGCGACGCGCCAGGTCGAGGCGGACGTCGTCGCCGAACTCGACCCGGTGGGGACGCCGGAAGTCGGCGTAGTCGTGATCGGTCCGAAAGGTCGTCACCTCGTGCTCGGCGCCGCCCTCGCGGACCGCCACCGTGCCGAAGCGGTTTTCGTACACGGCGCCGGGAAACACCGCGAGCAGCCGGTCCGGCCGGGCATCGGTCGTGAGGTCCCAGTCATCCGCGGTCCGGCCGAGGATGGCGTCACGCACCGAGCCGCCAACGATGTACGCCGCGTGCCCGTGCGCCCACAGCCGCGCCATGAGCGCGAGGACGCTCGCCGGCGGTTCGATCCGGATCGTCACGCCCTCAGGGTGACACGGACTTCAGCGAGATTCAGCGGCGGATTCGAGCGGCTCAGTTGCGGCCGAGGAACAGGTAGGTCCGCCAGGCCTCGTTGCGCTCGTCGGCGAGATAGGGCGTGAAGAGCGAGTACAGGTCGCTCCGCGGCTCGAATGGCAGCCGCAGCAGGCGAACGCGCGCCTCCTCGGGCGTTTTACCGCCCTTGCGGTGGTTGCAGGCCTTGCATGCCGCGACGAGGTTGTCCCAGGTGTGCGAGCCGCCGCGGTGCCGCGGCAGGATGTGGTCGAGGGTCAGGTCCGAGGCAACGCGGCCGCAGTACTGGCAGGTGTGGCGGTCGCGGGCGAAGACCTCGCGCCGCGTCAGCTTGACCCTCGGGCGCGGCCGGCGGATGCGGTGCTGGAGCCGGATCACCGACGGTGCGTGGAACTCGCGGGTGACGGTTCGGATGATCTGGTGGTCGTATTCGAGGATCTCGGCCTTCGCGCCGAACACGAGCCGGAATGCCCGCGGAAGGTTCGTCACATTCAGCGGTTCGTAATCCTGGTTCAAGACGAGGACGACCCCGTTCATCGTGGGCGGATGCTACGCGAAACTCGCGACCGGGTAGAGGACGCGTGCGCCCTCGATGCCCCTGAGGCGCTCAAGCCCGACCGATCGGGTCGCCGGTCGCGGCGTCCCAGCCGCCGGCCCGGCCGACCTTCGAGGCGAGCGGCCTGCCGAGCGACGAGGTGATCAGGCGGGCCGCGTCGAGGATGCCCTCGAGAAGGACGCCGTGCTGGTAGCCGGAGGCGTCGAGCAGGTACACGAGGTCTTCGGTGGCGAGATTCCCGGCGGCCCCGGGCGCGTAGGGACAGCCGCCCGTGCCGCCCGTCGAGCTGTCGAAGCAGCGGACCCCCGCGTCGAGGCCGGCGACGACGTTGGCCAGGGCCGTGCCGCGCGTGTCGTGGAAGTGGTAGGCGATCTGGTGGGTTTCGATGCCAGCCTTCGTGGCCGCGTCGGTCAGCGCCGTGACCTGGATCGGCACGCCGACCCCGATCGTGTCGCCAAAGCAGACCTCGTCCGCGCCGAGCTCGAGCAGGCGCGTGGCCACGGCCACCGCACGGTGGGGATCGACGGCGCCGGTGTACGGGCAGCCGAACGCCGTCGAAACGTAGGCCCGGCGCCACCAGCCGAGCTCGGCCGCGCGCCGCAGCACCGGTTCGAACGCCGTCAGCGACTCGTCGACCGTCATCCCGATGTTGTGCTGGGTGAAGGCGTCGGTCGCCGCGGTGAAGACAGCCAACGCGTCGGCGCCCGCGGCCTCGGCGCGAGCCAGGCCGCGCTCGTTGGGCACGAGGACGGGGTAGCGCACGCCGGAAATGCGAGGCAGCCGCGGGAGAAGCTGGTCGGCATCGGCCAGCTGCGGGATGGCTTTGCGCGACACGAAGCTCGTCGCCTCGATCTCACGGAGCCCCGACGCGACCAGCCGGGCGATGAATTCGAGCTTGGTCTCGAGCGGAATCGCCGACGACTCGTTCTGCAGCCCATCCCGCGGCCCGACCTCGTAGATCCGAACGCGGTCGCCCATCTACGGTGCGGCGTCAGCGCAGGTCGCGGTCAGACGAGGGGCGGGTCCATCGCCCGCTCCACCCGGGCGACCTGGATCTCGATCCGTTCGATCTCGTAGGCGGCCTCGGCCCGATCCTTGCTCAGGAGCGGTGCGGCGTCACGGCGGCGGCGCGCCTCGCGATGGAGCGCGAGCAGCGATTGGCGGTCTTCGGGCAGCATGGCGGCCGGCGGCGTGACGCCGATCTTCTCGCCGACGGCAGCGATCGTCTCCTTCGCCGCATCGGCCACCGCCTTGGCCGCGGCCCCGCCGGCCGCCCTCACATCGTCCATCGCGCCAGAGCGTACCGCTACGGCTCGACAACGGCGAGGATGTCGCCGCGTCCGACCTGGTCGCCGGGTCGCGCCCGCAGCTCGCTGATCCGGCCGGCGATCGGTGACACCACGGCGTGCTCCATCTTCATGGCCTCGAGGGTCGCGATTGGATCGGCGGCCTCGACCGTTCCCCCGACCGCGACGTGGAACGCCAGGATGGAGCCGGGCATGGGCGCGACGATCTCGGCCGGACCGCCGCCCGGCCCGGTGCTCGCGGCCGAGCGCGCCGCCCGGTCGACGTCCGGCGGTGGCGCAAGTCGAAACGTAACGCTGCGACCGGCGACGTCGACGTGGGCCACATCGGCGACGAGCACCGCTTCGAAGGCGCCGGGCTCGTCACTCATGCCCTGGCCGGTTGAAGGCAGTGCCACCGCCCGCTCCATCCCTTCGGTCGCCAGGCGAAGCCGAGCCGGCGCATTGAGACGCCAGCCATTGAGCCAACCGTCGCCGTTGAGCCGGCTGTCGCGCGCGAGGGCGCCCCCGGCGGCCTGCCAGGCCGCCTCGGGAATCGCCGCGCGCGCGGCCCAGTCGTCGGGCGGCCAGATCCGAGCCAACGTGTCGATCCGCATCTGCCCGTTCAGCACGGCGGGCTCCCGCACGAGCCAGCGAAGGAATCGGAGGTTCGTCGTCAGGCCCAGCACGACCGTCTCGTCGAGGGCGCGCGTGAGGCGCTCGAGCGCCTCGGGCCGTTCGGCCCCGTGGGCGATGACCTTGGCGAGCATCGGATCGAAGCGCGAACCAACGACGGAGCCCTCCTCGATCCCGGCATCGACACGAATCCCCGGCCCCGACGGCCAGGTCAGCCGTTCGATGCGGCCCGTTGCCGGCAGGAAGCCGTTCTCCGCGTCCTCCGCGTAGAGCCGGACCTCGATCGCGTGGCCGCCGTCGGCCAGGGCCGCTTCGGTGTCGGACTGCGACACCAGGAGGGCTCGACCCTCGGCGATCCGGAGCTGCTCTTCGACCAGATCGAGCCCGGTCACGACCTCCGTGACGGGGTGCTCGACTTGGAGGCGCGTGTTCATCTCGAGGAAAAACACCTCGCCACGGTTTCCCAGCAGGAACTCGCAGGTGCCTGCGCTGCGATAGCCCACCGCGTGGGCGAGCTGCAACGCGTACGCGGTGAGCCGACGCCGGATCGCGGGTGTCACCGCCGGAGACGGTGTCTCTTCGAGGACCTTCTGGTTCCGCCGCTGGGTCGAGCAGTCGCGCTCGCCCAGGTGCACGCCCGCGCCCCTGCCGTCGAAGAGGACCTGGACCTCGACGTGTCGAGCGCCCTCGACGAGACGTTCGAGAATCAGTCGGTCGTCAGCGAAGGCCGCAAGGGCCTCGCGACGGGCCGCTTGCAGGGCGTCCGGGAGGCTTCCCGCCGCGCGAACGGTGCGCATGCCCTTGCCCCCGCCACCGGCCGCGGGCTTGACGAGCAGCGGGAACCCGATCCGGGTCGCCGCCCGGATCAGCGCCACGTCCGACTGGTCGGCGTCGTCGTAGCCGGGCACGATCGGCACGCCCAGCTCGACAGCCAGGCGTCGCGCGGAAGCCTTGTCGCCAATCGCCCGAATCGCGCTCGCCGGCGGTCCGACCCAGGCGATGCCCGCCCCTTCGACGGCGTCAGCGAACGCGGCGCTTTCCGCCAGGAAGCCAAAGCCGGGGTGCAGCGCGTCCGCGCCGGTCGTCCGCCCGACCGCGACCACGGCGTCGATATCGAGCAGGTCGAGGGCCGACGGGCCTTCTGTCGTCGGCTCGATCACGTCGATCCCGAGGCGGCCGGCCGTTCGGCGGATGCGTCGCGCGATCTCGCCACGGTTCGCGATGAAGAGCCGACGGATCTCGTGCTCCGATTCGGCCCTCGTCGCGGAGCCGCTGAGGGAAGAGGGGCGAACCTGAAACGCGTCTAACGCGTCAGACGCGACACGCCATCGACCGCCGATGCGCCTGGCGGGCAGGCGTCCGAGCGCAATCCAACGCTGGACTGACCGAGTCGTGGTCCCGAGCCGCCGCGCGGCCTCGCTCGGGCTTAGCTCATCACGCATGTGTCGCGAGTGTCGCGCTGATCGATGCTCTGCGCAAGTCAGCCGAGCTTCGCCACCAGCTCGGTCGCTCTTGCCCTCACGGCCTGGTGCTGGCTGCTCCAGGCAGCCCACGCGCCCTGGACCCAGCGCTGTCCGGAACGAGGCCGCGACAGCCGACGCACTCGATCGCCGGCTTGGCGTCGGCACCCGGCGCTGCGGCGACAGCCGGCTCAGCCACCCGTCTCCGGATCCCAGCCGGGCTTTCGCTTTTCGGTGAATGCCATGAAGCCCTCCTGGGCCTCCGGACTCGTGCGCTGCCGGGCGATCACGCGTGCAGTGTGCCATTTCGACGAGCCGTGCCCCAGGCCTCGGACCTCGCGCACGATCGCCTTGGCCGCGCGGACCGCCGTCGGGCCTGCCGCCAGGACGTCAGCGAGCGCCGCCTCGACGCCCGCGTCGAGCGCTTCGGCGCCCTCAACGACCTCATGGACGAGCCCGATCCGCTGGGCCCGGAGCGCATCGAAGCGGCGACCACCGGGGAACAGGGCACGGGCGTGCGATTCGCCAATCTTCGCGATTACGAACGGCGAGATCACCGCCGGCAGGATGCCGAGCCGCGTCTCCGTAAACCCGAATTTCGCGCCGGACTCGGCAATCACGACGTCCGAGACCGCGCACAGGCCCATCCCGCCGCCGAGCGCCGCGCCCTGGACCCGCGCGATGACCGGCACGGGGCACGTGTCGATCGTCTCGAACATCTCGGCCATGGCCATCGCGTCCTGCTCGTTGCCTTCGACATCGAGGGCCATCGCGGCGCGCATCCAGTCGATGTCCGCACCGGCACAGAAGGCTTCCCCGTCACCGGCGAGCACGACGGCCCGGAGCTCGGTCGGCGAATCTCGCTCGAGTGCCGCGAAGGTCGCGCGCAGCTCGGCGATCAGCGAGGCATCGAAGGCGTTGCGGACCTTGGGTCGCGACAGCGTCACCCGCGCAACGGTGGCGCCCGGGCCGGTGCGCTCGATCCGCAGCGCGTCGCTCAACGCGGGCCTGCCGGCGTCATGACGGCATCGTACGCGGCGCCATCTTCGGCGACACTTCGCAGATGCGAATCCTCGTCATCGGCGCCGG
>JBBQFS010000007.1:0-29956 GCA_038322255.1 Candidatus Limnocylindrales bacterium | reverse complement strand
CCGAAGATGATCGAGACGGGCGCGATGATGGGCGCCGAGGAATCCGGCGGCTACGGCTTCGGGATGCACCTCCCGGAGCGCGATGGCATCTACGCCGATCTTCTCTTGCTCGACCTCGTCCTCAAGGAGATGGCTCGCGGCGTCTGGCCGGTCTCGAAGATGGTCCAGCAGTTCCATGAGCTCGCCGGCCCGTCGTTCTACCGCCGGGTCGACGTCCGCGTGGAACGCGTGGCCTACCCCGAGACCAAGCGGCGGCTGCTCGAGGATCTCGCCGCTTCGCCGCCGAGCTCGCTCGCGGGGCAGCCGGTAACGAAGACGGTCTCGCTCGAGACGAAGGACGGTTTCAAATTCTTCGTCGACGACGGCTCGTGGCTCCTGATTCGAACGTCGGGCACCGAGCCGCTGGTCCGGATCTACACCGAGGCGACCACGCCCGAGGCGCGGGAAGCGCTCATCGGGGCCGGCGAGCAGCTCGTTCGCGAGTGAGCAGCGACGATCGTGCCGCCGCCGTCCCGGCGCCGCCCGCCGGCGAGCTCCCGCGGCGCGTCGAGAAGCCATGGGGCCATGAGCTCATCTGGGCCCACACCGAGCAGTACGTCGGCAAGCTCCTGGTCATCGAGACCGGCCGCCGCCTGTCCCTTCAACACCACGAGATCAAGGATGAGTGGATCCACGTCCTCGAGGGCCGGCTCCTGCTCACGCTCGAGAACCACGACGGTGTCGTCGAGGACCGCGAGCTCGGGCCGGGCGAGGGCGCGCGGGTGGCGGTCGGACGTCGCCACCGCTACGAGGCGATCTCGACCTGCACCCTCATCGAGGTTTCGACCCCGGAGCTCAACGACATCGTCCGCATCGAAGACGACTTCGGCCGCGAGGGTACGAACGCGCCATAGCGTGGAGTTCGCGGACGGCGACGTCAGCGGTCGAGGTGACCCCGGGGGGTGACGGGTGTAGGCTTGGGTCGCGCCCGCCTCGCTCGGTCGGTGCAGGACCGGACGGCGGCCGCCATCGCCCCGCATGGGGGCCGGAGGTCTGGCCAGATGCACAGCTCCCTGATCGGCAAGGTCGAGAAGGCCAACCGCTACGCCCGCGAGCTCGATCGGATCTCGATCGATCGCCTGGCGCTCACGTTTCGTGGCGACAACGACACCCACCACGTGAGCCTCGACTCCGGTCAGTGGCGCTGCACCTGCCACTACTTCGAATCCTGGTCCAGCTGCGTCCACCTTCTCACCCTCCAGAAGGTGTTTGGAGTGATGCTCCCCGACGCGGCACAGGTCTCGATCTTCACGCCCGTCCAGACCGCGACGACCGCCTGACGGCGGAGGCCGGGCGTGGCCCGACCTCCTGCCAGTCAGGCGCCACTCCAAGCGCCCCGCTCAGCGCGTCCCGGTGACGCACCCGGCAAACATCAGCTGCACGGCGGCAATGGCATGTCCTTGACGGGCATATTGGGCGCCGCGCCAGCGGCGGGGGCGCAGTCATTCACGGTGATTCGGACTGTCGAGGAGCTCGAGGCAAGCAGGCCTTCGCCCGACGGCGTGGCGAACAGCAGGCGGTAGTCGTAGGTCTGCGGCGGGGTGATCGTCAGGCCGTAGCTGCCCGCCGAGGTGTTCGGGCTGAGCGCCCCGACCGTGGCCCAGGTCGTGGCGCCGGGAAGCTTGCGTTGCAGGGCGATCGATCGATTGCTCAGCGGATCACCCGACAACAGCTTCGCCGACGAGCTGGTTCCGACCTTGAGGTTGCCGGTGACCCGAACGCTCGAGCCCGTTCCGATCGTCGTTGCGCCGGCGACAATCGAGAGCGAGGTCCCCAGCGACAGGCAGGTCGAGACCTTGTCCGCGGACGAAGACAGCGCGTACTCGAGCTGGAGCCGCGCGACGTCGCAGCGCCCGAAGACGTGCTCGTTCCAACCCACTTTCGGCCTGGAGCGCGCCGCGAACTGGACGACCGAATCGACGAAGTCGCTCTCGTCAGCGTTGTTGACGTGGTGGCCGAGCATCTCGATGTGGCCGAACTCGTCGAGGGCGACGTTCTCCGCGTCGTAGCAGCCGTTCGCCGGCGTCGATAGCCCCTGGCACCAGCGCAGGTTGCCCCAGTCGAAGGGCCAGCCATGCGGCCGGAACCACATGCCCTCGAAGTGGTCGGGGACGCCGGTTCGGTTCATGCACGCGATGCCGTAGCTGGAGCAGGGCACGCCGCCGCCGTAGGCGATCTTGCTCGTGGCGCTGCTGACGCGGGTGAACTTCGCTGCGCGGGAGTGGCGACTCTCGCCGACGTCTGCCGCGCCGGCATCGATCGCCGTGGCCATCCACGCCGGTGGCACGCCCCAGGGTGCCCACTGGTAGCCGACGATCTGATCCTGGTCCCATGGCGTCGTCCCGAGGAGAGGATCAGGGCCGTGGGCGAGGGTCGACGATCCGCCGAGGGACGTGATCGCGAGGGTCGCCGCAGCGGCGGCCGCGACGAGGTCCCGGTAGAGCCGGCGCGAGAGCTGGAAGGCGCCGAGGCGCGTTGCCACACGCCCAGGCAGCGAAAACGAACGCGAGATCACGGGATCACCTCCGCGGCGGCCGGGCGGAACGAATGGGGATTGGCACCTGGCGCGCCGACGGGAATCTCGTCGGCGCCGAGCTGGACGCCGCTGGTGGCCGCCACGCCGACGGGCAGCAGCAGGTCATCGGCGCTGATGCCCTTGATCAGCGCTCGGGTGCCGGACCCGAGCTCGATCCGGAGCGTGTGAACGGCGCCGGCGTCGGTGGAAGCAACGACAAACCGGCCGTCGAGGGTCACGGCGGCCGCGTCGGCGCGATCGAGCACGGACGTCGCCTTGGCGGTCGCGATGTCCCACGACTGGATGCCGCACGGGAAGCCGGGGCACGCCGCCCAGGTGAGCAGGTGCCCTCCGGCGAAGCCGAGTAGCGAGCCTTGCCCGCCGGCGAGGACCGTCGGGCCCTTCCCCGGGACGCGCACGTCGAACAACCGGGTCAGGCAGCCCGAATCCGTGCACGACTGGACGGCCAGCAGGTGGCCGGGCTGGTCGAGCCGCAGGTCCGTGATCCAGATCGGGCCGTCGATCGCTCCCGGCGCGAGGGCCGGAGCGACGAGCATTGGCTCGGCCAGCGCATCCTTGCGGCCGAATCGCCAGGTCCCGAGGTCGGCGCGCGTCTGGCGGTCGACCAGGTGGGCCAGCACCGAGCCGTCGCCGGGATCCAGGATCGCGCCACGGACGACGTCGGCGCTCTGGTCGACGAGCCACGAGCACGCCCCCAGGCTGGAGACGAGCCTGATCTCCGAGCGCCGCTCGTCATCGGTCGCGACGACGACTACGCCACCGATCGGGCCGCTGGCGACCGTCTCGGTGGCGAGGTCCAGCAGGAGCGCGATCGACCCGCCGCGGCCGACGGCCAGCTGACGCCCCGCCATGGCCCCGGCGCGATCGAGCCGTTCGGTCAGCTTCCACCACGAGCCCGGGCCCACGTCTCGCTTCGGCTTGCCCGCAGCGTCCCTCGCGATCGGCGACGCGGCGCAGGCGCCGGCCACGGGCGGTGTGGCCTTGCCACCAGCCTCCGCCCCGGCCTGGAACCGGCTCAGGACCAGCGCGACCGCCAGCACAGCGATCGGCGGCGCGAGCGACATTGACCAGCGACGACCCGACATCTCGACCTCCGCGACGGGTTGCCGGCGGGGGCGATGACGTCGCGATGATCGCGCACCGCGCTGCACTCGCGATCAATGGGATAGCACTCGCCGCTTATCCGCGGCTCACCTGAAGCCCACCTGGCCCGAGTCGCCGGTGCTAGGCTTCGACGGTCGTCTTCTGGCGACGCACTGCGCGGCCGCGAAGCCGGTGAGAGTCCGGCACAGTCCCGCTACGGTGACCATCGCTCGCGATGGAAGTCCGGTCGCCGACCCGCAGTGGCTTGCACGACCTTCGAGAGAAAGGGTAGGCACCGCATGCGATCCACCGGCTGAGGCAGCCCTCCCCCGACGTCCCGTGGCGTGCCTTCGCGCGCCCGGCTCCCACACCTACGCCGGAGACTTCCATGGCTGCCAGACGGACCTCTCATTCCCCACGCCTTGGGTTCCTGATCGCGACGCTCCTGATCGTCGTCGGCTGCTCGACAGCGTCACCATCCCTGGCCCCTGCTGCCACGAGCCCCGCTACGGCTGCCGCGTCCACCGTGGCCCCACCGACCGCGACCCCCGTGCCGGCCTTCCCGCTCACGCTCACCGACGATGAAGGGACCACGGTCACGATCCCTGCCGAGCCCGGGAAGATCGTTTCGCTGACCCCCGCAACGACCGAGACACTCTTCGCGATCGGCGCCGGGGCCCGCGTCGTCGGCAAGGTCGAGGACATCGCCAACTTCCCGCCCGAAGCGGCATCGATCGCGGTCGTTGCCAAGGACACCGGCGTCGACGTCGAGCAGATCGTCGCGCTGGGGGCCGACCTCGTCGTCTCCGGTGGCGCCGGCCTGACTCAGGGCCCGGCCGTGGAACAGCTGCGGCGGGCGAATATCCCGGTGATCGTCAGCTACCCGACGACTGTCGATAAAGGCCTCGCCGGCATCAGGCTCATCGGCACGGCCGTCGGCCTCGCCTCGGAGGCCACGAAGCTCGCGGACGGCATCCGAAGCCAGCTCGCTGGCCTCGCGGCAATCGCAGCGACGGCCGCGAAGAAGCCCCGTGTCTTCTACGAGATCGACACCACCGGCGGCATCTTCACCCCGCCGGCCAACTCGATCTATGGCGAGATGTTCCGGCTCGCCGGCGCCGAACCGATCGCCGGTGAAGCGAACTACTCGATCTCCCTCGAGAAGCTCGTCGCGGCGGACCCCGAGGTCATCCTGCTCGGCGACGCCGCCTACGGGGTGACACCCGACGCGGTCAAGGCCCGCCAGGGCTGGGCCGGGATGACGGCGGTCAAGACGGGCCGGATCGTGGCCGTCGACGATATCGTCGTAACCCGGCCGGGACCGCGCCTTGCCGATGGGCTGCGCGCGCTGATCAAGGCGATCCGCCCGGAGCTCGTCCTCGACGGCCTCGCCTCCTCGCCCGCGGTCTCGCCGATGCCGCTCGCGACGGCGGCGTAGGAGCGTCGGTGGAAGCCGATTCGAAACGGCGATGAGCGCTGCCGTTGCGGCGACCCGACATCGAGCCAGGACGAGGTCGATCGCCCGTCGACCGCTGGTCCTGGCCGGACTCGGAATTGTCGGGCTGCTGGTGGTGCTCGTCGCGGGCGTTGCCGCCGGGTCGGTCTTCGTGCCGCCCGGCGACACCGTCGCGATCCTCGCCCACCGCCTGCTCGGGCTCGACCTAGGGATTGCCTGGACGCCGGCCGAGGAGACGATCGTTTTCGACCTGCGGCTACCGCGGGTGCTCACCGCGATGATCGTGGGCGTGGGGCTGGCAGTCGCGGGCGCGACGTTCCAGGGCGTCCTTCGGAACCCGCTCGCCGATCCATACGTGCTCGGAACCGCGTCCGGAGCCGCGCTCGGCGCGGCGGTGGCGGTGATCCTGCCGGTCCGCGCCGTGGTGCTCGAGTTCGGGCTGCTCCACGGGCTCGCATTCCTCGGCGCGCTTGCCGCGGTGTGGCTCGTGTACAAGCTCTCCCGTGTGGGCGGGCACGGGCAGATGACGAGCCTGCTCCTGACGGGCTACGCGGTCGCATCGCTGCTCGCCGCGGGGCTGTCGATGGCGATGTTCGTGTCCGGCGCGGGGCTGCGGCAGATCTTCTCGTACCTGCTCGGCGGGTTCGAGGCGGCCTCGTGGGTGAGATTCGCAACGGCCTTGCCGCTGATCGCCGGCGCGGCGACGCTCATCGCGATTCGCGCGCGCGCGCTGAACGGCTTCCTCCTGGGCGAGGAGGCGGCCACGTATCTCGGGATCGACGTTCGGCGCGAGCGCGCGATCCTGCTCGGCCTCGCGTCCCTCGCGACCGCCGCCGCCGTGGCGGTCTCAGGCCTGATCGGCTTCGTCGGGCTCGTCGCCCCGCACATCGTGCGGTTGGCGGTCGGCCCCAACGCTCGGGTCGTCCTGCCGCTTGCGGCGCTGTTCGGCGCGATTCTCATGGTCGGCGCGGATCTCGCGGCGCGCCTTCTCGGCGAGATCCCCGTCGGGGTCGTCACCGCCGTGATCGGGGCGCCGTTCTTCCTCGCGCTCTTGCGTCGAACCCGTGCGGGCTACGAGCTGTGACCGGACCGATCGAGCGGGTTGCCACCGCGGCGGTCCGAACCGAGCGGCTGACCGTGGCCTACCGCGGCCGCCCGGCCCTGAGCGACGTCGACCTCGACATCGGCTCGGGTGAGCGGGTGGCGCTCGTCGGCCCGAACGGCGCCGGCAAGTCGACATTGCTTCGAGCGGTCGCGGGGCTCCTCGAGCCCACCGCCGGCTCGATCGAGCTCGGCGGCACTCGGCTTGCCGCGCTGGATCGATTGGCCATCGCCCGCCGCCTCGCCGTCGTGCCGCAGCTGTCCGCCCTGCCGTTCGCGACCTCCGTCGAGGAGGTCGTTGCCCTCGGTCGGCTGCCGCACGAGCACCCGATCCGCGGCCTCCGCCCAGTCGACCACGCCGCGATCGCCGCGGCGATCGATCGCGTCGGGGTCGGGCATCTCATGGGTCGTGACGCCCGCGAGCTGTCCCTGGGCGAGCGCCAGCTCGTGCTCCTGGCCATGGCCGTGGCGCAGTCCGCACCCGTCCTGGTCCTCGACGAGCCGACGGTCCACCTCGACCTCCGCCACCAGGTCGAGGTCATGGAGCTCCTTGCCGACCTCAACGCCCGCGACGGCACCACGATCCTCGCCGTCCTCCACGACGTCGGCCTCGCCGCGCACTTCTTCTCGCGCGTCATCGTCCTCGACAAGGGCCGTGTCGTCGCCGATGGCCCGCCGGTCGAATCGCTCACGTCCGATCGGATCCGCGAGGTCTTCGGCGTCGACTCAGAGCTCGTCCGCCTCCCCGCGAGCGTCCGAGGCTCAGCCCTCGCCTGACGCTTCCCGCAGTTCTAACCGCCGGATACGGGACCCAAGGCATGCGGTGCGGCGAGCCCGAGCCCTTCGAGCCAGCTTGCCGCGTAACCGGCGACCTGGTCCCAGCCCTCCTGGGCGATGATCCAGTGGACGCGGCCGGGGAACTCGTGGAAGTCCGTCCGCACGGTCGATTTGGCGTAGGCCTCGAGGTTCCGCCGGTTGACCACCGCGGGCACGATGCGGTCCTTCTCGCCCGCGATCAGGAGAAGCGGCGCACGGGTCTCGTTGGAGAAATCGACCGTCATCGGGCTGATCCGGTCCACCGCCGCGATCGCGCCCTGGAAGAAGATGCGGCCCGATTCTGGCGTGACGTAGCGGTCGTACGCGGCGCGCGCCTCGTTGAGCGGCAGCGTGTGGACGAACGCCCAGCGGAAGTCCGTGAAGCTCCACCGGACGGCCTTCCGCCAGAAGCGCCACGTCAGGAGCACGCCGAGGAGCGCGCGGACGGCGCTCGGTTCGAACGCCCAGACGCCCTTGGGCGGTGCCGAGTCGATCGCGACGCCGGCGGCTCCCAGCCCGCGATCGAGCAGGAGCTGGACGAAGAGCCCACCGAACGAGTGGCCGATCAGGATCGGCGGCTCCTCGAGCCCGCGGATGATGCGATCGTAGTGATCGACGATCTCGCCGATGCCGAGGCCGGCCAGCGGCGATGGATCGGAACGGATGTGCTCGATCGGCCGGTCCTTGCCGGGCCACGGCGGCGCGAGGCAGTGGTAGCCCCGCGCGTTGAAGAACGGGATGAACCTGTCCCAGCACGCCGGGGTTACCCACGCGCCGTGGATGAACACGATCGTCTTCATCAGGCTGCTTCCTCGGCCGGCCGGGATGCCGCGGCTCGTCGAGGCGTTCCGAGGGCGGCCTCGGTGAGCCGGGCGACGATCTCGGCATGGCGATCCATTTCGAGCTCCGGCCGGGGCATCGTCGCGGTCGGGCCGAAGCCGACGACTCGATTGTTCTCCGCCAGGATCCGGATCGCCGCTACCGCCGTCACAACCGAGAGGCCGTCGGGTTCGGGCATCGCCACCGACATGCCTTCGGCGGCATCGATTGCATCGAGGTCGAAGGCGATGTAGAGCCCGTCGCAGCGTTCGCCGACCACCTCGGCCCAGCCCTCGAGCGCCGCCAGGCCAGCCGAGTCGGCGAGCATGCCCGCGCCGAACAGCGCGACAGGCGAGGCCGCGAGCATCCGCGATTCCTGCTCGTCGAGGACCTGCGCGCCGATGAGTGCGGCGTCCTCCTCGAGGACGCTTGGGCCGTTGCAGGCAGCGACGAGGCCGCGATCGCCGCGGCCGCAGAGCATCGCGAATGGCATGCCCCAAACATTGCCCGAGGGCGTCGTCTCGGGGACGTTGAAGTCGCCATGGGCATCGAACCAGGCGATCGCGAATCTCGCACCCGGAGCATGCCGCTTGAGCCCCGCCATCGCCCCGGAATGGCTCGTGCAGTCGCCGCCGAGGATGAGCAGCCGTGGTTGCGCGCCGTCCGCGCCGGGTGTCCGGAGCGCCGCGTCGACGTGCGTCGACAGCTGCGGCAGGTAGTCGATGATCCGCTTGCGGTTCTTCATCACCGGGTCGGGGTCCGCCGCCCAGCCGGCGTCGATCGGGGCATCGCCGTGATCGACGAAGGTCGTGCCCGCGAGGCCCGGTCGGGTGCCGAGCCGGTCGACCAGGCCGGCCTGCCGGAGCGCCTCCGGCCCGCGATCCATGCCGGGGAAGTGGCCTCCCAGGGCGGTCGGCGACCCGACGATGGCGATCGTGTCCGTCACGGCCGCGAGTCTAGCCTTGCCGCTCGCTCGGATCGCAGGCGCCTGGTCGGCTCGGCGCCGCCCGGCGCAGAATCCACGGATGCGGATCGCCGACTTCGCGCTCGAGCGGTACTTCGCCCGGTGGGAGTTCGCGGTCCAGCACGTGCTCGGGGCGAGCGACGTGGAGGGCTGGTCGATGGCCGAGCTGCTCGAGCTGGCCGACGACGAGACGGCCGCGATGTGGTCGGGATTGAAGCTCGGCTATACGGAGTCGACCGGGCACCCGTTGCTGAGGCGCGAGATTGCGAGCCTCTACGAATCGGTCGAGGCCGACGACGTGCTCGTGTTCGCGGGCGCCGAGGAGGCGATCTTCTGCCTCCTGTCGACGTCGCTCCACGAAGGCAACCATGTGATCGTCACGTGGCCCGGCTACCAGTCGCTGTACGAGGTCGCGCGCGCCGCAGGGGCGCAGGTCAGCCTGCACGCGCTGCGCGAGGACGACAGCTGGGCGCTCGATGTCGATCGGCTGGTCCGGTCGTTCCGCCCGGAGACGCGGATGGTCGTGGTTAACGCGCCGCACAACCCGACGGGCATGCTCCCGTCGGACACGGAGTGGCGCCATCTCGCCTCCGAATGCGCCGCCGCCGGGATCCGGCTGGTCGCCGACGAGGTCTATCGGTTCCTCGAGCACAACGGGGCCGAGAGCCTGCCCGCCGGTTCCGACCTCGACGAACGGGCCGTGTCGATCGGCGTCATGTCGAAGTCCTTCGCGATGGCCGGGCTGCGCATCGGCTGGCTCGCGACGCGGGACCGGGCCGTGCTCGAGCGGTGCGCCCGGATGAAGGACTACACGACGATCTGCTCGTCCGCGCCGTCGGAGGTCCTCGCGCTCATGGCGCTGCGTGCCAGGGATCGTGTGCTGGCGCGGAGTCGCGAGGTCGTCTCGTCGAATCTGGGCGTGCTCGACGACTTCTTCGAGCGTCGCACCGACACGTTCACGTGGGTTCGACCGCGGGGCGGCTCAACGGGCTTCCCGCGCCTGGTCCAGGGCGGTCCAGCAGGACCTTCGGCCGACGCCTTTGCGGCCCGACTCGTCGAGGCTGCCGGCGTGCTGATCCTGCCGTCGTCGACGTTCGGCTTCGGCGATTCTCACTTCCGCATTGGCCTCGGCCGCACCGACCTGCCCGAGGCGATCGACAAGCTCGATGGGCTGCTCGCGAGCGGCTGAGACAAAATGGAGGGATCGACCATGGACCGCGGAGCGAAGCTCGATGCCCTGCGATCGATCGCGAAGGGTTTCGACACGCACGATCTAGACCTGATCATGGCCCAGTTCGCCGAGGACGCCGTCTTCGAATCGCCGCGCGGTACAGCCTCGTGGGGCACGCGCTTCGCGGGTGCCGCTGCGATCCGCGGCGCGTTCGCCGCGCGCCTCGCCGGGATCCCGGACGTGCGCTACCAGCAGGACGATCACTTTGTCGACGGCGACCGCGGCGCCTCCGAATGGACGTTGTCCGGCACGACCACCGATGGCCAACGCATCGAGGTCCGCGGCTGTGATCTCTGGACCTTCCGCGACGGCCGGGTTGTAAAGAAGGACAGCTATTGGAAGATCCGGCAGGAGGCCTGATCATGCTGGCTCCAGCGGCTCGGACTTCGAGAGGAACCTGAAGTCCGCCCACGTCGCGCTATCGAATTGAGGCCGCTGCCGACCCCTTAGCCGAGACTAGGCCCCAATCTGATCATGGCGTGAACACGGCGAAGCTCAACGCGCGGAGACTGAGTCGTCAAACGTGACGACGGTCGGTGAAGCCAGCGTCGCGTCGATCGACCAGCTCGAGGGGGTTGCCGAAGGGATCGTAGGCGTAGAAGCGGCGGACACCGATCGCGGCGTCCTCGGGGGTGGTGGGGATCCCGGCAGCGTCGAGCCTCGAGCGGAGGCCATCGAGATCCTCGACGAGCAGTGCGACGTGGGCCTTGCGCGCGGGCCGGAAGTCGGCCTCGACGCCGAGATGGAGCGCGGCGCCCGGCCCGACGAACCAGCACCCACCTCGCCCGGCGAGCGCCGCGGGCTTTGGGGCCTCCGTCAGGCCGAGAACCCCGCCGTAGAACTCCCGGGCCGCCTCCTCGCCGCCCGACGGCATCGCGATCTGGACGTGATCCAGACCGGAGATCAGCGGCTCGGACTGCTCTGGCACCGTCCTGTCCCTCAGCTCGCGCGAAGGTAGGCAAGGACCGCAAGCACGCGACGATTGTCGTCCTCGGCCGGCTCCAGCCCGAGCTTCGAGAAGATGGCGTTCACGTGCGTCGCGACCGTCCTGGTCTTCAGCCCAGGGCAATCAGGTCGGCGGCTCGGTGGCGCGGCTCGAAGGCGGCGCCATTGCTTGTAGCACCAGCAAACCGGCCGCGGCTCCAACGGCGCTGAAGATGAGCGCGAGCAGTGGGGCGAACGCCCCGGGCGGCGCGATCTCGACCAGCGGGATCCAGATGCCGATCATGACCGCCAGCATTGCCACGCGCAGCGGCCGCCCCGAGCCATCGATCAGCACGGCGACTAACCCAACGATCGCAAGCCCAAAAGCGGTGATGCCCGTTGCGTCGAAGCCCGGCTGCGAGTCGAGGACCGCGATCAGCAGTCCGGCGATGATCGCGACGATCGCGGCGAGGACGGCGCGGAGCGCGACCATCGATCGGGCCGTCAGTCCCGCTTCCGGGGCAGGTCGAGGAAGGGCAGCGGCACGACCACCGCGTGGACGCGGCCGCGGTGGCCCTCGACCGTCCATTCGACGTCGAGCCTCGCGCCCGGCTCTTCGTAGGCCGGCGTGACGGACGCTAGCCCGATGGCCTGTTTCAGGATCGGGCTCCAGCCGTGGCTCGTGAGCTTGCCCACCTGGCGGTTGCCGCGGGGCGCGAAAATCGGGACGGCCGACCGATCCACCGACGCCGAGATCGCGGGCGGGAGGCCCTGGGCCGAGAAGGAGCGCTCGATGCCGTCCCAGTCGAGCTGGACGCCGACGAGGCGCCGCGGTGGCCCGCCCTTGGCCTGCTCGCGCTGGAGCGCCAGGCGCCCAACGAAATCGGCCTTGCCGAAGTCGACCAGTCGGCCCATCGCCAGCTCGAACGGCGAGTAGTTCTGCTCGGGGTTCAGGGCGTGTCGCGCCGACGTGTAGTCGACCTCGAGCAGCACCAGGCCCGCCTCGAGTCGCACGACGTCGAGGGCCAGCATCCCCGCCGGCCGCATGCCATACGCGCGACCCGCCGCCATCAGCGCATCCCATGCATCGGCCGCGCGCTCGACCGGGATCCACAGCTCGTAGCCGAGGTCGCCGGTGTAGCCCGTGCGAGAGACCTCGATCGGGAGGTCGGCGGGGCCGACGCCGCCCTCGAACGTCGCGCCCCGCAGCGTCGACGCCCGGCGCCGGAAATAGTGCAGCTCGCCGAACGGCTCCTGGGTGGCGTCCTCCAGCACGGCACGGGCGAGCGGGCCTTGGAGCGCGACGACGGCGATCGACTCGGTGACGTCGCCGATCGTGACGTCGAGCCCGCGGGCGTTGAGCGTCAGCCAGCGGTACTGCGGATCGGCCGCGGTCCAGAAGAACTCGTCCTCGGCGATGCGGTGGACGGTGCCGTCGTCAATGACCTTGCCGTGCTCGTCGCACCAGGGCGTGTAGTACACCTGACCGACAGCGAGCTTCGAGGCGTCGCGCGTGATCACGCGGTCGACCAGGGCCAGGGCGCCAGGCCCACTGACTCGATACTTGTACAGCGGCGACACGTCGATCAGCGCGGCTGCCTCGCGGATCGCGTTGTACTCGATGTCGTGGGCATCGGCGTAGGCCGATGACGCCCAGTAGCCCGACCACTCGCGCCACTGCTGCTTCCGATTGAGCGGCGCGGTCCGCGCGTGGAACGGGCTGCCAATGCTCATGCGCGGAGTGTGCCAGCGGCCTGCAATGCGAGTGCGGCGGCATTGGAGGCAGATGATGTTCCACCGTCCGTAGCCTCGGGACAGGAGCCGTCGCGGGGGCGAGGACCGGCAAGACCTGGATCGCTCGACAGCCGGTGGCCGGCCGGAGCGACCGGTCGTCCTCGTCGCGGGTGGCGAGCACCTCCGCCGCGAAACGCGAGCGTCCGCGTCCGGTAGAGTCGCGGGCACTTCCCAAGGGCTTTGATGTGGAGGCGTTTGTGCCCCAGCGCTACGACGCGATCGTGATCGGCGGCGGCCACAACGGCCTGGTGAGCGCCGCCTATCTCGCACGCGCGGGGCTGCGAACCGTCGTGCTGGAGCGCCGGCATGTGCTCGGTGGCGCAGCGGTGACCGAGGAGGTTTTCCCGGGCTTCCGGTTCTCGGTCTTCTCCTACGTCGTGTCATTGCTCCGGCCAGAGATCATCCGCGAGCTCGACCTGCCCAGCCACGGCCTCGACATCCTGCCCCTCGATGGGACGTTCACGCCCGTGCCGGAGGGCATGGGCCGGCCTGCACCGAAGGACGGCAACGGCAACCCGATCGGGACGGGCGACTACCTGTGGCGGGTGAACGACCACGGCCGCACGGTCCGGGAGCTGCGGCGCTGGTCGAAGATGGACGCCGAGGCGTACGAGGAATACGGGCCGCTGATGGTTGACATGGCCCGGTTCATCAAGCCGATCCTGGCGATCGTTCCGCCCGACCCGGCTTCGATCGACCCCCGCCCGCTGCTTCCGCTCGGCGGGCTGGCGCGGAGCTTCCAGAAGCTGACCGAGCGCCAGCAGGCGGTATTCGTGCAGCTCATGACGATGTCGTCGTACGAGTTCCTCGACCAGTGGTTCGAGACCGATCCGCTCAAGGCGACGATGGGTGCCTCGGGCATCATCGGGACGTTCCAGGGGATCAAGAGCCCGGGCACGGCCTACGTGCTCCTCCATCACTACATGGGCGAGATCGACGGCGCGTTCCGGGCCTGGGGGATCCCGAAGGGCGGCACGGGCGGCATCTCGAACGCGATCGCCAGCGCAGCCCGCGCCAATGGCGCGGAGATCCGCACGGAAGCGCCAGTCACGAGAATCCAGACCAGGGGCGGGCGCGCCACCGGCGTCGTCCTCGAATCCGGCGAGGAGCTCGAAGCCGACGCGGTCCTGTCCTCGGTCGACGTGCGGCGAACATTCATCGACCTGATGGAGCCTGGCTCGATCGACCGCGAGTTCGAAACGGAGGTCCGGCGCTTCAAGTTCCGCGGCTCCTCGGGCAAGGTCAACATGGCCCTGGACGCGCTGCCGAGCTTCACGGCCCTGCCGGGCGAGGGTGAGCACCTCCGCGGCGCGATGTCGATCTCGCCCTCGGTCGACGAGATGGAGCGGGCGTACGACGACGCGAAGTACGGCCGCTTCAGCGCCAAGCCCTACATCGACATCGTGATCCCGACCCTCGTCGACCCGTCGATGGCCCCGCCGGGCAAGCACGTCATGAGCTGCTTCGTGCAATACGCGCCCTACCAGCTCGATCCCGCCCTCGGCGGCTGGGACCGGCAGCGCGAGGCCTTCGGCGACGCGGTCGTCGCGCGGATCGCCGAGTTCGCGCCCGACCTGCCCTCAAAGATCCTGCATCGGCAGGTCCTCACACCGCTCGACATCGAGCGAACGACCGGCCTGACCGAGGGCAACATCTTCCAGGGCGAGCTCTCGCTCGAGCAGCTCTTCTTCAGCCGGCCCGTGCCCGGCTGGGCTCGCTTCCGGACCCCGGTTCGCGACCTGTGGCTGTGTGGCTCCTCGACCCACCCCGGCGGCGGGATCATGGGCGCGAACGGCCGCATAGCCGCGCTGGAGCTGCTCCGCGCGAAACGGACGCGAGCTTCGTGAGCCGCTGGGACGTCGTGATCGTCGGCGGCGGACACAACGCGCTGGTGACCGCGGCCTACCTCGCCCGCGGCGGCCTTCGAACGCTCGTCCTCGAGCGCCGCGAGCGTGTCGGTGGCGCGGCCGACACCACCGAGCTCGCGCCAGGGATCCGGGTGCCGACCCTGGCCCACACGGTCGGCCGCTTGCGACCCGCGATCCAGAAGGATCTCGGCCTGTCACGTCATGGCCTGTCGCTCGTCGCGCCGGAGGTGCGGGTCTTCGCGCCCTCAGCGGATGGCAGCGCGGTCACGCTGTGGTCGGACGTCGCCAGGACCGCCGAAGGGCTCCGCGGTTCCTCGACCCACGATGCGGATGCCTATCCGGCGTTCGATCGCCGAGTCCGCTCGCTCGGCCGGTTCCTCGACGACCTCGGTCGATCGACCCCGCCCGATATCAAGTCACCGCGCCTTGGCGATGCGATCTCCGCGCTTCGGCTGGGCCGCAGCTTCAAAGGTCTCGGCCGCGAGGGCTCGCGGACCGTGCTCCGCGTCTTGCCCATGGCGGTCGCGGACCTGGTCGCCGAATCCTTCGAATCTGATGCGTTGCGAGCCGCGCTGGCGTGGCGCGGCGTGCGGTTCGGCTCGGTTGGACCCTGGTCCGCGGGGACCGCGGCGAATCTGCTCATGGACGGCGCGGGCAACGACGGTGGCGCGGCGGGCGAGACCGTGTTCGCGAAGGGTGGGCCCGGCGCGCTCTCGGCCGCCCTTGCCGCCGCGGCGCGAGAGGCTGGTGCGGAGATCCGAACGGGCGCCGAGGTGACGTCGATCACCGCGCGTGACGGCCGCGCGACCGGCGTCGTCCTCGGCGGCGGCGAGGAGATCGAGGCCAGCGGCGTCGTTTCGGGCGTCGACCCGAAGCGCACGCTCGTGGATCTGGTCGATCCCGTGGCGGTCGGGCCATCGCTCGGCTGGCGTGCCGGCAACATTCGAACGCCCGGTGTCGTGGCCAAGGTCAACCTCGTGCTGCGCCGGTTGCCGGTCTTCCTCGCGGCGGGCGGCGACGAGGCGCTCCTGCGCGGTCGCATCGTCGTGGCGCCGGGCATCGACGCCATGGAGCGGGCATTCGACGCTGCCAAGTACGGCCGGTGGAGCGAGCAGCCAATCGTCGAGGCGACAATTCCGTCGCTCGCCGACGCGTCGCTCGTCGAGGGTGCGCGGGCGGAGACGCAGGTCATGAGCGTCATCGCGCAATACGCGCCCTACGCCCTTCGCGGTCACGGCGCCGGTCGTCCGCCGGGGGACTGGGAGGCGGCCCGCGAGCTGCTGGGCGACACGGTCATGCGCGTGCTGGAGAGCGTGGCGCCCGGGATCGGGAAGCTCGTCACCCATCGCCAGGTGCTGACACCGCTCGACCTCGAGCGCCAGTACGGGCTGACGGGCGGCCATCCGCTCCACGCGGAGGCTGGCCTCGACCAGTTCTTCGCCTGGCGGCCGCTGCTAGGGCACGCTCGATACCGGCTCGGCCTGGAGCGCCTCTACCTGTGTGGCTCGGGGGCCCATCCCGGTGGCGGGATCACCGGCGGTCCGGGCCAGAATGCCGCGCGCGAGATCCTCTCGGACCTGCGCCGCCGCGATCGAGGCTAGTCGGGGGTCGCTGGGCTCGGAGCCGGGCCCTCGACGTCCGTGTCGGTGTTGGGGTTCGGCTCGCGGGGCGGGCGGATGATGCGGCCCTCGCGCTTGCCCACCCGCGCGGCCGCGCGCTCCGCGATCGGGCCGCTCCCGCGCTGGCGGTTGAGAACGTGCAGGAACAGGGCGGAGATCACCGCGGCGATCGGGATGCCGAAGATCGCGCCCGGGATGCCGGCGACCTTGAGCCCGACGAGGACGGAGCCCAGGACCACGATCGGGTGGATGCGCAGCGAGTTGGCCATGATCCGCGGCTGCAGGAAGTTCATCACGATCATCCAGCCGATGGCCACGACGATCGTCGTCCCGAGCACGGCGTCGGGTTTGAAGAGGATCGCGACGAGCACCGGCGGGACCCACGCCACGAACGGGCCGAAGAACGGGATCGCCATGAGGAGCCCGGCGACCGCGGTCGTGACCGCGATGAAGTCGAGCCCGAACACGACGCTGGCGAGGAACGAGATCGCGCCGAAGGCCAGGCCCGTGATGACCTGACCGCGGATGAAGCCGCCGAATGACCGGCTGACGGCTTCCTCGAGGATCTCGGCCTCCGCCCGGTAGCCTGTTGGCACGAGCCAGAACAGGAAGGCGGACATGCGCTCGCGGTCGGCGACCATGTACAGCGAGAGCACGACGACGAGCAGCAGGTTCCCGATCGCGCCGAGGCTGGCGACCGCGACCTGCTGCAGGGGCGCCGCGAGCTGGACGGCGTAGACGCTGAGGTTGTCGAGGAAGGTGTCCGCCTGGGCGACCAGGTCGACCTGGGCGATCCCCAGATCGTTGAGGCGGGCCTGCCACTGGGCGAGGATCGACGGGAGGTTTGCGCGCAGCGCCGGCAGGCCGGCGATGAAGTCACCGATCGAGCTGACCAGCGCGGCGGCGACGAGGATCGAGAGGAGGACGAGCCCGCCGAAGAGCAGGAAGTAGACCAGGAAGATGGCCCCGGCGCGGCTCATGAACGGAATCTTCGTCACCCGGTTCACGACCGGCAGGAGCATGAAGGCGAAGAGCCACGCCAGGAAGAAGACCATGATCAGCTCGGCGAAGAAGGCCATCACTGAGCCGACGAAGCCCAGCACGATGAACCAGAGGGCGACCGCGCCAAGGACGAGGACGGCGTCGAACCAGCGGCGCTCGCGAGGCGTCAGCTCGAAGCCCATCAGGCCGCCACGCTCGTGCGGCGCAGGCGTGCGTTGCCGCCTCCGCTCGGTCGCTCACAAACCTTCAAGTGCGCTCCCGACGCGTGCTCGTCGTCGCCTTCGCCCGCCCGCGCCCGAGCGTGGCGGCTCCGAGGCTCATCGTCAGCGCAGGCCCATCTTCTGCCGGACCTCGGACATCGTGTCCGCGGCCTTCGCCGCCAGGGCGTTCGCCCCCGCACGCACGATCTCGTCGACCACGTCGGGCCTCGACTGGAACTCGAGGTAGCGCTCGCGAGCTGGCGCGTAGTAGCGGATGATCCGGTCGGCGAGGAGCCTCTTGGTATCGACGCAGCCGGTCCGGGCCGTGCGCTCGCCGTCCCAGATCTCCTCGTAGTCGGGCCCGAAGAACCGATGCAGCTGGCAGACGTTGCAGACCTCGGGCCGGCCGGGCTGGGTCCGAAGGATCCGCTGCGTGTCGGTGACCATCGACATGACCTGCTTCCGAATCAGGCCCGGCTCGGCCAGGATGTCGATCGTGTTCCCGACGGACTTGCTCATCTTGCGCACGCCGTCGGTACCGACGACGGTCGGGGCCTCGGTAAAGACCGCCTGGGGCTCGGGAAAGGTCTCGCCGTAGCGGTGGTTGAACGCCCGAACGATCTCCCGCGACAGCTCGAGATGCGCAGCCTGGTCCTTGCCGACGGGGACGAGCGATGCCTTGTACATGGCGATGTCTGCCGCCTGCAGGACGGGGTAGGTGAGCAGGCCATGATTGATGTCGTCGGGCTGGGTTTCGCGCTTCTCCTTGTACGTCGGCGTGCGCTCGAGCCAGCTGACCGGGGTGACGGTGGCGAGCAGCCAGGCGAGTTCGGTGTGCTCAGGCCGGTGGCTCTGGATGAAGAGCGTGCAGCGCTCGGGATCGAGGCCGAGGGCCAGCAGCGAGGCGGCCATATCGCGGGTGCGAGCGCGGAGCACGTCCGGGTCATGGGTCGAGGTCAGGGCGTGGTAGTCGACGATGCAGTAGATCGCGTCGTACTCGGCCTGGAGCTTGACGTAGTTGCGGATCGCGCCGAGGTCGTTGCCGAGGTGGGCCACGCCCGATGGCTGGATGCCGCTGAACGTGCGCGGCGCGGTCGGCTGGGGCTCGCGGGCTGGGGCGGCCGCGGTCTCGGTCGTCATCGGCCGCGAGTGTAGTCGAGCGGAACCCCTCCGCTACCATCGCTCCGATGGGTGGGGAGGGTCGATCCAAACGGGAATCAACGCGCCGCGGGCGGCCCTTGCGCGTGGCCGTCCTGGGCGCGGGGACGGTCGGTCGCGAGGTAATCGCGGCCCTCCGCGACGGCTGGGGCAGTCCGGCGTTCGAGCTGGCCGGCGTCGCCGCCCGCGACCTTGCGAAGGCCGAAGCAGCCGGGATCCCGACGGCGCTCCTCACGGACGCGCCGGCGCACCTCGTCAGTGAGGCAGACGTGCTCGTCGAGCTGATGGGCGGTGTCGAGCCGGCCCGGACGCTGATCGCGGCCGCCCTTGGCGCGGGCATGCCCGTGGTGACGGCCAACAAGTACGTCGTGGCGCGGTACGGGCCCGCGCTCGAGGCCGTCGCGCGGGGGACCGGCGCGCCCTTTCGTTTCGAGGCCGCGGTAATGGGCGGGACCCCCGTCCTGCGCCTGCTCGCTGAAGATCTCGCCGGAACGCGCGTGCTCGCGCTGCGGGGGATCGTCAACGGTACAACCAACTACATCCTCACCGAGATGGCAACGAACGGCTCGAGCTACGAGACGGCCCTCGCGGCGGCGCAGGCCGCGGGCTACGCCGAGGCCGATCCGGCAGGCGACGTCGAAGGCGGCGACGCCGCCGACAAGCTCGTGATCCTGGCCCGCCTCGCGTTCGGGGGATGGCTGGATCGCGCCTCCGTCGCCACGGGCACCCCGGGCCGACTTGGAATTACCGGGGTCACCGCCGACGACCTCGCTCGCGCGGCCGAGCGCGGGGAGGCGCTGCGACTGCTGGCGAGCGCCTCGAGGCGGGCGGCGAGCGGACCCCTCGTGGCTTCCGTCGGGACAGAGGCGGTGCCCGCGGACACACCATTGGGAGCGACGGGCGGCGTTCGAAATCGATTGGAGATCGAGACCGATCGTCTGGGCTGGATCGGGATCGAGGGCCCCGGCGCTGGCGGCGCGGCCACAGCCGCGGCGGTCCTGGCGGATCTCGCCGCGGTGGCGGCGGGACGGGGGAGCACCTGGGGCGCACTCCCGCCGGCCGTGGCGGTGAGCCGGTGATGCCGGACGGGCCAAGGGTTGCCGGGCCTCGTCCGCGTCTCGTTGAGCGCTACCGGCGCTTCCTACCCATCACCGACGCGACCCCGGCGCTCACCCTCGGCGAGGGCTTCACACCGATCGTCGCCGCGCCCCGCCTGGGCGCGCAAATCGGCATTCCGAACCTGCACCTCAAGCTCGAAGGGTTGAACCCGACCGGGTCCTTCAAGGACCGGGGCATGGTCGTCGCCGTGTCGAAGGCGCTCGAGGCAGGGGCGACCTCGATCATCTGTGCCTCGACCGGGAACACGTCGGCGTCGGCGGCGGCCTACGGCGCAGCAGCGGGCATCGAGGTCGCGGTCGTCCTCCCGAAGGGCGCGATCGCGACCGGCAAGCTGCTCCAGGCGCTGATCGCCGGCGCACGCGTCGTGGCGATCGACGGCAACTTCGACGCGGCCCTTCGGCTCGTCCGCGAGCTGAGCGACGACCCAGACTCACGCGCCACGCTCGTCAACTCGGTCAACCCGCACCGGATCGCCGGCCAGAAGACGGCGGCATTCGAGATCTGCGACGACCTGGGTCGAGCGCCCGATGTGCTCGCGATCCCGGTTGGGAATGCCGGCAACATTACGGCCTACTGGGCCGGCTTCACGGACTACGCGATGTCGGGGATCGTCGAGACGCGGCCGCGGATGCTCGGTTTTCAGGCTGCGGGCGCGGCTCCTATCGTCGAGGGCCACCCAATCGAGCAGCCCGAGACGATCGCGACGGCGATCAGGATCGGCAATCCGGCCACGTGGTCGGGCGCCGTCGCGGCCCGTGACGAATCGCGCGGGAGCATCGACGCCGTCACCGACGACGAGATCCTCGCCGCCTACCGCTCCCTGGCCGAGCTCGAAGGCGTGTTCTGCGAGCCCTCCTCGGCCGCAAGCGTCGCCGGCGTGACGAAGCTGGCCGCGACGGGCAAGCTCGAACCGGACGCGCTGGTCGTGTGCGTCCTGACCGGCAACGGCCTGAAGGATCCCGACACGGCCGAGCGGATCGTCGTGGGTCGTATCCTCGAGGCGCCTGCGACCGGCTCCCGTGTTCGCGAGGCGCTCGGGTGGTGAGAGCGGGCCCGCGGACGGACGCGACGGCGCTCATCGGTCGAGAGGTCACGGTCGAAGCGCCCGGGACGGTCGCCAACCTCGGCGCCGGCTACGACTGCCTCGGGCTCGCCGTGGACCTGCCGCTTCGGGTGACGATCGAAGCGACCGCGCCCGGGCCGAACCCCTCCGCGATCGACCTGACGATCGAGGGCGACTGCGTCGGCGAACTGCCCGAGGACCGGTCGAACCGGCTCGTCGTCGCGCTCGAAGCTGGCATGGCCGAGCTCGGCGTCGATGCAATCACTGCGATCGGATGGAAGATCGCGATGTCCAACCCGATTCCGCTCGAGCGCGGCCTCGGTTCCAGTGCCGCCGCGACCGTCGCCGGCCTGGTCGCGGCCGAAGGGCTGGCCGAGCGTCCGCTCGGCATCGAGGCGTGCCTTCGGATCGCAACCCGCATCGAAGGCCACCCGGACAACGTCGCGCCGGCGCTGCTCGGCGGCATCGTGGCGAGCATCGCGATCGACGACCGGGTCGAGGCAATTCGGCTGGCCCCGCCCGGCAATCTGCTCGTCGTCGCCTGGATCCCGGAGCGCAAGCTGCCGACCTCGGAGATGCGTCGCGTGCTACCCGACGTCGTGCCTCGCGCGGATGCCATCGCGAATCTCGCGCGCGTGGCCGTCGGCGTGGCGGGTCTCGCTTCCGGCCGCCTCGATGTGCTTTCGCTGCTCACGCAGGATCGGCTCCACGAGCCATATCGGGCCGCCGTCTACCCCGAGCTGCCGCACCTCGTCGCCGCAGCGCGTACGGCCGGAGCCCTCGGTGCGTGCCTGGCCGGCGCCGGCTCGACGATCGTGGCCTTCGTCGACAAGACCGACGAGTCAGCCGCCGACCGCGTCGGCGCCGCCTTCCGCACGACCGCCATCCGCCTCGGCCAGCCCGGCCGACTCCTCGCACTCAAGGTTCGAGCCGGCGGCGCTCAGCTCGTCAAATGACGTCGCGCTGAGCGAGAACATAGTGAAGATCGCGGCATGACCGGTTCAGCTCGCGCAACAGGCGCATCAAGGAGCGCGGTCGGGTCGCCGCTTCTGGAGTTCGATCCCTCGCGGAGCGCCGTGATTGAGCCTGTCGACGCGATCTCGGTCTTCCCCGTGCCCCAGGCGTTCGTCATCTGCTTCTTTCGGGACGCCATCGAGAGGCTCCGGGAGGAGACCGGAGCGATCGAGATCGGTCACCTCGCGTCAGAAATGGGCCGCCATTCCGTGCTCGAAGTCGAGTGGGGTAGCACACGTGTCGGCCTTGCTCTCGGCGGAGTGGGAGCGCCCCTTGCCGCCGGCTGGCTCGAGGAGCTCATCGCGATGGGAGCACGTCGCGTCGTGGTGGCGGGCGGGGCCGGCGGCCTGGTCCCAAGTCTCACGCTCGGTCACGTCGTCGTTCCGACCGCCGCCGTCCGAGACGAGGGCACCAGCCATCATTACGCGCCCGCCTCGCGCCTCATCGAGCCGACCGCTGACGCGATCGAGGCGATCACGCGCACTCTTGAGCGGAACGGCGTTCCCTTCGTGGCCGGCACGACGTGGACGACCGACGCGCTGTATCGCGAGACCCGCGGCAAGGTCGAGCAACGGGTAGCCGAAGGGTGTCTGACCGTCGAAATGGAAGCGGCGGCGCTCTTCGCGGTGGCGAGGTTTCGGGCTATCTCGCTCGGCGAGATCCTCTACGCGGGAGACGACTTGTCCGGCGAGACGTGGGATCAGCGGGGCTGGAACGATCACGTGTCAGGGCGGGATTTGCTACTCCGATTGGCGATCGAGGCGGCAGCAAGCATCGAAGAAGCAGCCGACCCCGTGACATTGCCCGAGGCTGACTGAGTCAGCCGAATGAGCCCTGGAACAGTTCGGGCAGCGAAGCGGCGAAAAGCTCTCGCGGCGGCCGCAGCATCGAGTACACGGGCGGGCAGGCACCCGCCTGCGAGACCCCGGTGACCTCGAATCCATGGCGTTCGTAGAACGGGAGGTTCCGCGGGCTGGGCGATCCCCATGCTGTTCGCCTGGTGGCTGTTCAAGAAGTAGGTCGGTCATCCTCGCGCGGGCGCTGCTCGGGGCGCGGTGCGTCGGATGTTGCCTCGGCCGAGGAATGCTTCACCGGCGAGGCTGCAATCGGCTGACCCTGCGTGTGCCTGCGGATGAACTTCAGGGTCTTGTCCCAGGCGTCGGCGGACTCGTCGGCGAACTCGTCGGCCTTCTTGTCGAAGAAGCCGTGGCCTGCGTTCGGGTAGACCACTGTCTCGTGCTTGGCACCGGCCTTGTCGAGGGCCTTGTCGAACGCCTTGATTGCCGACTCCGGAATCCCCTGGTCGGCGCCGCCGTAGAACGCCAGGACATCGCATTCGATCTTCTGTGCGCTGTCGGCTGGAGCGGGTGCGCCGCCCCGGCCCGGCCCGACCGGCCAGCCGTAAAACGGGATCACGCCGGCGAGGCCCAGCCCGAGGGTCGACGACATTGTCGCCAGACGGCCGCCCATGCAGAAGCCGGTGGCGAACATCGAGCGGGGAGCGTGATCGAGGCTTCGGAGGTGCGCGACGGCGGCTCGGATGTCTCCCGACAGGTTCTCCCAGCGCGTCTTCTCGACGTGTGGCATGTAGTCAAAACCGGCACCCCGGTCGTCCGTCTCCGCGGTCCGGGCGAAGTAGTCGATCGCGAGTGCGGCGATCCCGCGCTCCGCGAATCGCAGCGCCAGCTCCTCGAAGAACGGGTGGAGCCCCCGCACGTCCGGCAGGATGACGACTCCCGCGCCCGTGCCCTGCTCCGGTTTGGCGAGGTAGCCCCGGAACTTCGCCCCGTCCTCGGCCTTGAGGACGATCGAGGCCGCATCGATCGCGGCGCCGCTGATGGGCTCGATCGGCGGGTGGCTGTCTTGGTCGGTGCACATGGCGGCTGCTCCCGGTGCAGATCAGGGTCGGATGCGCGGCGACCGCGCGGAGTCGTGCGTCATGCTCGCACGGGTCGCGCGACACGACCGATCACGAACGCCGCTCGAACGCTACGGCGGGATGCGAAAAAGCCGCTGGTAGACTTCGCCGTTCGATGAACGGGCAGCTCGTCGTGCAGAAATTCGGGGGATCCTCGCTCGCGGAGGCGGCGCGGATTCGGCACGTTGCGCAGCGAATCGCGCAGGCCCGGGCCACTGGCGCGGACCTCGTCGTCGTCGTATCGGCGATGGGCGACACGACCGACGAGCTTCTCGCTCTCGCGAGCGCCATCACGTCCGAGCCCGATCCGCGCGAGCTCGACATGCTCCTCGCGACTGGCGAGCACCAGAGCGCCACGCTGGTGTCGATGGCGCTCCACGCGCTCGGCGTGCCGGCCATCTCGCTCACCGGCGCGCAGGCGGGGATCACCACTGACGCCTCCCACGGGCGCGCGCGAATCGCGAATGTCGAGCCGCGCCGGGTCCGATCCGAGCTCGATCGCGGCAACGTCGTGATCGTCGCCGGCTTCCAGGGACAGAAGGGCGCCTCGGACACCCCGGACGCCGGAGCTGACGGGGCACGAGGCCCGGGTGCCGGCAACGAGCTACGCGCCGGCAACGAGCCTCCCGCCGCCAGCGAGCTCGGCGAGACCACCACGCTCGGCCGAGGCGGCTCGGACACCACTGCCGTAGCCCTGGCTTCCGCGCTCCGCGCCGATCGATGCCAGATCTTCACCGACGTCCGCGGGATCTACACCGCCGACCCGCGCCTCGTGCCGGCAGCCCGCCAACTGAACGTGATCGGCTACGAGGAGATGCTCGAGATGGCCCAGCAGGGCGCCCAGGTGATGCAGGTTCGCGCGGTCGAGCTGGGCTGGATCAACGGCATCGAGATCGAAGTGCTCAGCTCGTTCGAAGATGCGCCCGGTACCCTGATCAGGGAGGATCCGCTCGTGGAGCAGCGCAACAAGGTTCGGGGTCTCGCGCACGACCGCAACGTCGCCAAGGTGACGCTGCTCGCGGTGCCGGATCGGCCGGGCATCGCACGTTCGGTCTTCGCCCCGCTGGCCGACGCCGGGATCAATGTCGACATGATCGTCCAGAACGTCGGCCACGACGGCGCGACGGACCTCTCATTCACCGTGCCCCGCGCCGAGCTCGCGAGAGCGCAACGCGTCCTGGCGCCGGTGGTGGCCGAGATGGGCGCCCGCGGCGTGACCGCCGATCCGACAGTCGCCAAGGTCTCGATCGTGGGCGCGGGCCTGCACAACGCCCCTGGTTACGCGGCGCGGATGTTCGGCACGCTCGCCGACGCCGGCGTGAATATCGAGATGATCTCGACCTCGGAGGTGCGCATCACCTGCGTGATCGGGGAGGGACAGCTCGCCGCGGCCCTTGGGGCCCTGCACGGCGCCTTTGAGCTCGAACGACCCGATCCGGTCGACGCGGACGCAGCCCTGCCACGGGCGGGCTGACGCCGGTGGCGGCCCCGACCCGCGCTACGACCGGCTGGCTCGCGCGCCTCGAGCGGTTCGATGTCGTCGGGTCGACCAACGACGTCGTTGCGGGCTGGCTTCGAGACGGCACGCCCGAGGTGTGCGTCGCGATCGCCGCTGAGCAGGCGGCTGGACGCGGCCGCAACGGCCGAACCTGGACCGCGCCCGCCGGCGCCTCGCTCCTGTGTTCGATCGGCTTTCGCCCGACGTGGCTGGCGCCGGACCACGCCTGGCAGCTGGGCGCGATCGTGTCTGTGGCCATGGCCGAGGCCGCCGACGAGGCCGCCGGCCTCGCGTCCGGGACCGTCCGCCTCAAGTGGCCGAACGACCTCGTGCTCGCCGATCCGGCGAGCGGCGGCGCGCGCAAGCTTGCCGGCGTGCTCGGCGAGACCGACGGCCTGGGCACGGCTGACCCGCGCGCCGTGATCGGGATCGGGGTCAACGTCGACTGGGCGCGGGATGGGTTTCCCCCGGAGCTCGCCCCCGAGATGACCTCCCTCTCCGAGGCCGCCGGCGGGCGTTCGATCGGGCGCCGGGCGCTCGCGAAGGCCTTCCTGGTGCGACTCGAGCCCCACGTCGAGGTCCTTCGCGGAGGGCGCTTCCCGGCCGAAGCCTGGCGGGAGCGACAGTTGACCAACGGGCTGGCCGTCCGGCTGGCCTGGCCAGATGGGACGGACGAGATGGTCACGGCGGTCGACGTCGACCCGGAATCTGGAGCCCTCCTCATCCGATCGCTCGACGGCAGCGGGCCGCTCAAGCCGGCGCTCGTGGGCGAGATTCGGCATCTCCGTTTCGGCGGGGTGGTGTAACGGAATGGCGCGACGGGCATTGTGGAGAGTGGGAGCGGCGAAGGACGCCATTCCCCGGATCGCCCATCTCGACCAGGACCGCTCGCTGGTCCGGGCCGCGCAGCGCGAGCCGGCCCGGTTCGACGCCCTCTATCGCAGGTACCTCGCCCGCGTGTATTCCTATGCCTATTACGAGCTCGGCGACCATCATGCCGCGGAGGACGCTACGGCGGCGACCTTCGTGGCCGCCCTGACGAGCCTGTCGCGGTTCGAGGAGCGCGCCCGTCCCGCCGACGGCGACGGCGCCTCGACCTTCCGCGTCTGGCTGTTCCAGATCGCCCGCAACGAGATCGCCGGTGAGCGACGTCGTGCGCGCCGCCGGCCGGTCGAGCCGATCGGCGAGACGATCATCGCCGATCCCCTCAACGTCGAGGAGGAAGCCGTCCGCCGCGACCAGGCCCGCGCGGCCTGGCGCGCAGTTGGGCGCCTGCCCGGCGATCGCCGGCAGGCGATGGTCCTGCGGTTCGTCGACGAGTTGACCACCGCCGAGATTGCCGGCGTCCTCGGGCGATCGGAGGGCGCGGTGCGGGTCCTGATCCACCGGGCGCTGCGGACCGTGGCGCGCGACCTGGAGGGATCCGAATCGCAGGGCGGGGCCGCCAACGAGGGATCGCACACGAACGGCGACCCCGGATCACCATCGTGAGCCTCCGTCGCCGCGAAGGCGGCGAGATCGAGGCGCTCGTCACGGACCGATACCTCGATTCACTCTTGGACGTCCAACCGGCTGCGCCCGAGGCGGCCGGGGCAGGCCGCTCACCGAACGTCAGCGCCGCCGTTCGCGCCATCTCCCGGCGCCTGGCCGCCGACCTGCCCCGTTTCCACCCCTCGTTCCGGTTCGAGGAGCGCCTCGCCCTCCGTCTCGCAGAGCTGGCGGCCTCGATGCGACTCCCAGTCGCCGCCGGCGGCGAAGGCCAGCCGGTGGCCATCCACCGCATCCCGCCCGCCCGCGATCCGCTGGCCGTCGTCGGCGACACGGACCTCGAGGAGCACGGCGACGCGCGGCCGCTCCTGATCGGCGGTGCGGTTGCTGCTTCGGCCCTGAGCCTGGCCGGCGCGTGGCTGGCGTGGCGCCGCCGCACCTCGCCGATGGCCCGCGCGATCCGGGCCGCCCACGACCTCCGCCAGACCGCCCGGCACGGCTTCTGACCCAATGCCGATCAAGCTCCCGTCGTTCCGCCCGCGCCGCGACGTCTACCCGCCCGACCTGTGGACCAAGTGCCCGTCCTGCGGCGACATGCTCTTCAACAAGCAGCTCGACAAGGCGGATCGCGTCTGCCCGACCTGCGACCACCACTTCCGGCTCTCGGCCGCGACGCGTCTGGAGCTGTTGCTCGACACGGGGTCGTTCCTGGAGCGCGACGCCGGCCTGCAGTCGGTCGACCCGCTGGGGTTCGTCGACCAGAAGCCGTACCCCGAGCGCGTCGCGACGGCACAGGCCCAGACAGGCCTCCGCGACGCCGCCGTCCGGGGCCTTGGTGCGATCGAGGGCCAGACCGTCTCGATCTGCGTCATGGACTTCGGGTTCATGGGCGGATCGATGGGCGCGGTCGTCGGCGAAAAGGTCGCGCGCGCGGCCGAGGACTCCCTTACTGAGCGCATCCCGCTGATCGTCGTTTCGGCGTCCGGCGGCGCCCGGATGCAGGAGGGCACGCTGGCCCTGATGCAGCTGGCGAAGACGTGCGCGATCCTGGAGCGGCTCCGGGCCTCCGGTGTGCCGTACATCAGCGTCATGAGCGATCCGACGACCGGCGGCGTCTTCGCCTCGTACGCCGTCCTCGGTGACGTGAACCTCGCCGAGCCAAACGCCCTGATCGGTTTCGCGGGGGCGCGGGTCACCGCGGGCACGATCGCGCAGGAGCTGCCACCCGGCTTCCAGCGCAGCGAGTTCCTGTTCGAGCATGGCTTCGTGGATCGGGTCGTCCACCGCCGCGCGCTTCGCGCCGAGATCGCAAGCCTCCTCCGATTCATGCGCGCGCCTGAGCTGCCGTTTGAGGACTCGCGCTCGGCGTTCAGCCCGATCGGCTCGTTCCTGTCGTCGGTGGTCGGTGCCGCCAGCACCGCCGCGAGCGGCGCCGTGAACGCGGCTGGCAGCGCGGCCGGGGTCGCGGCCGGGACCGGCGGCGGCGCCTCGAACAGCCTGACGCACACCGGTGATCGCGATGGTTGACCGCCTGCTCGGCCGTCCCAGCGACGGCAGGTCCGGTTCGAGGGCCGGTTCCGCCCCGGCGGATCCGAAGGAGGCGATGTGGCGGCGCGTCCAGCTCGCCCGGAACATCGCGCGTCCTCGGACGCTCGATCTCCTGCGCGAGATGGCCGACGAGGTCATCGAGCTGCACGGCGACCGCGGCTACGCCGACGACCCGGCGATGGCCGCCGGCTTCGCCCGCATCGAAGGCCGCCGAATCGCCTTCGTCGGGCAGCAGAAGGGCGCCGATACCGACGAGAACATCCGGCGCAACTTCGGGATGCCCCATCCCGAGGGCTACCGCAAGGCGATGCGGATTATGGAGCTCGCCGAGCGCTTCGGGCTGCCGATCGTGACGTTCGTCGACGTCCCCGGCGCGCACCCCGGGCCCGAGTCCGAGGAGCGCGGCATCGCCGATGCGATCGCCAGGAGCATCGGCCTCATGAGCCGCCTCCGGACGCCGATCGTTGCCGTCATCACCGGCGAGGGTGGCTCCGGCGGCGCACTGGCGATCGCGGTCGGCGACGTCGTCATCGCCCTCGAGAACGCGGTCTATTCGGTCATCAGCCCCGAGGGCTGCGCCTCGATCCTGTGGCGCACCGCCGACGAGGCGCCGACCGCCGCGCTGGCGATGCGGATGTCGGCCCAGGACCAGCTCGAGCTGGGCGTCGTCGACCGCGTCGTTCCCGAGCCCGGCGAGGGCGCCCACGCCGACCCGCGCGAGACGGCGCGACGTCTTCGGGCGACGATCATCGCTGAGCTTGATCGGCTCGCCCTGCTCACGCCCGACGAGCTTGTCGATGCTAGATACCGGCGCTACCGAGCCCTCGGCCCGTACACTGAGGTCGCCGCGCCAGAGGTGGCGCCACCGCCCAGCCGAGGGCTGGCCGATCGCCTGCGCGACCTGCTCGACCCGACGCGCTGGACGATGGGCATGCCGATGCCGGGCTCGTCACGGCGCGACGATCCGCCGGCCCACGAGGAGGTCTGATCGGTGCCCGACGCAGGCCCCAAGCGCGAGAAAGGCACCGACGGCAGGTCCCGCGGCGTCTCGGATGCTGCGCGTCGAGCGGATCACGCGGGAATCGCCCGACTCGCGGACCAGCTCCTGCCCGCGCTGATCGCGAAGCTGGGCTCGACGGAGCTGGGCGAGCTCGAGGTCCGCGACGGCGACTGGCACGTCCGGCTGCGAAGGCCGTACGGGGTGGTGCCCGGCGAGGGCCGCCGGATGAGCGACAAGGCGTCGCGCGCCCAACCCGGCCACGAGGGGCATGGCCATGCCCGCGCCGCGCCCGAGGGCCATCGCAGTGGACGATCCGGGAGCAGCGCCGGCGCCGGGACGACCGCGGGTGGCGGGGCGGGTCCCGCGGGCGGCTCGACCAACGGCACAGGCGCACCTCGGACCGGTTCGAGCGCAGGCTCCGGATCGGCCTCGGGGTCGCGTGACGGCGGCGACGGCGTCGGGAGCGCCGGCTCCGGCGATCGGTCGCGCTCGATCGCGACCTCACCGGCCGTCGGCATCTTCCAGCCCGGCGCGCGCGCCGCGTCCGGCACGCGGGTGCGGGCCGGCGATGTCCTGGGCCATGTCGACGTGCTCGGTGTGCCCCAGGACATCCAGGCGCCCGTTGATGGGATCGTCGGGACGACGCTGGTCGAGGCGGGCATGGCCGTCGAGTACGGCCAGGAGCTGATCCGGATCGA
>JBBQFS010000006.1:0-32207 GCA_038322255.1 Candidatus Limnocylindrales bacterium | reverse complement strand
CCCGGAAGTCGTAGCGCTGCTGCGCCTCGCGCCGGACCTGGTCGAGCGCGTTCCGCAGCTCCTGGGCGTCGAACTCGCTGACGACGTCGAACGAGACCTCGCCACTCATCGTCTGTCGCCTCCCCTGGGCCGGCGCGGCATTCCGCCCACACCGGAGCTGCGTCGCTGTCGGGCGCCAGTATGCCTGTTCGGGGCGCGTTCGGGCATCAGGATCGTTGCAGCGCTTCGAGCAGCAGCTCGGCGATCCGGTAGCTCCGCCCGCCGCCCATCACCAGGACCGCATCACCCGCTGTCACGTTCCGGGCGAGCCACGCGGCCGTGTCCTCGATGGAGCCGGGTGCTTCCGCCGGCAAGCCCGTCCGATGCTCCCGCACGGCCGAGGCAAGCGCCCCAGGCGAGGTGATCGTCGTGTCCGGGTCGCGGCTGGCCCAGATGTCGGCAATGGCCACCGCATCGGCCTCGGCCAGGGCCGACGCGAAGTCGTCGAGCAGGGCCGCGGTCCGATGGAAGGTCAGGGGCTCGTAGACGGCCCACAGGCGCCGCCCGGGCTCACGCTGGCGGAGCGCCTCGATCGTCGCCCGGATCGCGGTCGGGTGATGCCCGTAGTCGTCGTAGACCACGACGCCTCGGGCTTCTCCCTTGCGCTCGAGGCGCCGCCCGATACCGGGAAAGCTCGCAAGCCCGTCGGCGATGACCTTCGGCGCGAGGCCGAGCTCCCGTCCCGCGGCGGCCACGAGGAGGGCGTTGGCGACGTTGTGGCCACCCGCGGTGTGGAGTCGGATCGTGATGGCGCGTCCCAACGCTCCCGCGGCCGTGTCGCCGCGCTCGCCGCCGGGCGGATCGCCCAGGCCCTCGATCTCGATCGTCGTGCCCTCGGGATCGCTCGAGGCAATGGTCGCCCGAACGTCGAGCCCGGTGGTCACTCCAGCCTCAGGCCCGACGACGCCGCAGCGCACCACTCGCCCGCTCCAACCGTCGAGCCGTCCGAGGAGGCTTGCCACGCCCGGGTCGCCGGCATTCGCCACGATTGTCGCCGAGGGCCCGCGGCGCAGCCAGGTCTCGAAGGATTCCAGCACGGAGGCGAGGTTCGCGAAGACGTCGGGATGGTCCCACTCGACGCTGGTCAGCAGCACGAGCGAGGGGCGGTAGGCGTCAAAGTTACCGGCGTACTCGTCGGCTTCGACGACGAACGACGCCCCTCGCCCGCGGCGGGCGGTTGCCGGGGTCCCGCCCGTGAGCTCGCTCGGCAGGAGTGCTCCGACGAAAGCCGCGGGATCCAGCCCACCCGCCGCGAGGACCCACGTCAGCCAGCCCGCGGTCGTGCTCTTGCCGTGGGTCCCGGCGACCGCGATCAACGTTCGACCCGTTGCGGCATCGGCCACGAGCTGCTGCCACGGCTCGACGGGGATGCCGCGGGCGGTCGCGGCAAGGAGCTCGGCGTGGTTCGGCTCGATCGCGGTGAGCGCCTTCGTGACCGCGAGGCGATCCGGCGGTCGGCCGCCGGTGACATGGTCGGGGTCATGCGCCCACGTCAGCGGGATCCCGGCGTCGTCGAGAGCGGGTGTATACGGCGAGGGTCCGCCCGGATCGCAGCCTGAGATGGTTGCCCCCGCATCGGCGGCGAGCAGCGCGGCCGCCGAGGCCCCGGCACCGGCGATGCCGAGGACGTGGATGCGCTCGCCGGCCCGTATGGCACGGGCGTCGCGGACCGGCGCGAGGCCGGCGCCGAGCTGGGCCGCCGTCCGCGTCATCCTCGCGCTTCGCTCGTGGCTGGCGCCTCGCTCGTGGGGGGCGGCTCTGCCGCCGCCCGCTCGAGGAGCCAATCGAGCGCGGCGCAGGCCGCGGCCTCGCGGTTGGCGGATCGATCGCCGGCAAAGGCAAACCGACGCACGTCGACGCCGTCAGGGCCAGCGAGGCCGATGTAGGTCAGCCCGACGGGCTTCGCTGCCGTCCCGCCGTCCGGCCCGGCGACGCCGGTGATCGAAACCGCCAGCGACGATCCGAGTCTCGCTCGAGCGCCGGCAGCCATCGCCCGGGCGACCTGCGCGCTCGCGGCGCCGTGAGCCTCGAGCATCGCGTCGGGTACGCCCAGCAGTCCCGCCTTGGCCGAATCGGCGTAGGAGACGACGCCGCCGACGAAATAGCCGGACGACCCCGAGACCTCGGTGATCGTCGTCGCGACGAGCCCGCCCGTGCAGGATTCCGCGAGCGAGACGGTCAGGCCCCGGCCAAGGCAGACGCCCTGCAACCGCTCGGCCAGGTCGACCAGCGCGCCGGGCACGGCTAGGTCCGCGTCGTCCTGGCCGGGCGGGCCGGCGGGGCGAAGAGCCACGTCTCGGCGATGCCCGACTTCCCGAGCGCACCGAGGCTCACGCCGTTGAGCGTGAATCGCGTGCTACCCGAGGAGCCCGAGCGGACCTCGACCGACGTCCTGCCGCTGAAGGTGATGTTCCGGCCGGCCTGGTAGACCTCGCCCGCCTGCGCGCCGACCAGCTTGCCGTCGACCCAGACCTTGAGCCAGACCGGGCCGCCGCGGATGCTCACCATGAGGTTCACGCCGCTGTAGGAGACCGTGACCTGGCGGGTCAGGGCGGCCGTCTTGCCATCGGCCGACGTGGCCGTGATGGTGATCGCCCAGCGGCCGGCGGTCAGCTCGAGCGGCGGCAGCGCGAACGAGCCGTCCTCGGCGACATTGATGGTCGTGCCGGCCGGGGGCCCGGTGCTGGGCGAGCCCGCAGGGGGGGAGCTTGCCGGCGCCGTGCTGACGGTCACGGTCCTGGCATTCGCGGTGGTCCCCTCGACAGCTATCGCGCCGTTGCCGTACGTCGTCCCCTCCACGGGTTGCGAGACGGTCAGGGTCGGGGCCTGGACGTCCAGGAACGCCACGGTGATCTTGATCGTTCTCGGCGTCTCCGATGTCTTGCCAGTCTCGGGGTTGATCGCGTCGATCTCGAACTGGTTCTGGCCCCGTCGGAGGTCGACCTGGTACGTCCAGTCGCCGCTGGCGAGGACGGTCACCCGGATCGGCTGCGCCTGGCCCGCGGCCTTGATCGTGATCGTGGCCCCGGGGGTGCCCGTCCCGGCGAGTCGATAGGACATCGTCGACTCGTCGACCTCGACGAGGGCCTGGGCAGGGTTGGTGATCGAGAGCTCCGGCGGCCGGGAGTAGCGCAGGAGCTGCGACGAGAGGTAGATGAAGAACAGCACCACGCCTGCCGTCAGGAGGGCGGCAACGACGACGGAGGGCGAGAAGCGCAGGGGCCGCGACGGTTCCTCGAGGGGCCGCGGCGGGACGATCTGAGGCTCCGCACCGGCCTGGTCGCCGCGCTCCCGGCGCCACTGCCGGAGGACGTCTTCGGGATCGAGCGCAAGGTAGATGGCGTAGTTGCGCAGGAAGCCCTTGGTGTAGACCGCGCCCGGAAGGTCCCGGTAGTCGCCGCGCTCGAGGGCGCTGAGGTAGCGAACCCGGATCTTGGTGTCGCGCTCGGCACGGACGAGGTCGACGCCCTTGCGCTCGCGCGCCGCGATCAGGCGGTCGGGCAGGCCCGGTCCGGGGTCGCCCGCATCCGGGTGGTCATCGGCACCGAAACGCTGCGCCACGCGCCGTGCATGGTCGCGGCTGGTCATCGATCAATCATCCCCCGGGTCGCCGCCGTTCTCGTGGCCCGCGTCGTCCCGCCGGAGCACGACACGGGCGTTCGAGCCGTCGAAGGCACCGATGTAGCCGCGAGCCTCGAGCTGGTCGATCATCCGGGCCGCGCGTGCATAGCCGACCTTGAGGCGCCGCTGCAGGAGCGATGCCGAGGCCCGGTCGTACTCACGAATGACGTCCACGGCGTCGGGCAGGAGGCGGTCGGCATCCTCGTCGGCGAGGTCGTCGGCCGTCGCCGTGCCCTCCTCGTCGCTCTCGACGATGGCCATGTCGTAGTGGGGGTCCTCGATCTGCTCCTTCCACGCGGTCGTGACCTTCGCGATCTCGTGATCCGAGACGAAGACGCCCTGGAGGCGCATGGGCCGCGGCAGGTCCGAGGGCTGGTAGAGCATGTCGCCCCGGCCGATGAGGTCCTCGGCGCCGGGCGTGTCGAGGATGGTGCGCGAATCGATCTGGGACGCCATGGCGAAGGCGATCCGTGACGGGAAGTTGGCCTTGATCAGGCCCGTCACGACGTTGACCGATGGCCGCTGGGTCGCGAGGACCATGTGGATGCCGGTGGCGCGGGCCTTCTGGGCCAGCCGGACGATCGGCTCCTCGACGTGCTTGCCCTCGCGCATCATCAAATCGGCCAGCTCGTCGATGACGATCACGATGTACGGCATCCGGTCGGCCGGGTCGACGCGGCTGTCGTTGTAGGCCTTGATGTTCCGGGCCGTCGCGCCGGCAAAGCGGCGGTAGCGGCTCTCCATCTCGTTGACCGCCCACTTGAGCGCCGCCTTGGCCCGTTCCGGCTCGGTGATGACGGGCACGAGCAGGTGCGGCAGGCCGTTGTAGGCCGCCAGCTCGACCCGCTTGAGATCGACCAGGATCATCCGCACGTCGTCGGGCGTGGCGTTGCACAGCAGGCTCGTGAAGAGGGCGTTGACCATGACGCTCTTGCCCGAGCCGGTGGCGCCGGCGATCAGCAGGTGCGGCATCTTCGCCAGGTCGACGGCCTGCGCCCGCCCGGCCACGTCCCGGCCGAGCGCGAACGTCAGCCGCGAGCCGGTCCCGAAGTCCAGGGACTCGAGGATCCCGCGGAGGGTCACGACGTTGAAGTCCTGGTTCGGGATCTCGATGCCGACCGCGCTCTTGCCCGGGATCGGGGCCTCGATACGGAGGGTCCGCGCGGCGAGGGCCATCGCCAGGTCGTCGGCCAGGGCCTCGATGCGGCTGACCTTCACGTGCGCCGCGGGCTGGACCTCGTACTGGGTCACGACCGGGCCGGCGTTGCGCCCGACGATCTGGGCCGGGATGTCGAAGCTCTGGAGCTTCTTGATGATGATGTCCTCGGTTCGCCGGTGGATCGTCTCGTCGCCGGCGGGGTTGATGCGTTCGACCATCTTGTCGAGGAGGTCGAGCCTCGGGAGGATGTACTCGCGGAGCTCGCGCGTTCGCGGCGAATCCGAGGCGTCCGTGACATCGTCAGGGTCTCGACCTGGGCGGGGTCGATCCCCGAGCGCGGTCGCCGCCCCGGCCCCTAACGCGGCGCCTGCAGCCAGTCCGCCCGCCGCCGCGGCAGCGCCCCCGACTCCGCCCAGGGATCCTGGAGCTCGGGCCGGCGCGAACGTCGCCGAGGTGGGCACGGGCGAGGGCATCGGCGCAGGGCTGTCCTCGCCCCAGATGCCCGTCTGGCCCGCAATGTCGGGCGTCCCGTCGAGGACCTTCGGTCCGCGCGGCCGCGCGCCGGATCGAACCGAGCCCGCATCGGCGCCGACGCCGTTGCCGCCCCGACCTGGCACACCCGGCCCGACCGGCTGACGGCGGAGGCTCTCGGCCGCGGTCCCGCCCACCCAGCGCGCCGTGGCGGTCATCGGTCGGGCGATGTCGCGCAGCCGCAGGTTGAAGGCGATGAGCATGCCCGCCACGGCGAGCCCCAGGAGCAGGAGGATCGCGCCCGGCGCCGTCACGAGGGGCACGAAGATGTCGGCCAGCAACGTCCCGACGCGGCCGCCACCGGCACCGCGCGGCGGCAGGGGCGGCAAGAGGACGGACGCGGCCCCGAGGATGCCTGCGTAGGCCACGCCGACGCCGATGACGGTCAAGCCCCAGCCGGAGCCCGGTGCCTTGCCCGGGCCCCACTCGACATACCAGCCCGTGGCGAGCAGCAGGAAGGGCAGCAGCCAGCGCAGCGAACCGAACCACGGCCCAACCGTGTCCCGGAACCAGGTCGTCACCGAGCCCTCGCCGGGCAGGAACGCGATCAGCGTCATCGCGCCGAGGATGAGCATCGTAATCCCGACCAGCGATCGGGCCACATCTCGCCCGACGTCGGGCAGCCGGATGGTCGGCAAACGTATCGGCGCGCGCCTGCGGCGGGCCTGGCGTCGTCGCTTCGCCACCTAGACCTCGACCACCACCGGGAAGACCATCGGCCGGCGCTTCGTCTGCTCGAACAGGAACCGCGAAACGCCGTCCTTGATCTGGCTCTTGAGCAGGGCGATCTCGCTGATGTGATCTCCCGGGTTCGCGACGGCCTGCATGACCCGCCGGATCGCCTCCTCCATGATCGGGTCCTGCTCGTTGCCGTGGACGAAGCCGCGGGTGATGATCTCCGGCTTTCCGACGACCGCACCGGTCTGCTTGTCGACCGTGACCACGACCATGAACATGCCGTCGTTGGCGAGGGCCCGCCGGTCGCGCAGCACCACGTCTCCGACGTCACCGACGGATAGGCCGTCGACGTACACGTACCCGGCCGGCACTGGCTGCCCGCGCCTGGCGGAGCCGTCGGCCCAGAACTCGATCGGCACACCGTTCTCGATGATGAACACGTTCTCGGGCGAGACCCCGGTGTCAACCGCGAGCCGGCCGTGATGGACCTGCATCCGGAACTCGCCGTGCATCGGGATGAAGTAGCGCGGCCGGACCAGGTTGAGCATCAGCTTCAGCTCTTCCTGGCTGGCGTGGCCCGAGACGTGAGCGTGCCGGATCGCGTGGTAGATGACATTCGCGCCGGCCTTGAACAGGTTGTCGATGGTCCGGGCGACGTACTCCTCGTTGCCCGGGATCGGGCTGGCGCTGAGGATCACGGTGTCGCCGGTCTCGATCTCGACGAAGCGGTGGTCGCGGTTGGCCATTCGCGCGAGACCCGACATCGGCTCGCCCTGCGAACCCGTCGTCGCGATCACGATCTTGCCGTCCGGGACGTCGCCGATGCGGTCCTTGGCGACCATCTGGTCCGGCCCGAAGGTGAGATACCCGAGGTCGGCGGCGATCCGGAAGTTCTGCTCCATCGAACGGCCGATGACGGCGACCTTGCGGTCAAACGTGGCGGCGGCATCGAGGACCTGCTGGATGCGCGCGATGTTGCTGGCGAAGGTGGCCACGATCACCCGGCCGTCGAGCGGCTCCATGATCTCGCGGAACGCCTCGCCGACGGTCCGTTCCGAAGGCGTGTAGCCCGGGCTCTCGGCACGCGTCGAGTCGGACAGGAGGCACAGGACGCCCTCGGCGCCGAGCTTGGCGATGATCGCGAAGTCGGACAGCTTGCCGTCGACCGGGGTGTGGTCGAACTTGAAGTCGCCCGTGTGCACCACGATCCCGACCGGGGTCCGGAGCGCGATGCCCATCGCATCCGGGATCGAGTGCCCGACCCTGAAGGGCATGACGGTGAATGGCCCGATCTCGACCTCGTCGCCGGGATCGAGGGGCAGCAGCGGATTCGAGGTGAGCTTGTGCTCCTTGACCTTGATCCCGAGCAGGCCGCGCGCGAGGGTTGAGGCGTAGACGGGGACGCCCGGGAAGTTCGGGAGGATGTAGGGCAGCCCGCCGACGTGATCCTCGTGGGCGTGGGTGATGAGGAACGCCCGGACGTTGTCCTTGCGCTCGCGCAGGTACGTCACGTCGGGGATGACGAGGTCGATGCCGAACATCTCTTCGTCGGGGAACATCAGGCCGCAGTCGATGATCACGATGTCGTCGCCGTACTCGACGACGTACATGTTCTTGCCGATCTCCCCTACCCCGCCGAGGGGGATGATGCGGAGCGGCTTGTCGCCGGGATCGGGGGCCGGGGTGGGAGCCGAGCTCGGGGCCGATGCCCGGGAACGGTTGGATCTGGGCATCAGGCCTCCGCGGAGAACAGGGTCGGCTCGTCGTCGCCGCCGTCGGACGTGCTGGCGGGGTTGGGGGCGGGGTTCGGAGCAGCGCCCGCCTCGGTGCCCCCCCGTCGGACACGGGCATCGCGCAGGACCCGCGGCAGCCCGGCGATGTCGTCGTAGCTCTGGCGCTCGACCTCGGTGCTCCGGAGCGCGGCCGCGGGATGGTAGAGGGCATACGCGAGCGCGTCGCGGGCGCCCGTCCCGGCCGGCGCGACGACCGCCGTCCCGTGAATCTGGGTGATCCGCTCGCCGGGCCGGAAGTGGGCCATCGAGAAGCGCCCGAGCGTCACCACGACCGCGGGATCGAGGACCTCCAGCTGCCGCTGGAGGTACGGCAGGCAGGCGGCGATCTCCTCGGGCTCCGGATCCCGGTTGCCCGGCGGGCGACACTTGACGATGTTGGTGATGAAGACCTCCTGGCGCCGCCAGCCGAGGGTCGAGAGGAGCTTCACGAGCAGGTCGCCGGCGCGACCGACGAACGGCCGTCCCTGCTGGTCCTCATGCTGGCCCGGCCCCTCGCCGACGAAAACGACCTCGGTATCGGGATGACCCTCGCCCGGAACCGCCTTCGTCCGCGTCTGCGCGAGCCGGCAGCGCGTGCACGCCCGCACCTCGGCCGCGATCGCCTCGAGGGCGGCTGCACGCTGCTCGATGGACCCTGCGCCCTCGGTGTTGGTGGCCGTGGCGAAGGTCACGCGGGCGACTCGACGAGTGGCCGGCGCCCGGACCGAGCCTTGACCCAGCCTCGCTCAAGGAGCGCCTCGGCCAGCTCGACCGCGTTCGTCGCGGCGCCCTTGCGAAGGTTGTCAGAGACGACCCAGAACGCGAGTCCGCGGTCGCCCGAGATCGAGGGGTCCTGGCGGACCCGCCCCACGAACACCTCATCGCGTCCGGCGGCATCCGTCGCCAGCGGGTAATCATGCGTCGAGGGGTCGTCCCGGACCACGACGCCGGACACCGCCCCGAAGAGGCGCCGTGCGCGCTCGGGGGTCAGCGGCTCGCGAGTCTCGACGTGCACGGCCTCCGAGTGGCTCACGAACACCGGCACGCGAACCGCCGTGCATGAGATCCGGAGCTCGGGCAGGTGCAGGATCTTGCGGCTCTCCGTGACGATCTTCCACTCTTCCTTCGTGTAGCCGTTCTCGAGGAAGACGTCGATCTCCGGGAGAGCGTTGAAGGCAATCGGGTGGGGATAGACGCTCGCGGCCTTCGGCTCGCCGGCCACGTGGGCGCGAATCTGCCCTTCCAGCTCGGCGATCGCGTCGGTACCGGTGCCCGAGACGGATTGGTACGTGTCGACGACGACCCGCTCGATCCCGACCGAATCCCGCAGCGCCATGAGCACCGGCGCGAGCTGCATCGTCGAACAGTTCGGGTTGGCGATGATCCCTTCATGGCCCTCGAGGTCCTCGGGGTTGACCTGGCTCACGACGAGGGGCACCGCCGGCTCCATCCGCCACGCCGACGAGTTGTCGATCACGGTCGCGCCGCGGGCAACGGCCTGGGGCGCGAGATCCTTCGAGATGTCGGCACCGGCGCTGAACAGCGCTATGTCGACCCCCTCGAACGCGTCGCCTGTTGCTTCCCGGATCTCGATCGTCCTGCCCTCGACCTGGACCGTTCGACCGGTCGATCGGCCCGACGCGAGGAGTCGTAGCTCTCCGATCGGGAAGGCCCGCTCCCCGAGCACGGCGACCATCGTTCGACCGACGACGCCGGTGGCGCCGACGACGGCAATGGTGAGGGGGGTCGGCTGGCTCATCCGGGCATGGCTCCGCAGGGAGTGAGGTTCAAGCGGGCACGAGCCGGAGTATAGCCGAGCCGCCTCGCCATTCCGGCATGACAGTAGCCCTCGCCAATCCCGCCCGACCGTCCCAACGCGCGCGCCGGCCGCTCGTCTGCATCAGATGCACGCTCCAGGAACGTTAGACCGGCGATGGGTCAACTCCAGACCGCTGCGTTGCCCTTGACCGAGGCGGCAGCCTGCTGGCCTGAACGGGCGGTCCCATGATTGGCGTCCCGATGGGAGGTGCGGAATCGCGCCCGGTCCCTCCGCGGCTGCGGGTCGCCGCAGATTTAGGCGCCAACGCACCGATGGCGTGCATTTGCGGTGAGGAGCGAGCCTCGGCCGGGGATGGCAGGGCAGTCTGCCGGGTCGCGACCTGGGCCGCAGCCGAGGATCGTGGCGATCCGCCGACGAATCGGAAGACCCCGGCGTGGCCGGGGTCTTCGCGGGATTGCGTGATGCCGGCGCCCCGGGCGCCCGCGAGGTTCAGGCCTCGACGGGCGTCCTCGGACCGATGGCTAGCGGGGCGTCGCCTCGGTCCTCGGAGAGCTGATCTCCGCTCACGCTTCTACCGGCTCCTTGGCCAGGTGGCGCTGCATGGCCGCCTTGCGGGAGAGGTTGATCCGGCCCTGGCGATCGACCTCGATCACCACCACCATCACCTCGTCGCCAACGGACACGACGTCCTCGACGGTGGGCACGTGGTAGTCGGCGAGCTCGCCGATCCGGACGAGGCCTTCATTGCCCGGCAGGATCTCGACGAACGCGCCGAAGCCCATGATCCGGGTGACCTTGCCCAGGTACAGCGCGCCGATCTCGACGTCGCGGGTCAGGCTCTCGATCCACTGGATCGCCTTGCGCGAGTTCTCGCCGCTCACCGCTGCGATCTCGACGGAGCCATCGTCCTCGACGTTGATCTCGGTCTGGGTCTCCTCCTGGATCTTGCGGATCATCGATCCACCCTTGCCGATGATCTCGCGGATCTTCTCGGGGTTGATCTTGATCGTGATGATCCGGGGGGCGAAGTCGCTCATGTCCGAGCGAGCCTCGGGGAGGACCTCGGCCATCTTGTCGAGGATCGTCAGGCGGGCCGCGAGGGCCTGCTTGAGGCCTTCCCGGATGATCGCCTCGCTGATCCCCTGGACCTTGATGTCCATCTGCAGGGCCGTGACGCCGTCACGGGTGCCGGTGACCTTGAAGTCCATGTCGCCGATCGAGTCTTCCTTGCCGAGAATGTCGGTCAGGACGACGAACGAACCGTCGGGCTCGGTGATCAGGCCCATCGCGGCGCCGGCGACCGGCGCCTTGATCGGGACGCCCGCATCCATGAGGGCGAGGGTCGAGCCACAGGTCGAGGCCATCGAGGTCGAGCCGTTCGAGGTCACGCACTCCGACACGAGCCTGATCACGTACGGGAACTCGTCGTGGCTCGGGAGGACGGGCACGAGGGCCCGCTCGGCGAGGTGGCCGTGGCCGATGTCGCGCCGGCTGGGGCCGCGCATCGGCTTGTTCTCGCCGGTGCTGTACGGCGGGAAGTTGTAGTGGTGGATGTAGCGCTTCTCGGTCTCGGGGCTGATCGTGTCGATCCGCTGGACGTCCGAAGACGCGCCGAGCGTCGCGACCGTCAGGGCCTGGGTCTCACCACGGGTGAAGAGCCCTGAGCCGTGGGCCCGCGGGATGAGCCCGACCTCGACCGTGATCGGTCGGATGTCCGTCAGGCCGCGGCCGTCGATCCGGATGCCCTCGTCGATGACGACCCGGCGAACGGTCTTCTTCTGGACGAGGTTGAAGAGGCCCTTGCTGACGCGGGCGTCGCGACGTGCCGCCTCCAGCAGGACATTCGTGTCGCCGCCCTTGCGCTGGGCCCGAACCGCGTCCGCGATCGACTCGCGAAGCTTCGTGATCCGGCCCGGCAGGTCGTTGGCGAACCACAGCAGCAGGTTGGCCGTCGCCTCGGCGTCGGGCAGGGCGCGATGGCTCTGGGCCAGGTCGATGCCGAAGAAGCGCGCCAGGTCCGGAAGCTTGTAGGACTCGGCGCCCGGGTAGCCCTCGCGGGCGATGACCAGCGTGTCGAGGTACGAGCCCGGCACGAAGCGGAACCCGCCACCCCTGGCCTCCTCGATGAAGCCGAGATCGAAGCCGACGTTGTGGCCGACGACGGTCGCGTCGCCGACGAACTTCAGGAGCTGCTCGACAGCGTCCTTGGGGCTCGGGGCGCCCTTGACGTCCTTGTCGGTGATGCCGTGCATCTGGTTGCCGACGATCGGACGGCCCGGATTGACGAACGTCGACCAACGGTCGACGACCTTCGTGCCCTTGACCTTGACGGCCGCGATCTCGACGAGATCGGAGAGCTTCGGATCCGTGCCGGTCGTCTCGGTATCGATGACGACGAGCTCGCGCTTGGCGTCGGTCGCGGAGGCGAACTCGAGGACCGAGCCGGTCGAGGGCTCGATGTATGGAACGCGCTTGGCCTTGCCAACCGCCTCGCGGATCTGCTCCTGGATGTCGATCAGCGGCTGGAGCGAGCGATGCCCGAACAGGATGGCCTCGGCCATGACGTCCTCGGGCAGGAGCTTCGCACCGGCCTCGACCATCATGATCGCGTTCCGGGTCCCGGCGACGATCAGGTCCAGCTCCGAGTCGGCGAGCTGGCTGTGGGTCGGGTTGACGATGAACTCGCCATCGATCCGGCCGACCCGCACCGAGCCGATCGGCCCGTTGAACGGGATCTCGCTGATGTGAAGCGCGGCCGACGCGGCGGTGGTGCCGATCACGTCCGGGTTGTTCTCCTGGTCCGTCGAGAGGACCGTGATCACGAGCTGGACGTCGTCCTTGTAGCCCTCGGGGAAGAGGGGCCGGATCGGCCGGTCCGTCTGGCGCGCGGCGAGGATCGCGTTCTCCGACGGGCGGGATTCGCGCTTGATGAAACCACCCGGGATCTTGCCCGCTGCGTACATCCGTTCCTCGAAGTCGACGGTGAGCGGGAAGAAGTCGTGGCCCGGGCGGGGCTCCGAACGGTTGGCGGTGCCGAGCACCATGGTGTCGCCGTAACGGACGGTGACGGAGCCGCCGGCGAGCCTGGCGAGCTTGCCGGTTTCGATGGTCAGCGTGCGACCACCGAGCTGGGTCTCAAAGACCTGTGACACTGGGTGTGATTCCTCCTGCCGTGGAGGAGAGAACGACCTGCGGCGGGTCGACCCGACGCGCTATTCCTGCGCTCCCCTGCCCTTTCCGGGCCGGGGCGGGGTTCCAGGGCTAGCGGCGGAGTCCGAGCCGTCCGATGACGGCGCGGTAGCGCGCGTTGTCCTTCTTCAGCAGGTATGCGAGAAGGCGACGGCGCTGGCCGACGAGCTTGAGGAGGCCGCGACGCGAATGATTGTCCTTCGGGAAGCTGCGGAGATGATCCGTGAGGGCCTTGATCCGCTCCGTGAGGAGCGCGATCTGGACCTCCGGTGATCCCGTGTCGCCGTCGGTGACGGCGTACTCGGCAATGGTTTCCTGCTTCCCCTCGGGCGCGAGCGGCACTCGATCCTCCGACACGAACAAAGCTATGGGTTGTCTTCCACTTCTGACTATGACCGACGGATGGTAGCAGTCGAGGGCCGATCACGCCCGTGTCACGCCCGATCGCCGTCAGAATCAGGTCGCGTCCTTCATGGCCGCAGAACGCAGTGCCAACCCGGGGGTGCCCGGCGCTTTTCTTGCGGCCGTTCGCTCGATGATCGTGCGCGGATACCAATCTGACGAGGTTCCTGGCCAAAGGGCGAAGTCTCGCCATCAGGTCGGCAAGATGTGCGTCACCGGATACCAAATCAACGAGTCATTGCGCCTCGCACGGCCTAATCGGTCCGACACGTTGCCGCGCACGTACGAACCGCGTCAAGTTGGTATTCGCTCGCGAACATCCGGCCCCACGGGCGCGGCGCGATGCCTGAGGGCCGCAAGGCACGGTCGCTGGGCCCCTTTCCGGGGTTTGGCTTGGTGCGAGCATACTTTTGCCCTTAACAGGCCGAAGTATGCTGCGGGGAATGCTTGTGCGTCTTGGCACCACTTCAGATCCCGCGAGCCTAGGATCTTCGCCGGCCGTCCGGCCTTCCGAGGCAGTGACGTCACGCTCGGCCGTACTCGACGCGGTCCGACTCGGTCAATCGCGCTCGCGGCTCGAGATCGCCCAGGCTACCGGTCTCACTCGCGCGGTCGTCGCCCAGCGCGTCGGCGAGCTCATCGACCGCGGCCTGCTCAGTGAAGGCGGGACCGGCCCGTCAACCGGCGGGCGGCCTGCTCGCCGGCTCCGATTTCAGCACGGATCCGGGACGGTCCTCGTGGCCGACCTCGGCGCGACCAGCATCGATGTCGCCCTGACGGACCTCGCCGGCACGATCCTGGCGCATCGCGCCGAGCCCGCGGACGTCTCGGCCGGACCCGAGGTGATCCTCGGTCGGGTCGAGGCCCTGTTCGGCGAGTTGCTGGCGGCGGGTCAGCCGAGCGCACCGCTATGGGGCATCGGCATCGGCGTCCCGGGGCCGGTCGAGTTCGAGACCGGTCGGCCGATCGCCCCGCCGATCATGCCCGGCTGGGACCACTACCCGGTCCGGGAGCGTTTCGAGGCACGGTTCAACGCGCCCGTGTGGGTCGACAACGACGTCAACGTGATGGCCCTCGGCGAGTGGCGCCACGGGATCGCCCGCGGCCACGCGAACGTCGTCTTCGTGAAGCTCGGGACGGGCATCGGCGCGGGCCTCATCTCGGACGGACAGCTCCATCGGGGCGCCCAGGGGAGTGCCGGCGACGTCGGCCACATCCAGGTCAGCGAGGATCCGGGCACTGTCTGTCGCTGCGGCAACATCGGCTGCCTCGAAGCCTTGACGGGCGGGGCGGCCCTGGCCCGGGACGCGACGGCTGCCGCACTCGACGGCCGGAGCGCAAGGCTCGCGGAGATCCTGGCGACAGCGGGCAGCGTTGGCGCGGCCGACGTGGCGCTCGCGGCGGCGCACGGCGATCCAGTCTCGGTAGACCTCCTTCAGCGAGCCGGGCGGCAGGTCGGCAGCATGCTCGCGGGCGTCGTCAACTTCTTCAATCCGTCGCTGATCGTCATCGGCGGCGGGGTCGCGCAGGCCGGCGACCTCCTCCTCGCCGCCATCCGCGAGACGGTCTACGCGAGATCCCTCCCGCTTGCGACCCGCGACCTGCTTGTGCAACGGTCGTCGCTGGGTACCATCGGCGGCGTCACCGGCGCCGCGGCCATGGTCGTCGACGAGCTGTTTGCGCCGGTCAGGCTGAGCGAACGCCTCGATGACCCCGCCTCGACCTTCGCCGCGGAGGCTGCCAGTGCCTGACGAGCCCGCCGGCTCAGAGACCGCTCCCATGCCGGGACCGGCCGCGGCCACGGCGGCCGCCCCGTCGGCCGCCGCCACGGCGCCGGCCCTGACCCCGATCCTCGAGATGCGCGGGATCACGAAGAGCTTCTTCGGCGTGCCTGTCTTGCGCGACGTCGACCTCGACGTCCGAGCGGGCGAGGTCCACGCGGTCCTGGGCGAGAACGGGGCCGGCAAGTCGACCCTGATGAAGATCCTGGCGGGCGCCCACCAGCCGGACGGCGGCACGATCGTGCTCGACGGTCAGGAGGTGAAGTTCGGCCACCCGAGCGAAGCCCAGAACGCCGGCGTCAGCATCATCTACCAGGAGTTCACGCTCCTCCCGGAGCGGACGGTCGCCCAGAACATCTACCTCGGGCGGGAGCCGCACCGCGGCCCGTTCGTCGATACCCGCGCCATGGGGAAAGCCACCGCCGAGCTCCTCCGGAGTCTCAACGTCGAGGCGGCCATCCGGCCCAACAAGGTCGTGCGCTCGCTCTCGATTGCCCAGCAGCAGACGGTGGAGATCGCGAAGGCCCTGTCGTTCCATTCCAAGGTCCTCGTCATGGACGAGCCGACGGCGGCCCTCTCGCCCCACGAAGTCGCGGCCCTCTTCGAGCGGGTCCGGCTTCTTCGGGAGCGCGGCGTGGCGATCGTGTATATCTCCCATCGCCTGCGCGAGATCTTCGAGATCGCCCAGCGGGTGACCGTCCTCAAGGACGGTCGGAAGGTCGGCACGAGCGAGGTCGCGGCGACCTCCACGCGGGAGCTCGTGAAGCAGATGGTCGGGCGCGACCTCGCCCACTACTTTCCGCCGCGCGCCACCCCCGGCGAGGTCGCGGAACCGCGCCTGGCCGTCCGCGGCGGCGGCGTGACCGGCCTGCTCCACGACATCAACATCGAGGTGAAGCGCGGCGAGATCCTCGGGATCGGCGGGCTCGCCGGCTCCGGCCGGACCGAGCTGGCCCAGGCCCTCTTCGGCGTTCGACCATTCGACACGGGCGAGGTCCAGCTCGACGGCAAGGCGATCCGGATCCGCTCGGCCCGCCAGGCGGTCCGCCGGCACATGGGCTTCGTGACCGAGGATCGCAAGATCGAGGGGCTGGTGTTGCCCCTGTCAGTCCGCGACAACAGCCTCCTTGCCCTGCGCAGCCTCGGTTCGTTCTTCCGTCGTGGGACCGGCGCCCTCACGATCGCCGAGCTGCTTCGAACCCTGGAGCTCCGCGGCGCCGGGCTCGAACGTGAGGTCCGCTTCCTGTCCGGCGGCAACCAGCAGAAGGTCGTCCTCGCGAAGTGGCTCGCGTGCGAGGCCCAGATCCTGATCTTCGATGAGCCCACCCGCGGGATCGATGTCGGGGCCAAGGCCGGGATCCACGACCTCATGCGGCAGCTCGCACGCAACGGGGCCGCGATCCTCATGATCTCGTCCGAGCTGCCCGAGCTGATCGGGATGAGCGACCGGGTCGTCGTCCTGCGCAACGGCAAGATCGCCGGCGAGCTTCCGCCCGGCCCAACCGAGTCGGCGATCATGTTCCTCGCCACCGGCGAGCAGGACGTGGCGAGCGCCGCATGACGACGCCCCAGGCGACCATGCCGGGTGGCCCCGGCACACGCATCCAGGGATTCCGCTCGAGCGTCGCCTCGACGAACGCGGCGCCGATCTACCTCGTTCTCCTCGCGATCTTCCTCGCGGCCTGGGTCATCGTCTCGCTCGCCGGCAGGCCATTCCTCACGATCGACAACCTGACGAGCATGCTGGTTCGGTCGGTCGCCCTCGGAATCGTGGCGGCCGGGCAGACCGTCGTCATCCTCGCCGGCTCGCTGGACCTGTCGGTGGCCTACCTCATCAGCGTCGCGGCGCTGGTCAGCTCGCTGATCATGAGCGGCGACCCGAGCAAGATCGGCATCGCCATCGCCGCGGTCCTCGGGATCGGCGTGGTGGTCGGGCTCACCAACGGCCTGCTGGTGACGAAGCTCCGGATCAACGCCTTCATCGCCACGCTCGGCGTCGGGCTGATCCTGCGGGGCCTCCTGAACGCCGCATTTGACAACTTCGCGGGCAAGGTCGCGCCGGAGTTCGAGGTCCTTGGCTACGGCTCGATTGGGCCGATCCCGCTGTCGGTCCTCCTCCTGAGCGCGACTGTCCTGGGGGTCTGGTTCCTTCTCCGCTCCACGCGGTTCGGCCATCACGTCTATGCCGTCGGCGGCAGCGAGGAGACGGCTCGCCTGTCGGGCGTCCGGTCCCACCGGATCATCATCGGCGCCCACATCCTGTGCTGCCTGACCGCGGTACTCACCGGGCTCTTCCTGGTGGCCCGCATCCGGGCCGGAGCGCCGTGGATTGGACCCGACGGCGGCTACGACCTCGAATCGATCGCCGCGGTCGTGGTCGGCGGGACGGCGCTGGCCGGCGGTCGCGGCGGGGTCTGGGGCACGCTCGCCGGGGTCTTCATCCTGGCCATCATCGACAACGCGTTCAACGCGCTCCAGTTCAACAGCTTCGTGAAGGACGTCGTTCGCGGCGTCATCATCATCGCCGCGGTCGCCATCTACGCCCAGCGCGAGCGGCGGGCCGGTCGGTGACCGAAAGCACCGCCGCAGTCGCCCCGTCGGCTCCCACTCCCGCGACTTCCGAGGTGGTCGAAGCCAGCCTGCTGTCGCGAATCGTCCGCGGCGTGCGCGAGGCCGGGCCGATCTTCTTCATCCTCGTCGTCCTGCTCGTTCTCATCGTCATGAAGAATCCGAACTTCGCCAAGCCGTCTGTCTTCCTGGCGTTCTTCAAGGCGGCCGCTCCGCTGGCGATCCTCGCGGCCGGTCAGCTGTTCGTGATCGTCGCCGGCGAGATCGACCTGTCCGTCGGCTCGTTGATCACCGTCGTCGTCACCTCGGCGGCGTTGATGATCGCGGGCAACCCGGCCCTCGCCCTGCCGGTGATCGGGGTGCTGTTCCTGCTCGGGGCCCTCGTCGGCCTCATCAACGGCCTCGTCACGACCCGCCTCGGCGTGCCCTCGTTCATCGCGACCCTCGGGATGCTGCTCGTCCTGAGCGGTGGCATCTTCCTGCTGACCGGTGGCGCCCCGCGCGGCTCGCTGAGCGAGAACTTCCGGGTCTTCGGCCGCGGCAACATCGACGGCGTGCCCGTGATCGACCAGCTGCCCATCAGCGTCGTCATCCTGCTGGTCGTCGCCATCGTTGCGTGGTGGCTCCTGCACCGCACGAACTTCGGGCAGGAGCTGGTGGCCACCGGCGGCAACGCGAGAGCCGCCCAGCTGGCCGGGATCGACGTCAAGGCGGTCCGGACGGTGGCGTTCATCCTGTCGGGCATCTCCGGCGTGATCGGCGGCATCCTCCTCGGCGGGTTTGCCGGCGTCTCCGCCCAAGTCGGCCAGGGCTTCGAGTTCCAGGCGATCTCCGCCTCGGTCCTCGGCGGCGCGGTCCTGGGGGGTGGGCGGGGCTCTGTCCCGACGACGATCGCCGGCGCCCTGACGCTGCAGGCGCTCTTCACTCTTCTCAACCTGTACGGCTTCCCAACGCCGATCAGGGACGCAGTCCAGGGGATGATCATCATCGCCGCCGTGGGCTACGCCTCCTACCGGCTGCGTGGCGTCCGCTGATCGACCTCATCACCCCCACCCAACCCCGGCGTGCCCGGCAGTAGAAGGAGGACCCTGACGGACCGACTGCCCCAGGAGATCAAGGATCAGGCAACAACATTGGAGGAGAACAAGCGTGCATAGAACCACCGCAGCCCGGCTGGCGTCACTGCTGGCCATCGCGGCGCTCGCGTTCGCAGCGTGTAGCCCCGGGACGCCGTCCCAGGGTCCGACACAGCCGGCCGTCACCACCGGACCGGTCGCCACGGCAGCGGCAACCGCCGCCGCGACCGCAGCGGCAACCGCGGCGGCGGCCGCCTCCTGCGAGGGCGCCACCCCGAACGCGTTCTTCGACAAGGCGACCTGCGAGAAGCAGCTCGCCCAGCGGAGCGCGACCCCCACGGGCCCGTCTGACCAGCCGTGGATCCAGGCCATCGACCCGGTGATGGCCGATACCGCCTCGTTCAAGAAGGCCGGTCCTTACAAGATCTGCTTCACGAACGCCGGCGTGAACAATCCCTGGCGCGTCGTCGGCTTCAACACCATGCAGCACGAAGTCAAGCTCCATCCCGAGATCACCAACTTCGTCCACGTCGATGCCGGCGGTAAGGACGACAAGCAGATCTCCGACCTGGCCGACATGGTCAGCAGCGGCAACTGCAGCGCGATCATCGTCGCCCCCAACTCGACCGCGGCGCTGACGCCCGCCGTCGAGGCCGCCTGCAAGTCGGGCGTGCCTATCATCGACTTCGACCGCGGCGTCACCACGACCTGCCCGGTCACCTTCATCCACCCCATCGGCGGCTACGCCTTCGGCGCCGACGCGGCCGAGTTCCTCGCCTCCAAGATCCCCGCAGGTGGCAAGGTCATCGCCCTCCGGATCCTCCCGGGCGTTGACGTCCTCGAGACTCGCTGGCTGGCGGCCGAGGCCATCTTCAAGCAGCACAACATCACCGTCGTCGCCAGTCAGCAGACCGGCGGCGACGCGGCCAAGACCAAGCAGATCGTGTCCGACGCGATTGACGCGAACGGCACCATCGACGGCGTCTGGATGGACGCGGGGGCGACCTCGGTCGCCGCTGCCGAAGCCTTCGAGGACAAGGGCGTGAAGGTTCCGCCGATCACCGGCGAGGACCAGAACGACTTCCTCCAGGCCTGGAAGGCCAAGGGCTGGACGGCCGACGCGCCGACCTACCCGACCTATCAGTGGCGGACCCCGGTCATCGCTGCGCTGATGATCCTCCAGGGCCAGCAGGTCCCGAAGGAATGGGTCCTCCCCGAGCCGAACATCACCCAGGCCAACCTCGACCAGTACCTCAGCCCCAGCATGCCGCCGCTCTTCTACGCCCTCTGTGGCTGCCAGAAGATGCCCGGCTTCCCGAAGGACTGGCAGTAACCAAGGCAGTCAATTGGCCGGCTCCGCCGGTCGCGAGGCGGGGGCGAGCAATCGTCCCCGCCTCCACTTCCCTCTTCGAGCACCAGGAGCGCCTCGGCCCATGAATCCCCTCGGCGCCAACACGTGGATCTGGGTCTCGCCCCTCACCGACGACCGCCTCGCGACGCTCGCGCCGCGGATCGCCGACTGGGGCTTCGACGTCATCGAGCTGCCAATCGAGCAGCTGGGCGACTGGGATCCCGATCGCGCCCGACGCCTCCTCGACGACCTCGGTCTCGGGGCGACCACCTGCGCGGTCATGCCAGCGACCCGCGACCTCGTCGCGGAGGATCCCGCGGTCGTGGCGGCGACCTCCGACTATCTCCGCGGCTGCATCGATGTCGCTGCCCGGGTCGGGGCGGGCGCCATCGGCGGCCCGATCTATTCCGCCGTCGGCCGGACCTGGCTCCTCGATGCCGACAAGCGGCGGGCCACGATCGCCCACCTCGTGACGAACCTTGCGCCCCTTGCCGAGGCAGCAGCGGCGAGCGGCGTCGTCCTGGCGATGGAGCCCCTCAATCGCTTCGAGACGAGCCTGATCAACACGGTCGACCAGGCGGTCGAGGTCGTCGAGGCGGTCGATTCACCCGGCCTCGGCCTCCTCCTCGATACCTTCCACATGAGCATCGAGGAGAAAGATCTCGCGGCGGCCATCCGTCGGGCGGGCTCGAGGCTGGCGCACTTCCAGGCCTCGGGCAGCGATCGCGGCGCGCCGGGCAACGACCACCTCGACTGGCCCTCGATCGCCGAGGCGATCGTCGAGGTCGGCTACCGCGGGCCTATCTGCATCGAGTCGTTCACCTCGGAGAACCACACGATCGCCCGGGCGGCCGCGATCTGGCGGCCCCTGGAGCGGAGCCAGGACGCGATCGCGACCGACGGGATCGCGTTCCTTCGGCGGCTTTTCGACGGTGGCACGGCGGCAGCCAGGGCGACGGAGAGCGCCGTCGCCGGCGGAGGTACCCGATGAAGCTCGGCGTGTTCACGGTCCTGTTCGGCAACCTGCCGCTGGAGGCGGCGCTCGACCGGGCGGTCGAGGCCGATCTCGACTGTGTCGAGATCGGGACCGGGAACTACCCGGGCGACGCCCATTGCCGGCCGACCGAGCTGCTGGCGGACGCCGCCGCGCTGGGCGCGTTCCGGAAGGCGATCGAATCGCGCGGACTCGAGATCAGCGCGCTGTCGTGCCACGGCAACCCGCTCCATCCCCGGCCCGACGTCGCTGCTGCGAGCCACGAGACGTTCCTCCGGACGGTCGAGCTCGCGGGCCGCCTCGGCGTCGACCGAATCAATCTCTTCAGTGGCTGCCCCGGGGATTCTGAGACCGCGACGTTCCCCAACTGGGTCACCTGCGCCTGGCCGAACGAGTACGGCGAGCTGCTGGAGTGGCAATGGACCGAGAAGGTCATCCCGTACTGGCGCGAGCAGGCTGCCGTCGCCGCGAAGGCCGGGCTCAAGCTCGGCTTCGAGATGCACCCGGGGTTCGTGGTCTACAACCCCCGGACGCTGCTCCGGCTGCGCGAGGCCTGCGGCGAGGCGATCGGCGCGAACCTCGACCCGAGCCACCTGTTCTGGCAGGGCATCGACGTCGAGACCGCTATCGCCGAGCTCGGCCGGGCTGGGGCGATCTTCCACACCCACGCCAAGGACACCGCGATCCAGCCCCGCAACGCCGCCCTCAACGGCGTGCTCGATACGGTGCCGCTGAGCGACGTCGGCCGACGGAGCTGGATCTTTCGGACGGTTGGCTACGGCCATTCCGAGCTCGACTGGCGGCGGATCCTTATGGCCCTCAGGCTCGCCGGCTACGACGACGTCCTGTCGATCGAGCACGAGGATGCCCTCCTCTCGGTGGACGAGGGCTTCCGGAAGGGCGTCACGTTCCTGCGATCGGTCATGCCCTCCGAGCCCGCCCTCAACGATGCCTGGTGGACGTGATGGCGCCGCTCGTCCGCGCGGCCGTGATCGGCGCGGGCTTCGTCGGCCCGCACCACGTGGACGCGATCCGGCGGACCGGCTACGCCGAGGTCGTGGCGATCGCGGGCAGCGACCCTGATCGGGCCGCCGCCAAGGCGGCCTCGCTCGGCGTGCCGCGCTCCACCGGCCGAGCCGACGACCTGCTGACCGACCCCGGGGTGGACGTCGTTCATATCTGCACCCCGAATGCGACCCATGTCGCGATGGCCGCGATGGCTATGGAGGCGGGCAAGCACGTCGTGATCGAGAAGCCGATCGCCACGGACACCGAGGGCGCCGAACACCTCGTCTCGGTCGCCCAGACGACCGGGCGCCACGCGATGGTCGCCTTCACCTACCGCGGCTATCCCATGGTCGAGCGGGCGCGGGAGCTCGTCGCCAAGGGCGACCTCGGGGCGCTTCGGCTCGTGCACGGCGCGTACCTGCAGGACTGGCTGGCGGATCCGACCGACTGGAACTGGAGGGTCGAGCCGGCGGCCGGCGGTGCGTCGCGGGCCGTGGCCGACATCGGAACGCACTGGTTCGACACGGTCGAGCACGTGACGGGTCAGCGTATCGAGGCGGTCTTCGCAGACCTCGCGACGTTCATGCCGATCCGGCAGCGACCGCGTGGCGGCGTCGAGGCCTTTGGCAAGCCGGCCGGCGAGACGGAGGCCGTCGCCATCACCTCGGAGGATGCCGCGACGATCCTGGTGCGCTTCGCCGGCGGCGGGCGTGGGTCGTGCGTGATCAGCCAGGTCTCACCCGGCAACAAGAACGCGTTCTGGTTCGAGATCGCCGGTGAGCAGCAGTCGCTCGCCTGGCAGCAGGAGCGGCCCGAACGGCTGGTCCTGCGGTCGCGGGATGCCACGACGACGTTCGCGCGATCTCCGGCGCCGAGGCCGGGGCCCGGCATCCCGCCGCTGCCGGCCGGCCATCCCGAGGGCTGGTCCGACGCGTTGCGGGACCTGTTCCGGCCGTTCTACGCCGCAGTCGCGGCCGGCGTCGCGGCTTCAGCCGCTGGCGAAACGGATGCCGCTCCCTACCCGACGCTGCGCGCCGGCGCCAGGGCGCTGCGCTTCGTCGACGCCGTCCTCCGATCATCGCGCGAGGAGCGCTGGACCAGCCTCGCCTGACGTGACCGGGTCAACCGGCGCAGCCGCTTCCCTCGCCGGGTCGCCGCTCGGCACCGCGAGAAGGGAGATCCTGCGGGCGGCATGGGCGGTGGCAGCCTCGGCGCCCTCGCCGGGTCGGATGATCGTGACCGGATACCTACCTGACCAGGTCCGTGCAGTGCCGGGCCTCACGGCCTCGCGGGTCGTCGAGTTGCGCGCCACGGGAGACCGATTCGACGAGGAATCCCGGGTCTGTGGCCGATTTCGGCCTGACGCGACTGCAAGCGAGTCAAACCTCGTCGAGTTGGTACCCGCCCGCGAACATGGGCGTCAGGAAGGCGATGGGGCAGCCTGGTCGCGAAAGGTCACGGCTACCCGCTGACCAAGAGGCATGTCCAGGGACGGCAGCCAGACCTTGCCGTCCCCGACCCGAGCGCCAGCCTCCAGCGGTCGTGTGGCGCCGAGCACCGTGATCGATGCCCGGTAGAGTCCCGTCGGCGGCAGGGCCACGGGCAGCGGGACATCGAGCGTGGTGGTGCTCGCTCCCTCGCGGCGCGTCACTCCCGTGACCGACACCGGCCGGCCGAGCAGGTGCTCCGCCTGGACGAGATTGCCGGCGGCGATCGCGGCGCGGATCTTCGAGCTGCCGACAGGCTCGCCATCGAGCGTGAACTGAGGCACGGTAACGACCTCGTAGTCGAGGTCCCGGCCAAGAGCCGCGACGGTCTCCGGCGTCCCGGCGCGTTGATAGCCGAAGGCCGAATCGGGCGTCATCAGAAACCCGGCAAGCTCGACCCGCTCGGCGATCCGGCGGACGAAGGCGTCATACGGGGTCTCGCGCAGGGCAACGTCGAATGTCTGAACGACCGTCACGGCAACATCGGCGGCCGCGAGTCGCTCGAGCCGCTCGTCGGGGTCGCACAGCAGCGGCGGTGCCGAGCCGGTGAGGATCTCGTCGGGGTGATGGTCGAAGGTGATCACAGCCGGTCGCGCGTCGCGGGCCACGGCTTGGCGTCGCAGTGCTCCGAGGAGGTAGTCGTGGCCCCGATGCAATCCGTCGAACACGCCGACAACGACGAAAAGCCGGCCCAGCGAGCGATCGAGGGCGTCGATGCCGTGGACGATCGCCATCGAGCCGGCCCCAGCGGTCCCACCCTGGGCGGGCACGATCAGCGCGACAGGATCTTGGTCGGGGCGACGCGCGCCCCTTCGCGCCGGCCCATGCCGACGATCGTCCCGGTCGCGTCCACGAGCCGGAGTGGCAGGCCGTCCACGGCACCACGAAAGCCGCCGGTCGGTCGGACGAATCGACCCTGGTGGGCGTCGGCGATCTCCTCGGGCGTGAGCGAAACGGCCGGGAGCGCATCGAGGCCCGTGTCGGCGGGGAGCAGGAGCTCGCGGATGCCGTCGGGACCGCTCGCGGCGGCGGCGTCGCGGATGCCGTCGAGCGAGCGCGCGGCCTCGAGGGTGAACGGGCCGCTCGCCGTCCGCACGAGCGCGCCGAGGTAGGCCCCCGAGCCGAGGCGTGAACCCAGGTCGCGAGCGATCGCGCGGACGTAGGTCCCGGCAGAGCAGCTGACGTCGACGATCGCGATGGGGCGCTCCAGGTCGCGATCGTCCCATTCGAGCAGGTCGAGGGTCTTGATCTCGACGCGGCGCGACGGCAGGTCGACGCTCTCGCCCGCGCGCGCCATCGCGTACGCGCGGCGGCCGCCAACCTGGACCGCCGAGTACGCCGGCGGCTGCTGGAGCTGCGACCCGACGAACCCGGCGAGCGCTTCGGTCACGGCGGCGCGCGACGGACCCGCGCCGGCGACCGGCGTCAGCTCGCCGTCGAGATCGTCGGTCGTGGATGTGGCGCCGAAGCAGACCGTCGCCCGGTAGGCCTTGTCGTCGGCGAGGTGATATTCGACGAGCCGGGTCGCGCCGCCGAGGAACAGCGGCAGGACGCCCGAGGCAAACGGGTCGAGCGTGCCGCCGTGGCCGATGCGGCGCGTGGCGGCCAGCCGGCGCACGAGGGCCACCACGTCGTGGGAGGTCGGGCCGGCGGGCTTGGCGACGACGAGCACGCCATGCATGCCCGGCGCGTCCGGTTGTCGGGGCACGCGCGTCAGGCCTGGGCCGGGCGGGAGACGGCGGCGGCGAGTCGATCGGCCTCCGCGAGGACCTCGCGGCGCGCCTCGGCGATAGGCGCGGCGACGGTCGCCCCGGCCGCTCGGGCATGGCCTCCGCCGCCGAAAGCCCCCGTGAGGACCGTCGCATCCACACCGCCGGGCTTCGTGCGCACCGAGATGCGGGTGGACGCGGGGCCGGCCGCCTTGAAGAGGATCGCCACGTCGGCCGTCTCCGATTGCGCCAGCAGGTCGATGAGGCCCTCCGAATGCGCGCCCAGGGTCCCGGTTGCGGCCAGGTCGGCGTCGTCGAGCCAGCTGTGGATGACCCGGCCGCCGTCGGTGACCTCGAGCCGATCGAGGACCCGCCCGAAGAGCCGGAGCTGGGCGTCGGGCTTCGATCGGTAGAGGCGGCGCGAGATCTCCGCGAGCGGCGCGCCGGCTTCGACCAGGGCGGCCGCCACGATGAGGGTCCGTGGGGTCGAGTTCGGATGGGCGAAGGTCGACGTGTCCATGACGATGCCGGCCGTGAGCGCGGCGGCCATGGCGCCGTCGCGGACGTCCAGCGAGACGTCGAGCCGCGCGGCGAGCAGCGTCACGAGCTCGCACGTCGCGGCCGCCACCGGGTCGACCCAGTCGCGCGGGCCTCCTTCGGTATTCGAAGCGTGATGGTCGATGAGCACGCGAGGGAGCCGCTCGAAGAGCTCCGCGTGCCGTTCGCGAACCGCACCGAGGCGATCCAGCGAGCCGCAGTCGCAGACCACGAGCAGGTCGTAGTCGCCGTCAGGCGCGGGATCGGCGACGAAGCGATCCATGCCTGCGAGGAAGGCGTACAAGGGTGGCACGGGATCGGTCGAGATCAGGGTCGCCCGGCCTCCGTGGTGCTCGACGATGGTGGCGACCCCGAGCGCGGCCCCGAGCGTGTCCGCGTCAGGGTTTTCGTGAGTCGCGACGAGGGCATGCTTCGCCGCCGCGACCGCAGCAGCGGCCTCCGCCGGGACCGCGTCCAGCCACGGCCGGAGGTCGACGCTCATCGGCGCTTCCGGCGGCGCCGCGGCGGCTCCGCGGGCGGCACGGGAATGTGCGGGACGGGCGTGGGCAGCGACTCCTCGGGGGGCGCGGCGGCGGCGACCTGGCCACCGGCTTCGAGCTCGGCAAGGAGCTGGAGGACACGCGTCCCGCGCTGGGCCGTGTCGTCGGCGCGCAGCTGCAGCTCCGGGATCCGCCGGATCCGGATGCGGCCACCCAGCTCGTGGCGCACGAACGGCAGCGCACGCGCCAGCGCACGCATCGTGAGCTCGCGTTCCGCAGGCTGCCCGATCACGCTGACCCATACCCGCGCCGTGCTGAGGTCCGGCGCCGTCTCGACGTCGGTCACCGTGACGAATCCGATCCGCGGATCCTGCACGTCCTTCGCCAGGATCGAGCCGATCTCCTGCCGCAGCAGCTGGTCGATCCGATCGGTGCGGGCTGTCATCGGTGGCTGCCCCCGCGTCGGCGCGGAGCGGTGCTCAGGCCGCGGAGCGAGAGACGGTTTGAATGGTGAAGCACTCGATCACGTCGCCTTCGACGATGTCGGTCGTGTTCACGAGCCCGATGCCGCACTCGAAGCCCGTCTGGACCTCGCGGACGTCGTCCTTGAACCGCCGCAGCGAGTCGATCTTGTCGGTCACGATGACCTTGCCGCCGCGCCACAGCCGGGCGCCGCCGTTGCGCACGATCCGGCCATCTGTGACATACGAGCCGGCGATGACCTGCCGACCGACCTTGATGAGCTTGCGGACCTCGGCGCGGCCCTCGACAACCTCGACCTGCTCCGGCTCCAGGAGGCCGCTGAGGGCCTTCTCGATGTCGTCCGTCAGCTGGTAGATGATGTCGTACATCCGGACGTCGACCTTCTCGGCCTCGGCCGCCCGGCGCGCCGTGTCGCTGATCGCCGTGTTGAACCCGACGGCGATCGCGTTCGACGCCGACGCGAGCAGGATGTCGTTGTCGCTGATCTCGCCGGCGCCCTCGTAGAGGACGTTGAGCTTGACCTCCTCGGTCTTCAGCTGGCCGAGGGCGTGGGTGATGGCACCGAGCGAGCCCGACACGTCCGCCTTGAGGACGATCCGCAGCTCCTTGGCCTGGCCGGCCTGGATCTGGCGGTAGAGATCTTCGAGCGTCGCGCGACCGCTCCCCTCCCCGCCCTTCGAAGCGAGCTCGGCCCGGCGGGCTTCGACGGCCGCGCGGGCGGCCTTCTCGTCGGCGACTACGCGCAGGGTGTCGCCGGCCTCCGGGACCTCTGACAGTCCGAGCACGACGGCCGGAGTCGCCGGGCCCGCCTGCTTGACCCGCTTGCCATGCTCGTCCTCGAGCGCGCGGACGCGGCCAAGGGTCTCGCCGACCACGATCACGTCACCGACGCGAAGGGTGCCGGTCTGGACAAGCACGGTCCCGACGGGGCCGCGGGCCTTGTCCATCCGCGCCTCGACGATCGTGCCGATGGCCGATCGGTTCGGGTTGGCCTTGAGCTCCTGGAGGTCGGCCACGAGCAGGATCATGTCGACGAGGTCGTTCAGGCCGACGCCGCTCTTCGCGGAGACCGGCACGAGCGGCGTGTCGCCGCCGTACTCCTCGATGACGATCCCGGCCTCGGTCAGCTCGGTCTTGACCCGATCGGGGTTGGCGTCGGGCTTGTCGATCTTGTTGAGGGCGATGATGATCGGCACTTTGGCCGCCTTGGCGTGCCCGATCGCCTCGAGCGTCTGGGGCATGACGCCGTCGTCAGCCGCAACCACGACCACCGCGATGTCGGTGACCTTGGCCCCACGGGCGCGCATCGCCGTGAACGCCTCGTGGCCCGGGGTGTCGAGGAACACGACGCGCCGGTCGCCGCGGGTCACGTCGCTGGCGCCGATGTGCTGGGTGATTCCGCCGCGCTCGCCGGCCGCAACCGTCGTGGAGCGGATAGCGTCGAGGAGGCTCGTCTTGCCGTGATCGACATGGCCCATGACCGTCACGATCGGGGCCCGATCGACGAGATCGGCCGTGTCCTCCTCGGTGAACAGCTCTTCCTTGGTGGCAGCCTGCGGCGTGTCTTCGCCATCCTCGCCAGCGACGGGCGTACCCGGAGTCGTGGGTTCCGCGACCTCGTAGCCGAGTTCGCTCGCAACGAGCGAGGCGGTATCGCGGTCGATCAGCTGGTTGATCGTCGCGAAGATGCCGCTCTTGATGAGCTCGCGGATCACGTCCGCGGGATTGACGCCGAGGAGCTCGCCGAGCTCCTTGACCGTGATCGTCCCGGGCAGCTCGACCGCGCCGCGCTCGGCGGGATCGATCACCTGGACGGCGGTCGTGCCGAAGTTGCCGTCGCGACGCGGCGGCTTGCGGGGTCCGCGGCGGCCGCGGGTGCCGCTCCTACTTCGTGCCATCGATTCCTCCCCCGCGCGCGGCGGTCAGCAGCTCATCCGCGAGTTCCGCGGGGATGTTGGCCTCGAGGGCTCGGTGGAGCCCGCCACGGCCGGTGGCACCGGTGACGCAGGCCTCGTCGCGGCAAACATACGCGCCCCGACCATTCGCGCGCCCTGTTGGATCGAAGCGGACGCCGCCGTCGGGCTTGCGGACGACGCGCAGGAGCTCGCGCTTCTCGCGGCTGGTCCGGCAGAATACGCAGGATCGGGTCGGCGCGGCTCGACGTTCGAGCGTGGCCGCGGCGGCGCCTACGGCGTCACCTCGTCGGCGGGCGCCTTCGCCTTGCGAGTGCGCGGCTCGGTTGCGACGCCACCCGCCGCGGCGCCGACCGGCTCCCGGCTGTCGGTTTCGTCCGATTCAGCGGGCGAGGCGCCGCTCGCGTCGGCGCCGCTCGCGTCGGCGTCGCCTGCGTCACTCTCGGCGGGCGCGGCGGGCTTCGCGCGGGTCGCCTTCGATTGGGCGCCGTCCTCGGCCAGACCTTCGGTTGCGGCGGACTCGGCGGGCGCGGCGGCCTTGGCGCGGGACGCGCGCGGCTTCTTCGGCGCCGATCCCTGAGTCGCCGGTTCGGTTGCGGAGGCCTCCGTCGCCGGACCTTCAGGCTCGGCGCTAACCGGCGCCTCGGCGGCGACCGCCTTCGAAGCGCCCTTCGTGGTCTTCTTCGGGGCTGCTTCCTCGCCCGTCGCTGCCGCTGCGGGCGTCGCTCCCTCGGCGGGCTCCGCGGCGTCGGCGGCCGGGGCCGTGGCGGCGTCGCGCTCCTTGTCCGCCGCGGCCTTGGCCTCGGCGACCGAGACGTCGCTGCGGATGTCGATCCGCCAGCCGCTCAATCGCGCGGCGAGGCGAGCGTTCTGGCCCTCGCGGCCGATGGCGAGCGAGAGCATCCGCTCAGGCACGGTCACGTTCGCGATCCGGTGCTCCTGGTCGATGTCGACCGAGAGGACCTGGGCGGGCGACAGGGCGTTGGCCACAAAGGCCGCGGGGTCGTCGTTCCACGGGATGACGTCGATCTTCTCGCCGCCGAGCTCAGCGACCACCGCCTGGACGCGCGCGCCGCGCTGGCCGACGGTCGCGCCGACCGGGTCGAGGCCTTCCTGGCGTGAGCCCACGGCGACCTTCGACCGGCTGCCGGCCTCGCGGGCGATGGCCCGGATCTCGACGGTGCCGTTATGGATCTCGGGGACCTCGAGCTCGAACAGGCGCTTCAGGAAGCCCTTGTGGGTCCGGCTCACGAACAGCGTCGGGCCGCGAGGGGTCCGACGGACCTCGAGCACGTAGGCCTTGACGTTCTGGCCGATGCGGTAGTGCTCGAGCGGCGACTGCTCGGTCGTCGCGAGGACCGACTCGACGCCCTTGCCCATGTCCAGGATCATGGCCCGCGGCTCGACCCGGTTGACCGTGCCGGTCACGAGCTCACCCTCGCGATCCGCGAACTGGTCGAACACGGCATCCCGCTCGGCCTCGCGGAGTCGCTGCAGGACGACCTGCTTCGCGGTCTGGGCCCCGATGCGGCCGAAGGTGTCGCCGTCAAGCTCCTCGATCTCGACGAGCTCGCCCGGGATGGCGTCGGCCTTGTGCGTTCGGGCCTCGCTGAGGGTGAAGTGGGTCAGCTGTTGCTCTTCCTCGATCGGGTCGGTCGCGGCGATGCGCGCCCGGTAGACCCGGATCGAGCCCGTGTCTGCGTTGATCTGGACGTGGATGTCCTCTTCATTGGCCACGCGGCGGTAGGCGGCGGCAATTGCCTCCTCCACCGTCCGGATGAGCTGCTCGCGTGAGACCTGCTTCTCGGCATTGAGCTGGAGGAGGGCGCCGACGAAATCGCGACTCATGTCGTTCGTCTCCTCTCCGAATCCCTGTCGCCGCCGAAAAAAAACGTGGGGGTCACCCACGCTTCGAGGCGGCCGATAAGTTGCCCGGAGTATACACGGAGCTCGATCGAGCGTCGAACGAGGCTACGATGCGGCCATGTCGACTCAGGCGGGGACGGCGGCCCCGTAGCGACGGTCGACATACGCCTCGAGCATGCCGATGAACTCGTCGACGAGGCCCTCCCCCCGGAGCGTCCGGTCGAGCTTGCCGTCGACGAACACCGGCGCGACGGGCTCCTCGAAGGTCCCCGGGAGCGAGATGCCGATGTCGGCGTGCTTCGACTCGCCGGGGCCGTTGACGACGCAGCCCATGACCGCGACGGTCATCTCCTCGACGCCGGGGTAGCGGGCCTGCCATTCGGGCATCCGGTCGCGGAGGTAGGCCTGGATCCGCTCGGCCATCTCCTGGAAGAACGTCGAGGTCGTGCGGCCGCAGCCGGGGCAGGCGCTGACCTGCGGCAGGAACGAGCGCAGCCCCATCGACTGGAGGACCTGCTGGGCGACGCGCACCTCCTCCTCGCGCTCGCCGCCCGGGGCTGGCGTGAGCGAGACGCGGATCGTGTCCCCGATTCCCTCGTCCAGCAGGATCGACAGGCCGGCCGTCGACGCCACGATGCCCTTCATCCCGAGGCCGGCCTCGGTCAGGCCGAGGTGGAGCGGATAGTCCGAGCGCGTCGCGAGGATCCGGTACACGTCGACGAGGTCGCGCACGCCCGAGACCTTGGCCGACAGGATGATCCGGTCGTGGCCGAGGCCGGTCTCCTCCGCCAGCTCCGCGGAGCGCATCGCGGACTCGATCATCGCCTCGATCATCACGTCCCGGCTGTCGCGCGGCTCCGCGAGCTTGGCGTTGGCGTCCATGAGCTCGGTCAACAGGGCCTGGTCGAGCGAGCCCCAGTTGACCCCGATCCGGACCGGAACCCCGTTCTCGATCGCGACTCGAACGATGGTCTGGAAATTCTCGTCGTGGCGCTTGGCGCCGACGTTGCCGGGATTGATGCGGTACTTCGCAAGGCCCCGGGCCATCTCCGGGTACTCGACCAGGAGCTGGTGGCCGTTGTAGTGGAAGTCGCCGATGACGGGCACGCCGACGCCGAGGTCGCGGAGCTTGCGGAGCATCTCGGGCACCGCAGCCGCCGCCGCATCGTTGTTGACGGTGACCCGGACCAGCTCGCTACCGGCATGGGCCAGTCGCGCGACCTGGATCGCGGTTCCGTCGGCGTCGGCGGTGTCGGTGTTGGTCATCGACTGGACGACGACCGGGTGCGAGCTGCCCACCGCGACCCCGCCCACGTCCACGGTCACCGTGCTCCGACGGACGCGCAGTGCCTGATTCGACCCGACGACCGGCACCTCTGGGGTGCGAGGTCCTCCCGTCGGAGAGTCCCCGATCATGGCGACGTGCCGAGCCTCGCGATGTCGAATCCGGAGATCCACAGGATGAACGCGAGCAGGAATACGAACCCAACGGCGTACGTCAGGCGCTCGGCGCGCAGGCTGACGCGCGTGCCGAATACGCGCTTGATCACCATCACGGCCATGCGACCGCCATCGAGCGGCGGGAACGGCAGGATGTTCACGATTGCGAGGTTGGCGGACAGGATGCCTGCGAGATAGAGCGTCACGATGGGCCCGAGGGTCCAGAAGACGTCGCCGATCTGGGTCGCGATCCCGATCGGCCCCGAGGCCGGGGGTGGCTCGGTCGGTCGATTGACGATGGCGGAGCCGATCTGCCCGACGCC
>JBBQFS010000005.1:0-32953 GCA_038322255.1 Candidatus Limnocylindrales bacterium | reverse complement strand
CAGCCCGTAGCGCGCGATCGCCTGCTCCGTGTAGACCGAGCACGTCGGCTCGTACCGGCAGCTCGACGGCAGCCACAAGAAGGCGAAGCGGTAAGCGTGAATCATCGCGATGCCGACCCGCTCGATGATCCCGACGTGCGTCACTCTCGTCCCGCGCGATTCTCGGAGTCGGGCTCCGCCAGGACCCCGCCTCGCGCGAGGAGCCGGCGGAGGGCCGAGCCGATCGCTCGATGGTTGGCATCGACGATCGCCGGCCGGGCGATCACAAGGATGTCCCAGCCCGGTCGCAGCAGCGGGTGCATCGAGCGGATCGCGTCGCGAAGCCGCCGCCGGACGCGATTCCGCACGACCGCGGAGCCGAGGGCTCGCCCGGTCGCCAGGCCGAATCGTGTGATCCCGAGGTCGGTCCGTGCGACCCGGGCGGCGAGAAGAGGGTGCGATCGAATGGTCCCACGCTCCTGGAGCGCTGCGAAGTCCTGTGGGCGGGAGAGCATCTCGAGCCGCGGCCGTGGGCCGCGCCCGGTCGTCAGGCGGACAGGCGCTTGCGACCGCGGGCCCGGCGTGCGGCCAGGACGCGGCGTCCGCCCGGTGTTCTCATCCGGGCTCGGAAGCCGTGTTCCTTGGCGCGGTGGCGCTTCTTGGGCTGGAAGGTCTGCTTCGTCATCGTGCCTGTGGGGGATCCTCTCCATCCGGCCTCGGGGTTAGTCCGTCATCGACCCCAGAAGGCACGTAAACGCGCCGATCGCCCGATGCACGGGCGGGGCGCGTTCATCGTCCGGCAAATCATAGGTCGCGCGCGTCGGGACCGTCAAACGAGGCGGGCCTCCAGGGTGGTCGGCGAGGGTCGTCTGAGGGGGCGCGGGGGGCGCGCCGGCGAGCGAGCTGCATACTCCCCGGGAGTATCGCGGATTTTGCCTTGCGGGCACCTTCCGGCGGTGCTATGTTTCGCCACCCGAAGCCCGGCGACCGGCCTCTGGCCCCGCGCCGCAGATCTCGGTCGCGTTCCCGTTTCCTGCCCCCACGGCAGTCAGCCCATTGCCCAGAACACGAGAGTCCCATCGACCTATGGACGCGAAGCAGGTCTGGCGCGCAGCCCTCGGCGAGCTCCAGGTGACCCTCTCGCCCGCAAACTTCGAGACTTGGCTGCGCGACACTGCGCTCGTCGAGGTCGATGACACGCGCTTCCGGATCTCGGTGCCGAACGGCTTCGCCAAGGACTGGCTGGAGAGCCGCTACCGCTCCCTGATCTCCCAGACGCTCGGCCGGATCGTCGGCTACGCGGTCCAGGTCGACTTCTTCGTCGGGGCCGTCGAGGGCACCGGCGACGACCCCGGGACGAACGACAACGGCGGGCATAGGATCGGCGGGAGCGAGGGGGATGGCCCAGCCGTCGTCGAGGCCGGCGCGCGCGTCGCCGTCGGGCCGGGCCTCTTGCCGCGGAGCCAGGACGCCGCGCCGGCACGCGTGGCGGCGCCGGCGGCCCAGGTGCGCGTCGAGCCCGGTCGGATCGGCGGCGAGGGCGGGGCGAACAACATCAACCCGCGCTACACGTTCTCGAACTTCATCGTCGGGTCGGCCAACCGCCTCGCCCACGCGGCGAGCCTGTCGGTCGCGGAGCGCCCGGGCCACGCCTACAACCCGCTCTTCCTGTACGGCGGCGTGGGCCTCGGCAAGACCCACCTGATGCACGCCATCGGCAACCAGGTGGCCGCGAAGTTCCCGCGCAAGCGCGTCGTCTACGCGACCTCGGAAAAGTTCACCAACGAGTTCATCACCTCGATCCAGCAGGGCAAGATCGACGAGTTCCGGGCCCGCTACCGTCGGATCGACCTGCTCCTGATCGACGACATCCAGTTCATCGCCGACAAGGAGCGGACCCAGGAGGAATTCTTCCACACGTTCAACGCCATCCACGAGGACGGCAAGCAGATCGTGCTGAGCTCCGATCGGCCCCCGAAGGCCATCCTGACCCTCGAGGAACGGCTGCGCAGCCGCTTCGAATGGGGCCTCATCGCCGACCTCACGGCACCGGACCTCGAGACGCGCATCGCGATCCTCCGGGCCAAGGCCGAGGAAGTGGCGGTCCCGATCCCGTCGGACGTGATGGAGTTCATCGCCCGCAAGGTCGTCAGCAACATCCGCGAGCTCGAAGGAGCCCTGAACCGGATCGTCGCGTATGCCTCGATGGGCGCGATGCCGATCTCGATCGAGCTCGCCCAGGCGGTGCTCTCGAACGTCCTCTACAACCCGAAGAAGCGCCAGATCACCCCGGAGCGGATCGCCAAGGCCGTGTCCGAGTACTACGGCGTCGCGCTGGAGGCCTTGCGCGGCCAGAAGCGCGACAAGGCGATCGTCGTGCCCCGCCAGATCGCGATGTTCCTGATGCGCGAGGAGACTGACGTCTCCCTGCTCCGGATCGGTGCGGAGCTCGGCAATCGCGACCACTCGACCGTTCTCCACGCCTGCGACAAGATCACCCGGGAGTCGGCCGGCAACGACGAGCTCCGGCGCGAGATCGCGGCAGTTCGCGAGCTGATCTACGCCGACTGACGGCCGGTCCGACGGGGGTCGTGGCCCCGTGGGTTATCCACGGTTCGACAGCTGGCTGTGGGAATCCGGTGCACACGCAAGGTCCTGGAAGCCAGCTGCAACGTGGATGCACTGTTGGACAAGCCGCCAGGCGCCGTGGAGCGCGGACCGGAACCCGGTCGCCGGCTCGGCGCCGAGTCTCCATTGGTCCACAGGTCGTCCCCATCGCCGTCCGCGAATGGCCGTTGACCGTCCACCATCGACCGGGCGTCGTGCACCGCGAGCACGAACGGCAGCGAGCACGACGATCCACGCGGTCCACAGCATGATGATGGTGATGACGAGTCAAGAAGAATGGGAGAAGATACACAAACCGAACGACGCGGCCTTGCGGGAGCCGGGAGCCCCACGTGGCACAACCCTCGTTGTTCGAATCTCTCGACCGCCCCGCCCTTGGAGTGGACTGACGTGAAGCTCTCGGTCATGCAGGAGAACCTGGCTCGCGGCCTCGGCGTCGTCAGCCGTGCAGTCTCCAACAGGAGCACGTTGCCCGTGCTCGCCAACGTCCTCCTCAAGACCGAGGACGGCGGCCTCCGCCTCACCACGACGAATCTCGAGATCGGCCTCGTGTACTGGGTACCCGGCAAGGTCGAGACCGACGGGTCGACGACCGTGCCCGCGCGGCTCCTGGCCGACCTGGTGAGCTCGCTCTCCGGCGGCGAACGGATCGACCTCGAGTCCGGGCCGAACGAGACGCTGCACCTGACTTCAGGCCGGTTCGAGTCGCACGTCAAGGGCATCGACGCCGAGGAGTTCCCCTCGATCCAGCCGACGGGCGAGCGGCCGACGACCCGGATCGCCCAGAACGTGCTGAAGCGCGCGCTCGAGGAGACGGCCTTCGCCGCCGCGACCGACGAGGCCCGCCCGATTCTCACCGGCGTCCTGTGCCGGTTCGAGGGCGAGACGGTGACGCTCGCAGCCGCCGACAACTACCGCATCGCGGTCAAGACGATCCCGATCCTCGATCCGGTGGGCGACACGAGCGTCGTCGTGCCGGCGCGGGCCCTGACCGAGCTGATGCGGATCCTCGGCGACTCGGACGACCCGGTGGACGTGGTCCTGGCCCAGGGCCGCAACCAGATCCTGTTCCACCTCGAGGGCGTCGACCTCGTCAGCCGGCTCATCGACGGCCAGTTCCCGAACTACGAGTCGGTCCTGCCCAAGGCCCACACGACCCGAGCCCTGCTCGATCGTGAGGAGCTCCTGCGAGCGGTTCGGCCCGCCGCGCTGATCGCCCACGAGTCGGCCAACATCGTGAAGCTCCAGATCTCGGCAAACGGCGAATCCGGCATCACCGTCAGCGCCAACGCCGAGGTCGGTGACCACGTCAGCCAGGTCGAGGCCGAGGTCGAGGGCGACGGCACGTCGATCGCGTTCAACGCAAAGTACCTGGCCGATGTCCTCGAGAAGGTCTCCGCGGAACAGTTCGCGCTCGAGCTCCAGGGACCGCTCGCGCCGGGCGTCTTCAAGCCGATCGGCGACGACCAGTACGTGCACGTGGTCATGCCCGTGCGGACCACCTCCTAGGGGTCCAGCGCCGCTCTGATCGCAATCGCCACGCTCGACAGGATCCGGCTCGCCGACCTGCGCGCCTACGCCACGCTCGACGTCGCCTTCGGGCCGGGGCCGCACCTCGTGTGGGGGCCCAACGCCGCCGGCAAGACGAGCCTCCTCGAGGCAATGGTCGTCCTGGCCCGCGGCGGATCGCACCGAACGACGACCGACGCCGAGCTGATCCGCTGGGGCGCCGATCTCACCCGGATCGAGGGCCGATCGGCGGACGACGAGATCGAGGTGGTCCTGATTCGTCCGGGCTCGGAGACGGCCGCCGGTGGCGGCCGGAAGCGGATCCGGGTGAACGGCGTGCCACGGCGCGCGCAGGCACTGTCCGAGCGGCTGCGAGTCGTCCTGTTCGCGCCCGAGGACATGCTGCTGGTCGTCGGTTCGCCCTCGCTCCGCCGCTCGACGCTCGACCAGCTCGGCGTGAACCTCGTTCCGGCCTACGCGAGCGACCTCGCGACATACGGACGCGCCCTCCAGCAGCGCAACGGCCTGCTGCGCGCGATTCGCGAGGAGACGGCGTCACGTGACGAGCTCCGGTACTGGGATCGACCGTTCCTCGACGCCGGCGGCGCCGTCGTCGCGACTCGCCACGAGCTGCTCCGACGCCTGGCCGTCCCGCTCGCGGCCGCCCACGCGGAAATCGCGCCCGAAGAGGCGGCGGCTGGAGCGTTGGGCATCGAGTACATGACCAACGCCCCGACCGGGCCGGGTGAGTCACCGCGGGATGCCCTCGCCCGGCGGCTCGTCGAGACCGCCGAGAAGGAGGCCTGGAACGGGACGACCCTCGTGGGGCCGCACCGGGACGACCTTACGTTCGTGATGGCCGGCCGCGACCTGTCCGCCTTCGCCTCGCGCGGCCAGCAGCGGACCGCCATCCTCGCCCTGAAGCTAGCGGAGCTGGATCTCGTGACGGCCCACGATGGCCGGCCGCCGCTCCTCCTCCTCGACGACGTCTTCTCCGAGCTCGATCCGGCCCGGCGCGGCCACCTGGTGCGACGGATCGCCGACCTCCCGCAGGCGTTCGTGACCACGACCACGCTCGATGACCTCGACCCGGCGCTTCGGGCCATCGCAACGCCCTGGGAGGTCCGGACGGACGAGGCCGGCGCGCGGCTCATCCCGTCGGCTTCATGACCGAGGAGCGACGGCGGCGCCGGCCGATGTCCCGTATCGGGGACCTGATGCCCCAGGCCGCCTCGCGCCTGGGACTGGAGGACGAGCTCCGCCGGGCGCGGCTCGTGGCGACCTTCGACGCCATCGTTGCCGAGCTGGCGCCGGCCGCGCATGGCGCCTGCCGAGCGCTGCGCGTCGAGGACGAGACGCTCGTGGTCGAGGCCGATGCGCCGATCGTGGGCCAGGAGATCGTTCTCCATGGCGAGGAGCTCTCCGCGGCGTTTTGCCGGGCACCCGGCGGGGCACAGGTGCGTCAGGTCCGCGTCACGGTTCGGAGGCGATAGGCGTCAGTCCTCGGATCGCCGGCTAGCCGGGGTGTCGCCTTCGGGCCTCGGAGCCCATGCGATAATCCCGCCGCCGACCCAGCAACCTGGCAGAGGACCGTAGTGGCCCACCGGATCCAGATGAAGCTCGGTGTCGTCCCCGACACCGAACGCGCCCCCGATTCGCCGGACACAGCGATCCACGTGGAGCCGCGGGTCGGGGCCCAGACGCGCTCAAAAGGCCACCTGTACCTCCTCGTGACGTCGCGCGTCGCCGGTGCGCGGGCCCGTGACGCCACGCGCCTCGTCGCCGACTCGATCCGAAGCGAGTACTACTACGACGAGTCGGCCGGGATTCGAGGCGCGCTCGTCAAGGCCAACCAGGTCGCGAACAAGCGGCTGAGCCACGCCCGCGAGCGCGGGGCCCTCGGCAACGGGCCCGGGCCGATCGGGGTCGGGCTGGCCGTGGTTCGCGACAACGAGCTGTACGTCTGCACGGTCGGACCGGCGGAGGCCTACCTCAATCGCGGCGCCCGGCTCTCGACCCTGCCCGATCCGCATCGCGATCGAGGCCTGCCCGCAGCCGACGTCGAGCCAGATGTGTGGCGCGGCGAGATCAACGTCGGCGACCAGCTGATGCTCGTCTCGCCGAACATGGTTGCAGCCCTCGGTGCGGATGCCCTCAAGGACGCCCTCGTGACGCTCCACCCACAGTCGGCCGTCGAGCAGCTGACGGCCCGCTTCCGGGGCAGCGGCGGCGCCGGCAGCGACGGCGCGCTCGTGATCGAGGCGGCCGAGGTCTCCCTGTCGCGGGCCGGGGTCGTGCCGGTGCCGGTTCGCCCGGCCGAACCGCTTGCCGGGATGCCGGACCGCTCGCCGATCCCCCTGGCGGACTCGATGGTGAGTGGCATCACGGCGGCCCAGTCGGGCGCCCGCTGGGCCCGCGGCGCTGCCGGGCGTGGCCTCTACCGCCTGCTCCTGCGCGTCCAGGATGCCCTCCCAAGCCGCGGCGTCCGCAATCGGCGGGTTACCCCCCTCAGTGCCCGTCGCGAGACGCAGCGGCGGGCGGCGGTCGCCCTGCTGTCGCTCGTCGTCGTGGTCGGCGGGCTCGGCGCGGCCGTGTTCGTGCTGGGCGGGCGTCAGCCGACCGGAACCGCGATCGCGACCCTCGATTCGGCGCAGGGCGCGATCACGCTCGCGCGGAGGAACCTTGACCGCGTGATCGGGCCCGGCATCGACCTCGTGGTCAGCGACCACAAGCTCGCGGAGAAGCTGCTGACCGAGGCCTACGCCGCGTTGCAGAGCGCGTCCAACGCCAGCGTCCCGTCGACGACGGTCGCCCCGTTGCGGGTCCAGGTCGTCGCCGCCCTCGATCGCCTCTACAAGATGATCGACGTCGTCTCCAGCCCGGTGTTCACGTTCCCGGACAAGCCGGCCGTCGACCTCAAGGCCCTGGTCCGCGGCCCTGATGGCGCGCCATTCGTGCTCGACTCGGCCACCAAGAGCGTGTACCGGATCGACCTCCACGCCCGCAAGGCCGTAGCGATCTTCCGCGAGGGCCTCAAGGCCGCCGGAGCGACGCAGTCGGCGCCGAAGCTGCTCGGCGTCGGCGGTCGCGACCTCCTGATCATCGACACCAAGAACGTCGTCTGGCGCTGGCGCCCGGCCAATACCACGGGCAAAGGCACGTACACGCGCATCCTGACGAGCGGCGCAACCGAGTGGGGCGATGACATCCTGGCGATCGGGACCTTCGTCCGCGATCCAGAGGCCAACCTCTACAACTTCTATGTGGTCGATCCCTCGGCGCAGCAGATCCTGCGGTACTCGCCGGCGGCCGACGGCGGTGGCTTCCCGAACCCGCCGAACAAATGGCTCTCGGCGGCCCGGGACATCAGCGGCGTGACCTCGATGTACATCGACGGTGACATCTGGCTCGCAGACGGTGGCGAGCTCCTGCGCGTCGTCAACGGCAACAGCGCGGGCTGGTCCGCGGTCGCGCCGGGCGATCCCGTCCTCCGGAGCGAGCCGGTCTACAAGCTCATCACCTCCGGCGCCGACCGCCGCCAGGGCACGATCTACGGCTTTGACGCTCCGAACCAGCGGGTCGTCGCGCTGTCCAAGGTCAACGGCTCGTACCTCGAGCAGTACCGACTGGCCGGTGGCGTCACGAGCTGGACCGACATGCGCGACTGGTACGTGGAGGCTGGCCTCGAGAGCGAGCCCAGCGCGCTCGTCTGGATCAGCGGCAAGGGGTTGCAGCGCTCGCTGCTCCAGCCCACTGCCGGCACGCCCGGCTCATCGCCCGGGCCGAGCGGCTCGGCCGGGCCGGCAGGATCGGGAGGAGCTGCGTCGCCCGGCGCCACCCCGTGATTCCGCTTCGAGACCGGAACCCGACGCGTCGGACCGCGGTCGTCACCCTGGCCCTCATCGCGGCGTGCGTCGCGGCGTTCGCCGTCGAGCTTTCGATCACGGCGTCCGGCGGCGACGCGGCGCTGGAGAAGTTCTTCGAGCGATGGGGCGCCATGCCTGCCGATATCACCGCGGCGCTGGATTCCGGCAGCTATCTCAGCCAGGCGATGCTCGGCATGATCACGAGCATGTTCCTGCACGGCGGCTGGCTGCACCTGCTCGGCAACATGCTCTTCCTGTGGATCTTCGGCAACAACGTCGAGGATCGCCTCGGGCGCATCCCGTTCCTGCTCTTCTACCTGGTGGGGGGCATCGCGGCGGCGTTGACCCAGGTCGTGATCGATCCGCATTCTGCGGTCCCGCTGGTCGGCGCCTCGGGCGCGATCGCGGCAGCCCTCGGCGCATACATCGTCCTGTTCCCCGGCGCCCGGATCCTGTCGCTGGTGTTCCTGGGCTTCTTCTATCAGCTCCTCGAGGTGCCGGCGCTCCTCGTGCTCGGCTTCTGGTTCGCGCTCCAGCTGGTCAACGGCTTCGCCGCGTTCGGCGCCGCGACGGCCCAGGGTGGCGTCGCGTTCTTCGCCCATATCGGCGGGTTCGTGCTGGGCGTCGTCGTGGGCGTGCTCCTCCGGATCGTCGGTGCCGGGACCGCGCGCCGCCGCCCCAGCCCCGGCTTCGGCCCGATGGGATAATCCAGCCATGGCCCGCCTGGTCGAGATGGTGATCGAGAGCGTTCGAGTGCACATGCTCTCCAACCGGCACGTGGTGATCCTCAAGGACAGCGCGGGCGATCGCTACCTGCCGATCTGGATCGGCGCCTGGGAGGCGAGCGCGATCGCGATGCGGCTTCAGGGCCTCGCCGCCGAGCGGCCGCTGACGCACGACCTCTTCGCCGCGGCCCTCGATCGTCTCGGCGTGCGCGTGGAGCGCGTCGTGATCTCGGAGCTCACCGACGAGACGTACCACGCCCAGATCCATCTCGAGCGCGACGGCGTGCAGGTCGAGGTCGATTCACGGCCGTCCGACGCGCTCGCCCTGGCGGTCCGGGCCGAGGTCCAGATCTTCGCTGCCGAGGAGGTGCTCGCCCAGGCGGGGCTCGCCGTGGATCCAGACGAGGATCCGAGTGAGGAGGACACCGCGCCCGACGAGGAGACCGAGGGCGAGAGCTCCGATCGGCCTCGCCGCCGCCGGGCGCCGATCGAATCGATCGGTGATGCGCCCGCCGACCCCCGGCTTGACATGTTCCGGGACTTCGTCAACTCGCTCGAGGTCGACCCCGGCGCCGGCGGCGAATCCGGCGGCAGGCGCAGTAGCTAGCGGTCTCCCTCCGAGCCAAGGATCGGCGTGCCTCGGGCGAGAGCCCGGCGTGGGGCGGCCCAGAGGCGGAGGCGCAGCGCCCAGAAGTCGCGAACGGCGCGAAGGACGACCTGGGGCTTCGCGCCGGTCGGGCTGCCGGCGGTTCGTGGGTAGTGCGGGACGCCGACCTCCTCGATCCTGCGGCCCCTCGTCCGGAGCTTGATGAGGAGCTCTGCCGAGAAGAAGGCGCCGCCCGACTCGACCGCGATGCCCTCGAGCGCCGATCGCCTGAACAGCTTGCAGGCACAGTCCACGTCGCGAATCCGGAGTCCGAAGAAGATCCGGTTGGCCAGCTGGTACAGCCGCGCATAGACGGTCCGGACGAAGGGGTCGGCCCGGCGGATGCGGTAGCCGACAACGGCGTCGGCGGCGCCTGCCTCGAGACGATCGATGAGGCGCCCGAGGTCGGCGACCTTGAACTGGCGATCGCCGTCGGTGTACGCCAGGTACTCGAAGCGCGCCGCCGCGAAGCCCGATCGGAGCGCGGCGCCGTAGCCGAGATTCGTTGGGTGGTGGACGGTGCGCACCTCGGGGTAGCTCGCCGCGAGCTCGTCCGCGAGGGCCGGCGTTCCATCGGTCGAGCCGTCGTCGACGATGAGGATCTCGAACGCATCGGCGAGGGTCGGCAGGGTGGCGAGGGCCTCCTCGACGAGGCCCTGGAGATTCGCTGCCTCGTTGTGGGCCGGGAAGAAGTACGACAGAGCGGGCAGCCGCGCGGTCACGGGGACGCCGCCAATCGACCGTTGACTCGATAGACCCCGGTGCTGCCGCCGCTCGCGACGAGCGTCATGTCGAACTGGTCGGTGAGCTCGTTCAGGTCGTCCCCCTCGAGGCGGATCACGTAGACGGGGCGGGTGCCAAGGAAGCGCTTGATCACGTCCGGTGCGCGCCCGAGGTTGAGGTCGAGCATCGTCCGGTCGTCAACGATGAACACGTCCGGGCGAAGCCCCTGGACCTTCTGGGCGTACCACAAGGGCGTGGAGGTGCTCCACCAGCTGACCAGGACGGCGTCCCGGGCGACCGCAGGGAGGGCGCCCTGGAGCCATGTCACGGCGCCGGTATCGTGCGATCGATCGGCGCCTTGACGACGTTTGTCGAGGTCCCCGAGGGCGGGCAGCAGCAGCACGACGCCGACGATGCCCGCCGCGACGAGCGAGGCGCGGCGGACGGTTGGGCTATCGACGGTGACGGGCCGTCGGCCGGCGGCGAGACGCGCGACGAACACGCCGGCGAGATCTGCCACCTCCGCCCCGAGGACCCCGAGCCACGTCCAGCCCCACAGCACTGGACCGAGGTAGTAGCGCTGGATGTCCGCGTTCGAATATGCCTCGTTGAACAAGATCGTGATCACGAGGGCGAGACCGGTGAGGAGGGCGTACCGCGGAGCGCGCCTCGCGGTGACGATGAATGCCGCAGGGATTGCAAGGGCCAGGAGGCCGTATTGCTCGCGGGCGAACGTCATGAGGTCGCTGAACTTGGTCGCGAGATCGGTGAATGGGTCGCCAAGCGAGCCCCGGAACTGCTCCGCCAGCGCGATGTACCAGAAGCCGTCCCACGTCGCGGGCTGCCCGTAGATGAGCGGAGCCGGCAGGAGGCCGCCGCGGACCGGCAGCTCGAGGAAGACCAGCGTGACCGTCAGGAGCACTGCAACGAGGCATGTGAGCACGAACCTGGGCCGCCGCCAGATGTCGGGCGCAACGGCAAGCACGTACAGCCCGACCGGCGGGACGAGCAACAAGGTCAGCGAATGGTTGCCAACCGCGAGCCCGAACAGGATCGCGGCCAGGATCAGCCAGCGGTCCGCGCGCCGCGCCGCAGATGCCCGACGATCCGGATTCAGGCTCGGGAGCGTGCGCCGACCGTGTTCCCAGCGAACGAGCGCGAGCAGGAGCAAGGCAACGAAGGCGAGGTGGATCGGGTGGGGGTCGGCCCGGGTGGCGTTCGCCCAGACCACCGGGGTCATGGCGAGGCCGAGGCCGGTCGCGATTCCGATGATCGTCGAGCCCGTGAGGCGGCGTACGAGCAGGACGGTCGCGCCGGCGGCGGCGGCGACGGCGAGCAGCGAGAGCACGGTGATGCGGAAGGCCGGCTCGCCGATCGGGGTGAGGAGGATGTTGGCGATGAACCCGAGCAGCACATACGTCGGGTAGCCGGTCGGGTGGGCAGTGCCCATGATCGGCAGCACGGTCTGGAACTCGCCGGTGTCCCAGAAGCCCACGCCGGGCATGAGGCCCGACCAGGCGTTCACGATGACGAGCCCCGCGACGGCGAGCGGCGCCGCCATGGCCATGAGCCGCGGGCTCACCATCCGAGCAGGTTGCCCCAGATCACGCCCCACAGGTTGATGGCCACGGACGCGGCGATGAGCCCGAAGGCCAGCACGCCGACCCGGCCGCGGCGGGCCATCCCGATCGCGACGAGGGGCAGACCGAACACGACGAAGTCGTTGCTGAACCGGTAGCCGAACTGGACCCAGCCCTGGCTGAAATGCATGAGGTTCACCAGCGCGATCGCCAGGACCGCGAGATACGAGCCCGCGACGAGCCGGGAGCGGCGGCTCCGGAGCGCCGGGATGGCGAGCAGGTACGCCGGAGTGGTAAGGATGATGCTCATCCCGATGTCCCGCGGCACGGCGATCGGACAGCCGCGATCGAACAGCCCGCGGACGGCACCGGGGTCGGTACACAGGGCTTCGCCGTCCCCGAGCGAGCTCGGCTTCCGTTCCGGGGCGATCACCGGCGTCGAGAAGAACATGATCTGGAGGTTCTGGACGAGATAGCGCGGGTCCTCGATGCCCCAGGCGGGGTTGTAGTTCAGGGTCGGGTAGCCGGTGGCCTCGCGCTGGTATTGCCAGTCGTAGCCCGGGTGGAGGACGTGGCCAGTCGTGGTCAGGTTGTACGCCAGCAGCAACCCCACTGGGATCGCCGCCCCGATCCCGGCAGAGACCGAGCGCCGGATCCATGTGCCGCCCCCGCCGACCAGCATGAAGAACGGCGCGCCGAAGACCACCGGAAGTCGGGCCGTGCAGGCGACGCCGAAGAGGAGCCCGGCGAGGAGCTGTCGACGGTCGACCAGCGCGAGCGGCCGCCGAAGCTGGTCGATCAGCGATCGGACGATTCCGGCCTGCGACGGGCCGGCGTCGACCTCGTCGTCCGCGCTCGGATCGGCGCCGAGCGCAACGCCGAGCGCCAGGAGGAGGAATGTCACCGCGCAGACGTGCGCAAAGAACCAGGTCGTGCCGAGCTGGGCGGCGTACCAGAAGACCGTCCCGAAGGCGAAGAAGACCGTCGTCGCGAAGCGGACACGGCGGGAGACGGCCAGTCGGCCGAGCGCCCACCAGGCGAGTCCGACATTGATCGCCCCCAGGAGGACCGAGACCGCCCGGATGTCGGTCGCCAGTCCCCAGATCGCAACGAACGGCATGAGCAGGATGGCGGGCAGTGGCGGGAACGGCAGGAGGGCCCCGTCCGCGGGCCGCCCGGTCAGCTCGCTCAGCGGGTAGATGTCCTGCATCCAGGCGTTCCCGAAGGGGAAGTTGCCCTCGACCGGCCAGTCGATGACGGCGGTGCCGTGCAAGAAGGCCTGCGCCTGCCACACGAAGTGGTTGTAGAAGCGGTCGCTGCCGGGTAACCAATACGCGCCGAGCGCGACCGCGACCAGTCCCGCGCCCACGAGAAGCGCCGGAAGGCGATCGACCCAGTCGAACACGACATCGAGGTTCCGGGAGCCCGCGGCGCCCTCTGCTACGCTCCCAAGCACCTCATCGCTCGTTGGAGACCGAACCCGTCTTGAGTGGTCCCGCAATCGGTGAGCCCGACCCGGACAGGGCGGCGGAGCCGACGCGGACCGGGACCTGGGACGCCGCGGGGGGCATCCTCGTCCTGCTGGCGCTGGGGCTCGCCCTCCGGCTCATCATCGCATACCTCCTGCCGGGCTCCGGCTTCAGAGTCGACCTCGCTTCATTCGGGTACTGGGCGGACAACCTCGCCGACCACGGTATCCCCGGGTTCTACGCCCGGGCTGCCGATCCGGTCAACGGCTTCTTCGCCGACTACACCCCCGGCTACCTCTACATCCTGTGGATCGTCGGCGTCGTCGGAAACCTCGTCGGCAGCGTCGGCGACCTGATCAAGATCCCACCGATCCTGGGCGATCTCGCCCTGGCCTATCTCGCGTGGTCAATGACCCGGGAGCTCGGCGGCAGCGAGCGGTCGGCGAGGATCGGAGCGGTGATCGTCATGGTCAACCCGGTCACCTGGTTCGACAGCGTCGTCTGGGGCCAGGTCGACTCGGTCGGCGTCGTCGTGCTCCTGCTGGCCTTGCGCGAGCTGTGGCGGGACCGCCCCGAGCGCGCCGCGATTCTCGCGACCGTGGCCGCGCTCATCAAACCGCAGCTTGCGATCCTCATCCCGATCGTGGCCATCGTCGTGATCCGGCGGGCGTTGTGGCCGCGCGGCGCGTACGGCCTCGAGGACGAGCCGGAAGTGCTGTCCTCGACGACGAGCTGGGAGCAACGCGTCCGGGGCCCGATCCGCGTCCTGACGACGGCGGCCTCCGGGCTGTTGACCGCGTTCCTCCTCGCGTTGCCCTTCGGGCTCAGCCTGCCCGGGCTGGTCGCCCAGATCTTCAAGACAGCGGCCGGCTATCCGTACCTGACCGTCAACGCGTTCAACCCATGGGCCCTCGTGACCCAGACGACGGCCGACGGCCGCCAGGATGGCCTGGCGCTCAATCGCCAATGGGTTTGCGACTCGACGATCCAGGCTTCGCCGCCGACCGAGTTCCGGATCGGGCCGTGGGTGATCCCCGAGCTGAGCTCACCGGGCAGCGTCGGCGACAAGTGCCCGGACGGCCTCATGATCGGCCCCTTTCCGGCCGTCCTCGTGGGTGCCGCGCTGTTCCTCATCGTGGCCGCGATCGTGCTCTACTTCGTCGCGCGACGGCCCGACCGGCTGACGATCCTCGTCTGGGTCACCATCCTGGCGCTGGCGTTCTTCGTGCTACCGACCCGCGTCCACGAGCGCTACCTGTTCCCGATCGCCGCGCTCGCAGCGATCCTCGCGGCCGTCTCGCTGCGATGGCGGATCGCGTACATCCTGTCGGCTGCCGCGACCTTCGCGAACATGTACGTGGTGCTCACGACGTACTACGGCGACAATCCGCGGATCTCGGACTGGCTCGGGATCGGGGATACGCTCGCCTCCCACTGGGGCATCGCCATCGCCTCGGTGATCCAGGCCGCGGTCCTTGGCTGGGCGCTCTTCCAGCTCCGACAGACTGCGATCGAGCGGCTCGCCGAGGACGTCGCCCTCTCGGGCCGCGACGCCCGGGAGCAGTCGCGGCTGGCGGGCTGGCTCGGGCGCCCGCCGGCTGAGCCGGACATCGATGACCTTGAGGGCCCGGACAGCGGCGAAGGCATCGATGGCGCCGCCGCGCCCGGCGAACCCGGGTCCGGCGCGCCGTGGCTACCGGCGCCAACGCCGCGAGAGGTGCCGCGCTGGGCCTCGGCCTTCGCGCGGCCAGTGACAACCGCCGTTCCACTTGCGGGGGCCGCGGTAGGGGCCGGACCTCCGGCAAGGGCCGGGGTCGGCGGGGCCGAGGTGGTCCTTCCGGCCTGGGAGATGGAGCGCGACGCCGGCACGCTGGGACCGTGGGCCTGGTTCCGGGCACGGCTCCGGGACACGCCGGTGCGCGCCGACCGCAGCCGGGAGCTGGACACGGAGCGCGGCGGCCGCCTCGACCGGCTCGACATCTGGGTCCTCGCACTGTTGGCGATCTGCCTCCTCACCGTCCGGATGTGGCGCCTCGACGAGCCCTACCAGATGCACTTCGACGAGGTCTACCACCCGCGGACGGCGACAGAGTTCCTCCAGGACTGGCGGTATGGCCTCTCCCACGAGATCTACGAGTGGACCCATCCCCACGTCGCGAAGTACGCCATGGCCCTCGGGCTGATGGCCTTCGCCGAGGACAAGGTGAGCGCGACGAGCGAGCTCGGCGTGCCCGTCGTCGACGCGGCGGTCGAGCCCCGGCGCGACGACGGCCTCGATCCCAGCCAGGTCGAGGGCGATCGCCTGTGGGTCGCCACCGGCAGCGAGATCCGCGCGTATGACCTCGCGACGCGCGAGCTTGCGGGCACCATGGCGCTGCCCGGGGCCGTCGCTGTGGCCTACGACAAGACGGGGCGGACCCTCTATGTCGGGACACGCTCCGGCGAGATTCGCCGTATCGACGTCACCGCCATGGACCTCACGCGGCGCGGCCCGCCCGCGGCGGTGGAGTCACAGGCCTTCATGGACGTCGGCGGCTCGATCGAGCGGCTCTTCCTGACCCATACCGGCCAGCGGCTCGCGGCGGTGCTGACCCCCGGCGCAGGCGCCGCGGATGCCGATCGGAGCACGATCGTCGTCATCGATGCCGCCGCCGCGACCGAGGTGGCCCGGCCGACGCTGCGGGGCGTGACCCAGCTCGGGAACGGCGTCAGCGACGATCGGATCCTCGTCGCCACGGCCGATGGGCTGGCGTTCATCGATCCGATCGACGGCACCGTGACCCAGACGGTCGATGTCGGAGGCGCGGCCCACGGCATCGTGGCGATCAACGACATCCAGGACGACCCCATCTACGTCTCGGTCGCCTCGAAGGACGGCCCGAAGGTCGCGATCGTCATCGCCAAGAGCAACGAGAGCCCGCGCCTCGACCACAGCTACACCCTGCCCGGCACCTCCGCGGGCCGGGCCTACTTCGACCTCGCGACGCGGATGGTCCACGTCGAGGGCTCCGTGCCCGCGAGCTCGACCCGGGCCGGCGCCGACACGATCTACGTCATCGAGCCGCACGGCAATGCGATCTACGCCGACGCGGCCCTGCCGTACACGCCGTCGACGATGGTCCTCGACGAGAACCAGGAGTACCCGTCCTCCGATCGCGAGCAGCTCCTGGCATTCAGTGCCTCGGGGGCGGTGGCGACGGTCGAGATCGGCCGTCACGCCTACGCCTGGCGCGTTCCCGGCGTCCTGGCCGGGGTCCTGATGGCGCTGCTGCTGTACGTCCTCGCGCGGCTGCTCTTCCGGCGCCGCGCCGTCGCGGTGCTCCTGGGGCTGATCGTCCTGGTCGACGGGATGCTGTTCGTGCAGAGCCGGATCGGGATGAACGATTCGTATGTCGGGCTGGGCATCGTTGGCGCGTACACGATCTTTGCGGCGCTGTGGCTCCGCCCGGGCGACAGCCGGCGGCACTGGCTGGCATTCGCGCTCGGCGTGCCCCTCATCGGTCTGTTCCTGGGCTTCGCACTCGCCTCGAAGTGGGTCGCGGCCTTCGCGATCGGGGGATTGGGGCTGCTGGTCCTTACCAGGAGCGCCCTTGGACGGCTGCTGCTGATCGCGGGTTTGATCGTGCTGACGACCGCGCTCGGCTACGTCGCGATCTCCGTTCCGCAGGGCCAGAGCGGCGGCAACTACGTGTTCCTGGTGCTCATGATCGCGCTGGTCGTGGTCGCCGTCCTGGCGAACACCCTCCATCCGGTCGCGTGGACGCAGGAGGAGCTGCGATTCGCCGTCGGCGCGCCGTTCGCGCTCGGTGTCGCGGCCGTCCTGTTCGGCCTCGCTCGCGGCGACGCCGCCGCGAGCCTCACGATCGGCCCTATCTCCGTCACGCCGATCGAGCTTGGCCTCCTGGGAGCGCTCGGCGCCGGGGTCGTCTACGCGAGTTTCCTCGTCTTCGGCCGGCTCGGGTTCGGACCCCTCGCGCCGCCGCCGGCGCCCGGCGATCCCGCCGCCGTGCTGGAGCCGCCGACCGCCGCGCCGAAGGGCTGGCTGCGCCTCGGCGCGGGCTGGGGCCTGCCCGTCGTCTGGCTCGCGGTCGGGCTGCTGATCATCCCTGTGGGGCTGTACGTCATCTCCTACCTGCCGTGGGCGTTCGTGGAGAACCATCAGATCGTCGACGGCTGGCCGGCGGGTCATACCGGCCAGACCCTGCTGCAGCTCACCGACTCGATGTATCGCTACCACAACGACCTGGCGACGCCGCACCCGGCGTCATCGCCGTGGTGGGCCTGGATGCTCGACCTCAAGCCCGTGTGGTTCTACGAGGAAGGGTTTGCCGGGCGGACCTCCGGCTCGATCTACGACGCGGGCAATCTCGTTGCCTGGTGGCTGGCGATCCCGGCCCTCGGCTTCGTGGCCTGGCAGGCGTTCCGCCGCCGCAGCGCGGCCCTCGCCCTCGTGGCCATCGGCTTCGCGGTCCAGTGGCTCTCCTGGGCGCGCATCGATCGTGCCGCGTTCCAGTACCACTACTACACGGCCCTGCCGTTCCTCTTCCTGGCGCTCGCCTACTTCCTCGCCGAGCTGTGGCACGGGAGCTCGCGCCGGATCTGGCTCCTGGCGCGGCTCGGAGCCGCCGCGGCGGTGCTCGGGCCGTTCGCGTTGTGGCTCATGCACCGGCCACTGTGCGCGATCGTCCGCGTGAACGACGTCAACCCGAACTCGCAGGCCTGTCCGACGCTCATCCCGGACGTGACGATCACGCCTCGCGCGGTCGCCATCGCGGTGGTCATCGGGGTGGGCGTGCTGCTCCTCCTGCGGGAGCTCCTCGCGATCACCGACGAGGACGACCCAGCCGAGTTCCACGATGGGCCTCGCGGTGGCGGCTGGCGCGGCACGCTGGCGCGATTCGGGCTGGGCAGCCGCTGGGCCACCGCTGCGGTCATCGGGCTGGGGACGACGATCGCGTTCTTTGCCGTCTCGACCCTGCTCCACGACACCGATGGCATCCACCTGTCCGGCATCCCGGTCGAGCCGATCGCGGTCGTCGTCATGCTGGCCTTGACGCCGGTCGCGGCGTATGTCGCAACGGCGCGAGATTCGCGGCGGTTTGTCGTCGGCGCCCTGGGCGCGATGGGCTTCTGGTTCCTGCTGTGGTACCCGAACATCGCCGCGCTGCCGCTGCCGGCCGCGATCCACAACGCGTACCAGGGGTTCCTGCCGACCTACCTCTACCCGTTCCAGTTCTCGGTCAGCAACACCGCCCGCGGGACCGCGCCGTCGCTGCTCGCGGTGGGACCCGCGGTCATGCTCCTGGCGCTCTTGTTCATGGCGATCGTCATCGGCTACAGCGCCTGGTCGTGGCGGATCGCGCTCGCGGAGCGGCGTAGGGACGGGCTGGCCGCGCTCGACGATTCGGCGGGCCAGGTTGCGGGCGCGGACTGAGGGCTCACCGGGTAGCGCCGCGTCGAGGTCAGACGCCCAAGGTGGAGACCGGGACGCGCGGCGAGGCGGGCAGTCGCGGCGAGGGCGGCACGGGAGCGTGGAAGCCCGACGGCAGCTGGCCCTGGGCGGCGAGGCGGCGGATCACGAAGCCGTAGTAGTCCTCGACCTTGGCCGTGACGCGCTCCCAGCTGAACTCCTGCGCCCGTTCGAGGCCCGAGCGGGCCATGGCCTCGCGGGCCTCGTCGTCGGACAGGAGGTGGGCGAGGGCGGCGGCGATCGCCTTGGGCTTGCCCGGCGGCACAAGGAGCCCCTCGCGCCCTCGCCGGACGACGCCCTTGTAGCCGTGAATGTCGCTGGCGACGATCGCCGTCCCGGCCGCCATCGCCTCGAGCAGCACGATCCCGAACGATTCGCGGCCCGTCGCCGGCGAGCAGTAGACATCGGCGGTCTTGAACAGCGCGTCGCGCTCGTCGTCGCCGACCCGCCCGAGGAACTCGACCCCGCCGAGCTTACGGGTCATGAGGTAACGCCGCGCCTCCTTCTCCTGCGGCCCGCCGCCGACGACGAGCAACCGGCACTCGCAGCCGGTCTTGCGCAGGATGCGAAAGGCCTTGAGCAGGTCGAGCAGGCCTTTGCGGGCTTCGAACCGGCCGACGAAGAGGATGTTCTTGGTGCCGTCCTGCCACCGGGCGATCGGCACGGCGCGTTGGAAGCGGGCCACGTCCACACCGTTGGGGATGACCTTGTAGTCGCCCGGAAAGAAGCGCTCGACGAAGTGCCGGGCCACGGCCGAGACCGCGATCCGGCCATGGATCCGGCCGGCCGAGGGCCGCATCAGGCGCGATCCGATCTGGTAGGCGGGCGAGAAGCCGCCAAAGGCGTGGAACGTCGCGATGTTGACGCTGTTCGAGAGCCCCAGGAACACGAGCGAGAGGAACGGCACGAACGGCTCGTGGAAGTGGAGCACGTCGAACTGCTCGCGGTCGAGGACGTCTCGCACCTGGGACAGGAATCGCGGCGAGACCGTGATCGTGCCGACCGAGCCGTTGGCCGGCATCGAGAAGCCCTTGCCGATCCTGATGACATCGCCCTCGGACGCTCGCTGGAGCCCGTGGCTGCTCGTCAGGATCCGGACGTCGTGTCCCCGGAGGCGGAGGTTCTCGTACAGGTAGCGGACGTGCTGGTTCACGCCGCCGGGCAGCGGGTAGACGTACGGCGTCACGAGCCCGATCTTCATGACGCCCGGCCCTCGCCCTGGCCGGACAGCGCCTCGGGCGGGTAGCCGAGGTCCCGGCCCGTGCCGTCGCCCCGCAGCTTGCCGCCGAGGCTCGCCCGGGCGTCGCGGCCGTACTTCCGAAGCTGTTCGCGGAACGTCCCGAGCTGGGAGCCGGTCGGGTGGAACGTCCCGTGGTGGTGGGTGGTCGCCGCGGCAATGGCCGCCCGCAGCGCGGCGCCGTCGCGCCCTGGAAACGTCGTATAGCCGATCCCGATGGCATCGAGCGAGTGGGCATCGGAGTTGCCCACGCGAGCGAGATGGTGCTCGTCGGCGAAGCGGACCACGCGGCCGTGCCACGGCCGCCCGAGCGTCGTGGGGTTGAAAGCCTCGAGGGCGTCCGGTCGGAACCGTGGCTTGTCCGCCAGCAGCCGGCGGAGCACGAAGCCCTGGGCGCACAGCGGGTAGGGCACGAGGGGGTGGGCCGGGATGGCCAGCCCGCCCTGGTCGTGGATCTCTGCGATCGTCGTGCGCATCGTCCTGAATGGCCTCACCGGCCGCTCGATCCATAGCGCGAGCAGGTGGCCGCCGAGCGTCGTGACCTCCTCGCCGACCACGACCTCGAACGACAGACCTCGATCGCGGGCCATCGCCCGGCCGGCGAGCGCCGCGTCGATGCGCTCGTGGTCGGTGATCGCGATGACGTCGAGCTGGGCTTTGCTCGCGACGTGGTCGAGGATCTCGACGACGCCCGCGGTCCCGTCCGAGGCGAGGGTGTGGATGTGAAGGTCCGCGCGCCCGAGCCGCTCGGTCACCGGGTGGGCTCCAGGTCGGGCCAGATCGGGTGGAACACGGCGAGCCACTGCTCCGGCGCGGCCGCGATGAGTCGTTCGAACACTCGTGCCTCGTCGCGGAGGTAGGCCGTGACCCGCTCGCGGCGTGTCCCCTCAGCCGGAAACGGAACTTGTTCCGCTCGGACGTGGTAGACGCCGGTCGGATCGCGCCAGACGCCGAAGACGTGCGGCGTGACGCCGGTTTCGAGCGCGAGCAACGCGGGCCCGGCGGCCAGCGGCGATGGCGCCCCGAAGAAATCCGTATCGATCCCGCCGCCCGTGATGTCACGGTCGCCGAGGAGCCCGACGGACTCGCCGCGCTCGAGGGCGCCCTTCAGGAGCCGCTTCGCGCCGGACAGCTCGATCAGCTCCAGCCCCAACCGGCGGCGCGTCTTCACGAGGTAAGCCTGGAGCTCAGGGTCGGCGATCGTCTCCGAGGGCACGATCGCCGACCGGCCGCTGCGGTTCGCGGCGACGAGGGCCGGCAGCTCGAACCAGCCCATGTGCAGCCCCACGAACAGCCCGCCTTCCGGATCCGCGAGCGCGGCATCCACGAGCTCGGGGTTCTCGAACACGAGCCACCGATCGAGGTAGTCGCGATCCACGATCGGCGCCCTCGCCAGCTGGACGTAGTAGCGGGCGGAGTGGCGAAAGGCGTCGCGAACGAGGCGATTCAGGGCCCGACCGTCGTGCGCCGCGGCGCGCGCCGCCTCCGTGCCGAGGTCGTGGTCGTTCAGCCAGCGGGCGACGCGGGTCAGGTTGCGGCGCGCCCGCCGCCGGCGCTCAGGGGCGAGGCGGTACCACAGCCGACCGGCGAGGTCCGCGAGGGCGAGGAGCGGGGACTCCGGCAGGTGGCACGCGGCCCACGCCGCCGCGACGATCATGCGCGCCCGGAGGCGTCGGCCGAGTCGACGCCCGTCGAGCGTGCGGGCCTGCCGCTGGACGCTCATCCGCCGGCGGGGGCGAGCGCCCCGGCCCGGTCGGTCGGCTCGCTTCCGTGGAGCGGCTGCCCGCGCTCCACCTCCTCGGCTCGCGCGGCGAGGGCGGCCTGCTCCTCCGGCGTCGATGGCCACATCGGCTTGAAGCTGTACCACTGCTCCGGGGCCGCTCCAATCGTCGCAGCGAGCGCGTCGGCGACGGCCTGGGTCGCCCGCCGGATCTCGGCGGGCTCCGACGAGCGAACCTTGATCGGGTCGCTGTAGGTGACCACGAACGTCTGTCGATCCTCGGAGCGCCGGACGGCGACGTGGACGATCGGGGCCCCCGTCTTCGCGGCGAGCGCCGCGGGTCCGGCCGGCAGCGTCGTCCATGCCCCGAACAGCCGAACCGGGATGTCCTCGGAGCGATAGCCCCAATCGATGATCAGGGCCAGGATCTCGTTCCGGCGGAGCACGCCGAACATCTCCCGCATGTTTCGCCACGGGATGAGGTTCACGCCCCACTCCTTGCGCTGCCGGCGGAGCTCATCGAACAGCTCCGGGAAGCTCGTGTCGTCGCCCAACGCCGCGATCGGCCAGCCGTGGCGGGCGATCCCTCGCGCGACGCCCTCGAGGTTTCCGATATGGGCGCTCGTGAGAATGATTCCCTTCCCGCTCTCACGCCAGAACGTTTCGAGCGGCAGCAGGCTGGAGGTGTCGACAAGGCGCCCGGCCTCCTCGTTCGTGAGCCGCGGCAGGCGCATGAGCTCGACCACGTAGCGGGCGTACGAGCGATAGGCGGCGAGGGCCTTGCGCCGGACCTCGAGGCTCGTCGGCGAGCGGCCGAGGATGTGGCCGAAGTTGTCGTTGACGTAGCGCCGCTTCTTCGGCCAGAGCACGAACGACACCTGCAGGAAGATGCTGATGATGCCGCGGGCGATCGGCTGTGGCACGCGGCCCATCAGCCAGGTGCCCGCCCGATAGGCGTAGATCGCGGTCTTCTCGATCGGCCTCGGACCGCTGCCCTTGGCGGCCCGCCGATGGGGCGCGTCGAGGTCCTTGCGAGGGCCCTTCGCTGCCCGGCTCACGCGCCGGCCGCCGCCTTCGTGCCCTCTCCGGCCGCCGCTTTCTGCGCCGCGCTCGAGGGCCGGCTCGCCAGCTTCCGCAGGGTTCGCTTGACCGGCGCCTCGGTCCCGACGAGGGTCTCATTGTCATCGCCGCGGATGAACGCCTCCACGCGGTTAAACGCGATGTCGTCGTGGATCTGCTGAGGCGGGCTCTTCATGAAGTAGCTCGACGGGGCGACGAGCGTGCCCTTCAGGCCGCGGTCGAGGCCCAGCTTCAGGCAGCGGATGGCGTCGGTGATGACGCCGGCGCTGTTGGGGCTGTCCCAGACCTCGAGCTTGAGCTCGGCATTGAGCGGAACGTCGCCATACGTCGTGCCCTCCATCCGGATGTAGCACCACTTCCGATCGAGGAGCCACGGCACGTGGTCGCTCGGCCCGACGTGGACGTCGCCGTCGGCCAGCTCGTAGTCGAGCATCGAGGTCACCGCGTTCGTTTTGGAGATCTTCTTGGACTCGAGGCGCTCGCGCTCGAGCATGTTCAGGAAGTCCGTGTTGCCGCCGAAGTTGAGCTGGTAGGTGCGGTCGAGCCGCACGCCGCGATCCATGAACAGGCGGGTCAGCACGCGGTGGGCGATCGTCGCCCCGACCTGGCTCTTGATGTCGTCGCCGATGATCGGCAGGCCTTCCTCGGCGAAGCGGCGCTGCCAGTACGGCTCACGGCCGATGAACACGGGGATCGCGTTGATGAACCCGACCCCAGCGCGGAGGGCCTGCTCCACGTACCACTTGGTCGCCTCCTCAGAGCCGACGGGCAGGTACGAGACCATGACGTCGACCTCGCGCTCCTTGAGGATGCTGACGATGTCGGCCGTCGGGCCGGGGGCCTTCTCGATGACCTGGCTCAGGTACTTGCCGAGGCCGTCGTGCGTCATCCCGCGTTCGACCTTGACGCCGAGGTTCGCGACTTGCTGGAACACAAAGGTGTTGTTGGGCTTCGTGTAGATCGCCTCGGACAGGTCCTTGCCGACCTTGTTCTTGTCGATGTCGAACGCAGCGACGAACTCGATGTCGCGAACGTGGTAGCCGCCGAGGTCGACGTGCATCAGCCCGGGCACGAAATCGTCGGGCTTGGCGTTCTCGTAGTAGTAGCGGCCCTGCACGAGGCTGCTCGCGCAGTTGCCTACGCCGACGATCGCGACACGGACCTTGCCGTCGCCGCGCCGCCCGGCGCCGGCCCAGGTGTTGCCGGGCGCCCCTTTCTTGTTGCTGCCGTTCTTGCCGTTGCGGGCCATGTGCTTCGCTCCTTGCTCGGTCCATTGGTTCGTCTGTCTGGGGTCGTATTTGGTTGGTGGTGGTGCCCTTCGGTCGAGGGCGAGCTACGAGCCGGTCAGCCCTCCCTCGTCTGGGCGCGAACGTGGAGGATGCGTTGGGCGACGGTGATTGCACCGAGGACCGCGATCGCCCCGAGTGCCAGGACCAGGGCGAGGTTGCCGCCCGCCTCCGGCGGCGGCAGCGACAGGCGCCCGGACGGTCCGATGCCGCCGGTCAGCCCGCAGACGATCAGTCCGATTGACAGGAGAACGAGCCGGATCTCGCGCGGTGCGAAGCCGACCTCGCCGTGCAGGCCAACGACTTCGGCCTTGGCTCGGGCGTACGTGACAACCGACGCGAACGCCAGCGCCAGGACCGCCGCGGCAACGCCCAATGGGTAGAACGCGACGGCGCAGCCGAACGCGATTCCCGCATAGACGAGGTTCTCGCCCGTACGGTCGAGCATCGAATCGAGAAAGGCGCCGAACGTCGACGTTCGCCCCGTCGCGCGAGCCAGTGCGCCGTCGAACAGGTCGAAGATGCCGAACGCCAGGACAAGCACTCCGGCAAGCGCCCACGCCTGGGATGCGGCGGCCAGCGCGGCGGCGCACGTCCCGAGGAACCCGATGAGGGTCAGCGCGTTGGGGGTCAACCCGAGCCGGCCGAGGGCGACCGCGATGGGGGTCGCGAAGTTGCGGACTCGCTGTCGCGTTGCCGGGGAGACGAGGGAGCCGCTCACGACGGCGCCTGCTCCTGGCCCCCGCGGATCCCGAGGATGCGACGCTCGTACTCGCCGAAGGCGTGGAATGCCTCCGGCAACAGGCGTGAGATCGTCTCGCGACCAGCGCGCCGCGTCTGGATGAGGCCCGCGCTCCGGAGTCGGCCCAAGTGCCACGACACGAGCGGCTGGCTGAGCCCGATTCGCTGGATGAGCTCGGACACGGTCGCCTCGCCCTGGGCGAGGCGCTGGACGATCCGCAGCCGGTTCACGTCGGCCAGGGCCTTGTGCACCACCCGCAGCGAGCGCAGCTCGTCGGGTTGGTCGACGACGGCCGTGATGGTCGAGCGGATGTGCGCGGGAGATGGGGCCAAGACTGGTTGCTCCGATCGCGACGCTGGGTGGGCGAGCTCGCCCGGGTGAGGTGCCAATCCGATCGGTGGGCGAGGATCGCCCCCGCCCTCCTAGCGCCGACGGATCAACGGTGATTTATATCAATATGCATTGATCCGGCGGGCCTGTCAACCGCCAAGGAACCGAGACGCTGGAGCCTGCAGGTTCACGAGCCGCTGCGGGCCGTCCGCTTTCGCGCCCCAGCCGGCCGCATGAGGCGCCAGCCGAGCCAGAGGCTCGCGACGGCCGGGACGGCGAGCCACGCCAGCAACCCCACGAGCACGATCCGCGCGGCGTCGATCGGGAGAGTGGCACTTGGGGCAGGGGAGGCACCGGCAGGCGTGGCGAGGCTCGACCTGAGGCGATCCAGCTGATCGGCGAGCGACCGCAGGTCCGTTGCCACGGCCTGGCTGTCGGCGACGTTCGTGTTCATCGCCACTGCGGCTGATGTCAGGTTGGTGGACAGGACGCGCGCCTGGACGCCGACCTCGGTGAACTGACCGGACAGCCCGCCGAACGGCCGCGACCCCAGGATCTCGAACGAGCCGAGCGCCGCCAAGCCCTCGAATGAGTCCGCCAGGCGCGTCGAAAGCTGTGCGGCCTGGCTCGCCGCCGCGCTCGTCTCGGTCAAGCTCGCGCCCGCGTTTGACGCGCTCGTCGCGGCGTGCGACAGGGCAGACGACGCGGGCCCCAGCATCGCCACGATCTCGACGCGCTGCTTCTCGAAGCTGGTCGCCGCGTCGTTGACTGCCGATAGGGAGCCCAGCACGAGCGCACCCGCCGCGGCGACGAGTGCCAGCCCCGTCACCCCGAAGGCGAGCAGCCCCGCGCCGAGGCGCCGGCGGCGACGAGCCCGACGGGTGTCCCTGGGACGGGTCACTCGGGACGCAGCTCGCGGCGGACGAGGATCCAGCTCAGGGTCAGGAGCACGGCGGCGATCCCGGCAAGGGCGAAGAGCTGCCATGCATGGCTGATCGAGCCGCTGAGCATCTGCTCCTGCAAGAGGGCGATGCCGTGCGTAACCGGCAGGGCATACGCCGCCACCTGGACGGCGGGTTGGAACTCCTCGATGCGCAGCACGAACCCGCTGAAGAACATCGAGGCGAGGAGGGTCAGGAGCGAGAGCTGGACCGCCTGCCGCTCCGAATCGGAGATCACCGAGATCAGCAGGCCCAGCCCGAGCGACGCGATCAGCAGGAGCCCGATCACCAGGGCGATGCCGGCCAGGGAGCCGAGCATCGGCACGCCCAGCACGGACACGAGCAGCCAGACCGAGATCGCGGCGATGGCGCTCCCGAGCAGGCCGAAGGCAACGACCTTGCCGATCACGACTTCGGTCGCGCGCATCGGTGACGATCGGAAGCGATCGAGGGCGCCACTGGTGCGCTCGCGGACGATGGAGAGGGCAATCAGGGTCACCGCCATATGCTGGAGCACCAGCGCAAGGGCCGCAGGCCCGTAGAACCCGACGATTGAGGGCTGGACCGGCGAGAGGTTGATGAGCACCGCCCTGGTCGGCGAGGCGATGATGTCCGGAGGGATATTCGAGAGATCGCGGCCGCCGATCGTGATCGCGTAGGCCTTGCCCTGCTCGGCTCCGAGGCGGTAGATCTCGCGATTCACCGCTGCCGACATCGTCTCGGCCAAAAAGCCCGCGTAGTTGGCCTCGACCGGATCGGTGACGTCGATGATCACGGCCACGTCCGCCTGCTTGCCGGCCTCGATCGAGGCCACGGCGTCGGGCGGGGGCACGATGACGAGGTCGATGTCGCCCAATCGGAGGCGCTGCTCGGCCGCGCGGCGGTCGCTCGTGACGTCGACGATCGCAAGCCCACGGACCGCGAGCGACTGGTAGGTCCCGACGTCCTTCGGGAGGTTGGAGGACGGATCGACCACCACGACCGTCCGCAGGTCCTTCTTGACGCCCTGGTACCCGACACCGAAGACCGCGAGGATGATGAACGGCCCGAGGATCAGGCTGAGGACGGCCCCGGGCCGCCGGAAGACCTCGACGAGCTCCTTGCCGATCACGGCGAGGATTCGAACCACTAGCTTGGCAAGGCCCATCACGCGGCCTCGGACGAGTCCGGCCTCGAGGCGGGATCCGGCGCCTCGCGCTGGACCCGATCCCGCTCGACCAGCTCGGAAAAGACTTCCTCGAAGCTCGGGCGGACCTCGCGAACCGATTCAACCTCGCCGCCGGCCGCGGTCAGGGCCTGGACAACGTCCGCGCTGGCGGTGCCGGCGTTCTCGACGACGAGCCGGAAGTCGCGCGGGCCGGTCTGCCGGACGCCGAGCACGCCCGCGCTGTTGGCCAGCGCAGCGGCATCGAAGAGGCCCTTCGTCGTCACCTCGAGGACCTCGCCACCGAGCGCCGCGCGGCGCAGCTCGTCCGGCGTCCCGAAGGCGATCAGGTGACCATCCGAGATCAGCGCGACGAGGTTGCACTCCTCGGCCTCGGTGACGTACTGGGTGGTGACCAACGCCGTGACACCCGATTCGCGCAGGCGGTGGATCTCGTCCCAGATGGTCCGTCGCAGCAACGGGTCGATGCCCGCGGTCGGCTCGTCGAGGATCAGGAGGCGCGGCTCGTGGACGAGCGCTGCGGCCAGCTCGAGGCGACGTTTCATGCCGCCAGACAGCTGCCCCGCTCGGCGCCGGCGCACCGACCACAGGTCGAGGAGCTCGAGGACCGCCCGTCGCCGCCGGTATCGGCGCCACAGGATCAGCCCGAACAGGCTCGCCGCGAAGTCGACATTCTCGAGGACGGTGAGGTCGGGATACAGGCTGAAGATCTGGGGCATGTAGCCCATGCGCTCACGTGTCGCCCGGCTGAACCGGTCGGGACGCTGGCCGAGGACCTCGATCGTGCCCGACGTCGGCCCGAGCGAGCCGGTGACCATCCGGATCGTGGTGGTCTTGCCGGAGCCGGACGGCCCCACGATCCCCACGACGGTCCCGGCCGGGATCTCCAGGTCGAGGTTCGAGACGACTTCGTGATCGTTGAAGCGCTTCGTCACACCAGCCATGCGAACGGCGACCGCGGATTCGATGGCACGACCCTCCCTCCAAGGCACCCGGCGCACCTGGGGTCCAGGGCGCCCGGTCATCCGTAACCTACAGGGTGATCGAACGGCGCTTGCAGCCAGCCCACTCGCAGCGACAGGCCCGGCGACGGCCGCATTGCGGCCCGCGCGAGGTTCGGGACCTACACTCGGCCCGATGTCACGGGGCCAGGCGCTGCTGCTGCTGGGCGTCGTCGGCACCGGCGCCTTCCTCTCCGGCCTCGAGCTGATGATCACCGCGGTGGCGCTGCCCGCGATCGTGATCGACCTCGCCGACTGGACGGAGCTGCGAGCGGCGTCGTGGATCATCAACGGCTACCTCCTCGTCTCGATCGTGGTGATGCCGCTGGCGGGCCAGCTGGCCGATCGCTATGGCATCCGCCGCGTGTTCCTGGGGGCCCTCGTGGTCTTCATCGCCGGCTCCGTCCTGGCTGGCCGCGCCACCGGACTTGGCGACCTGATCGGGGCCCGGCTCGTGCAGGCCATCGGCGGCGGGGGACTCGTGCCGGTCGCGACGGCTGCGGCATCCCACCTCTTCGACGGCGCGGCGCGACCGCGGGCCCTCGGCGCGATCGGGGCGCTGACCTTCCTCGGCATGGCCGCCGGCCCATTCGTCGGCGCGTGGGTGATGCAGTCGATCCACCCGGCCGCGGCCCTCGAATCCCTCGGGATCGGCGGAGGCCTGCGGGATGCCCTCGCCGCTTCGTGGCGCTACGTCTTCTACCTCAACGTCCCGATCGGGCTGGCGACCCTCGCGCTGGGATGGGCAGCGACCAGCGGCTGGGCGACGCCGCGACGCGAGGCCACGCTCGACCTGTTCGGTGCCGCCGCGGCCTCGGTCGGTCTTGCCGCCCTGCTCCTTGGGGTAACGATTGCCGGCAGCGAGCCCATCCCGGGTCTCGCCACCGACCCTTCGACCCTGGCCGCGGCACTCGGCGTGGTTGCGGTCCTGGCATTTGGGGCCGCCGTGCTGGTGGGCCGGCGGCGCGACGAGCCGTTCCTCGACCCCAGCTGGTTCCGGGCCCCGTCGTTCGCCTCGGCGGCGCTCGTGTCACTGCTCACCGGGTACGGATTCGCGACGGCAATCATTGGTGGCGCGGTGTTCGTCGATCGGGTTCTGTACGGCGGTCCCGACCAGCAACGGGTCGCGCTCGGCGCTCTCGCCGGCGCGACGGCCGTGGGCGCGCTCGCCTCGGGCCTGGTCCTGCGGGTCCTCGGGCTGCGGCTGACGACCATGATCGGCCTGATCGCGGCGATCATGGCCCTGGTCGGGATGGCTGAGTGGACGCCCCGTACGTCGCTCGGCGAGGTCGCAGCGCTGCTCGCGCTCTTCGGAGCGGGCTTTGGGCTGACCGTGACGCCTCGCTCGGCCGCCGCGGTCGAGGCGCTCGGCCAGCAAGCCTTTGGGATCGCGTCGGCGACCGTCACGGTCGCCCGCATGATGGGCATGGCCCTCGGGCTCGCGGCGCTGACCGCATTCGGGTCGACCGTCATCGATCGGCTGTGGGCCGCGATCCTGGCCACGCCCGACGCGTACAAGGCCTTCATCCCGCCGTCCTTGCGCGATCGGGCCTTCAACGACGGTCTCGTGGTCGAGGCACTCGAATCCTGGGCCAGCGGCGAGGCGGCGCGCATCCTGGTCGGCGTGTTCCTGGTGGCCGGGGCGGTGATGGCGGTCGCGGCCGTGCCGGCTCTCTCATTGGGGCGGCGACGAAGCTTCCCGGCGACCTAGCCGCTCGAACCGCGCTCGAACCGCGCTCGGGCCCCCTGCCGCCTACCCGCAGACGCGCGGGTGCGCTGGTGGATGCGCCGAGTTCGCGTCGCCCCGCTCCGCCGAAAGGAAGTCGGCGACGACCTGGAGCTTCGGCACGTGGCCCTCCGGGCCTTCGGAGGTCTGCAGCCACAGGCGCTCGGTCGTCGTGTTGATCGCGGCGACCATGTCGGTGGTGTGCCGCCGGACCTCGGTGATCGTGTACAGGAAATGCCAGTCGTCGCTCGTGTAGACCTCGACGGTCATGCCCAGCATCCGCTTGCCGTCGTTGACCTGCGAGGAGGTCAGCAGCGGCAGGAACATGCCCTCACGAGCGTGGGCGTAGATGTACGTCGCGCGGCCCTCGCCGGGCTGGCCCAGCAGCGGCTGGTAGAGGGCGACATCGCACAGCGGGTAGACCCCGTAGTTGTCGGTCTGGAGCATCACCGGCAGGTCGATGCCGAGCCGCCGGACCACGATGCGCGTCGCGACCCGGTCGAGTGGGAAGCTCGGCTCGACCGCGGCGCCGGCGCTGCTGCCGGGCAGGATGATCGCGCTGTCGAACGTCGGCAGCGGCAGATACGACGCGAGGGGCCGGATGCTCGGCGGCGGCTCCACCGCGGTCGTGAAGGACATCAGGCCGCTCGCCAGGAGCCCAACCCCGAGGGCGGTCAGGAGCGCCGGCAGGAGCCGCATCTGGAGTCGGTGACCGAGCGTATCCACGGGCGGGACTCTAGCAAAGGGCCCCGGTGCGACCAGTCGACAGGGGTACGAGCGGCGCCGGGCGTTGGTCGGGGCGGGCGAGGCGCCTCATCCTGGCCGGCGGCCGGCCGGTGGGGCGACCCGCGGCTCGCCTAGCCACCGATGGCGCGCGAGGCCTGGCGGACGATGTCGAGGAACGGGCCGGGGATCAGGCCCAGCACGACCGTGAGCACGCTGGCCACGACGAGGCCGCCCCATAGGAGCCGGCCGTGGGCAAGGGCCGCCTCCTCGGAGCGCGCCTCGCGCATGAACATGTAGACGACGACGCGGAGGTAGTAGAACGCGGCGGCCGCGGCATTGAGGACCGCGACGACCGCCAGGATCCCGAGCGAGGTCCAGCCGGCCTCGCTGGCCTGCACCGCGGCGAGGATCACGTAGGCCTTGGCGAAGAACCCCGCGGTCGGTGGAATCCCGGTGAGCGACAGCAGGAACAGGGTCATCAGGATCGCCAGCCACGGCTCGCGGCGGCCCAGCCCGGCGAACGTGTCCAGCCCGGACGTCACGCCCGCCCGGCGCTGGATCGCGGCCACGACGGCGAACGCCCCGAGATTCATCACCGAGTACGCCGCGCCGTAGTAGAGCAGGCCTTCCAACCCCTCGATCCGGCCGGCCGCGAAAGCCGCGAGCCCCACGAGCATGTAGCCCGTGTGCGCGATCGACGAATAGGCGAGCATCCGCTTGACGTTCGTCTGGGTCAGGGCAACGAGGTTGCCGAGGGTCATCGTCAGCACGGCCAGGATGACCACGACCTGCAGCCAGTCGGTCCGCAGTGGGCCGAGTGCCTCGACGAACAGGCGCAGGATCAGGGCAAACGCCGCGACCTTCGGCCCCACCGAGAGGTAGCCGGTAACCGGCGTCGGTGAGCCCTGGTACGCGTCCGGCGTCCAGTAATGGAACGGCACTGCGGCGATCTTGAACGCGACGCCAGTCGTCATGAATCCGATCCCGAGCACGAGCGCCGGTGCCAGCGCAGTCTTGCCGGCAACGAGGCCATTGAGCGCCTCGCTCACGCCTGCGATGCTCGTTGTCCCCGTTGTACCCCAGGCGAACGCGAGCCCGAACAGGAAGATCGCCGAGCTGAACGAGCCGAGGAGAAAGTACTTGATTGCGCCTTCGGTCGAGTACGCGTCCGTCTTGTGGTAGCCGGCCAGCATGTAGCCGGGCAGGACCATGAGCTCGAGGGCAATGAACAGGACCAGCAGGTCGGCCGAGCCGGCGATCAGCATCGCGCCGGTCATGGCGAACAGCAGCACGATCGAGAACTCGGCCAGCGGCAGGCCGCGCGTCTCCAGGTAGTCGGGCGCGAACACGATCGTGAACGCGACGATCCCGATGAAGATCAGGTCGAGGAACGTCGTGAGCCCGTCCACGACGTAGGCGCCGCCGAATGCCGAGATCTTCAACGTGCCGGCCTCGCTGGCCACCGCCGAGCCGGTGGTGAGCGTCAGGGCCGCGACAATCGCCAGGCCGCCGAGGGCCACGACCAGCACGGGCGTCCGGCGGCCCGGCACGGCGAGGTCGACGAGCAGCACCGAGACCGCGACGAGGACGGCGGCGATGAACGGCCCGAGCGCGACGAGGTCGTTGAGCCCCATCAGGCGGCGCTCTCGACGGCCTGCACCGCGGAGCCACCGTCATCGGTCGGGCGACCGGGCCGGAGGGTCAGCAAGCGCACCGCGACCACGGCGGCCACGAACCCGAGCCCAATCGCGACGACAAGTGGATCGACCGGGATCGCGGTCCCGGCGCCGGCCGCGGCGAGCGTGCTCGCGACGGATCCGTGGATCAGCCGGAGCAGGATGCCCGGGAAGAGCCCGAAGACCACGACCAGCGCGCCGAGCGGTGCCAGCGTCAGGATCTCGGTTGCGGTCATGTCCGAGAGGTGATGCTTCAGCCCCAGCAGGAAGCTCGACGGCTCGCCGAGCACGACCCGCTGGAACATCCACAGCAGGTAGACGGCGGCGAGGATCATCACGAACGTCGCGACGCCCGCGACCCAGGGATTCACGGCGAACGTGCCGACCAGCGTCAGGAACTCGCCGACGAAGCCCGACAGGGCGGGCAGCCCGGCCGAGGCGAACACGAAGAAGCCGAACGCGACTGCAAAGATGGGAGTGAGGCCCGCCAGCCCGCCCATCTTCGCGATCGTCCGGTCATGGGTCCGCTCGTAGATCACCCCGACCAGCAGGAACAGTGCGCCGGTGATCAGGCCGTGATTGATCATCTGCAGGATCGCGCCATCGAGGGCCTGCTCCTGGAACACGAATATCCCGAGCGTGACGAAGCCCATATGGCTGACCGAGGAGTAGGCCACCAGCTTCTTGAGGTCGGGCTGGACCATGGCCACGATCGCGCCGTAGATGAT
>JBBQFS010000004.1:0-33075 GCA_038322255.1 Candidatus Limnocylindrales bacterium | reverse complement strand
AGCCGATCGACCATTTCTATGGCACCGACATGGGCCTCCGCGACCCGTTCGGCAACGCGATCCGAGTCCTCGAGCGCAAGACCGCCGCAGCAACCACCGTCTGACAACCCAAAAGGAGCCATCCGATGCCTGACACGAAGACCACCAGCAAGCGCACGGGCACGGCGCGCAAGTCTCCCAACGTCTGGACGGACGAGGAGCGAGCCGCGATGCAGGAGAGCGCCCGAGAGCGAAAGGCGACCTCGCGTCGAGGCCCGCGCGACGAGCGGGCCGACGGCGAGCAGGAAGTGCGGGCGAAGATCGCCGAATTGCCCGAGCCCGATCGGGCCATGGCCGAGCGGATCCACGCCCTCGTCACGGACAGCGCGCCGCACTTCGTGCCGCGGACGTACTACGGGATGCCCGCCTATGCCAAGGACGGTAAGGTCATCTGCTTCTTCCAGCCTGCATCGAAGTTCAAGGTGCGGTACTCGACCTTCGGGTTCCAGCCCGATGCGAGGGTCGACGATGGCGAGATGTGGCCGGTCGCCTTCGCGGTGACGAACTTGACCGCCGGGGTCGAGGCGCGGATCGCCGAGCTCGTGAAGAAAGCCGCGGGCTGACGGCCGACGTCGCAGTACGAGGGCCTGACGAGCAGTTCGTCGGGCTTTCGGCCGGCTCAGGAACCTGCGAAAGCCCCTTCCGGGTCATCTGAGCTCACGTGGCGACCCTCGTCGAGGCCGCGCGTCGGCTCGAGGGGGTGGCTATCGGCTATCGGATCCGATCGGAATCCGGCGACGCGTCACTCGCGTATGGCGTCCACGTGAACCCGCGCAAGCGCGCGCAGGTGACGTTCCAATCGGACGACAACGTCATCGTTCTCGCCGCGGGCTGATCAGACCAAGACATATTGCGGTGGGGTGGTACCGCATACCGGCGTCGGCAACCTGCATGAGGCCAAGCGCTGCGCAGGGAGGCCGCATCCGTTTACGAGCTGTTGACCAGCAGCAGGCGCCAACGTACGACGGTCGCGTTCCCCTCATCCGCACCTACACTTGGCCGATGCCGACCTGCACCTCGTGCGGCGCAGCAAATCCTGCGGATATGCACTTCTGCGGCAAGTGCGGCTCGCCGCTCGAGACCTCCAGCGCGGCCCTGCGCGACGTGCGGCGCACCGTCACGATCGTGTTCACCGACGTGACCGGATCGACCGCCATGGGCGAACGCCTCGATCCCGAGTCGCTGCGACGGGTCATGAGTCGCTATTTCGCTGCCATGCGCGACGTTCTCGAGCGCCACGGAGGCACTGTCGAGAAGTTCATCGGCGACGCAGTGGTAGCCGTGTTCGGCATCCCGACCATCCACGAGGACGACGCGTTACGCGCAGTTCGTGCCGCGAGCGGCATGCGCGAGGCGCTGGCCACGCTGAACGAGAAGCTCCTGACCGATGTTGGCGTCGAGATCGCCATGCGGACCGGGGTGAACACGGGTGACGTGGTGGCGGGCGACCCGACCTTGGACGGATCCTTCGTCACCGGCGACGCCGTGAACGTCGCCGCGCGCCTGGAGCAGAACGCCGCCCCCGGCGAGATTCTGTTGGGGGCAACGACGTATCGGCTCGTTCGCGATGCGGTCGTCGTCGAGCCGGTCGAGGCGCTCGAACTCAAGGGCAAGGCGAAGCCCACCGCCGCGGTCCGCCTGCTCCGGGTGCTCGAGGGTGTCGAGCCGTATGCGCGGCGCCTCGATTCCCCGATGGTCGGGCGGGAGCGGCAGCTCGATTCGCTCCGGCGAGCCTTCGACGACGCGGCAGCCGACCTGGCGTGCCACCTCTTCACCATCCTCGGGACCGCTGGCGTTGGAAAGTCGCGCCTGATGGAGGAGTTCGTCAGGAGCGTCGACGGCCGCGCCATGGTGCTTCGCGGCCGATGTCTGCCATACGGCCAGGGCATCACCTTCTGGCCGATCGCCGAGGTGGTCAGGGCCGCCGCCGGACTGGCGGACTTCGATGACCCGGAGACCGTGGAGCGCAGGATCTCGGAGCTTCTCGTTGGCGTGGAGCACGCCACGGCGATCGCGGGGCGACTGGCCGAAGTGATCGGAGTCACGAGCGGTTCGGCCCCGCCGGAAGAGGCCCAATGGGCCGTCCGGAGGCTGCTGGAGGTGATCGGCGAACGCGGCCCTCTGGTTGTCGTGTTCGATGACCTGCATTGGGCCGAGCCCGGGCTGCTGGACATGATCGACCACGTTTCCGACTCGGCCCGGGACGCCGCAATCCTGCTGATCTGCACCGCCCGGCCCGAATTCCTCGACGCCCGCTCAGGTTGGGCAGGCGGCAAGCTGAACGCCAGCTCGATCCTGCTGGAGCCTCTCACCGACAGGGAGAGCGAGTCTCTCATCGCAAACCTGGTCGGCTCGACCGATCTGGCCGAGGATGTCAGCAGCAGGATCGTGCAGGCCGCCGGCGGCAACCCGCTCTTCGTCGAGCAGATGCTCGCCATGCTGATCGATGACGGCCTGATCCAATCCGTGGACGGCCGCTGGGTGGCGACGAACGAGCACGTGACGGTCACCGTGCCACCCACCATCGCCGCTCTCTTGTCGGCCCGGCTCGATCGGCTCGAGCCGGAGGAACGCGACCTGATTGGACGCGCCTCTGTGGTGGGCAAGGTCTTCTACCGGGGGGCCGTCTCGGACCTTGGCTCAGAATCGGGGACGGTCCGGATCGACGAGCTCCTGAAGGCGCTGGTGCGCAAGGACCTCATTCGGCCGGACCGATCCACGCTGGCGGGAGAGGACGCCTTCCGCTTCCGCCACATCCTGGTCGTGGAATCCGCGTACGGGGCGCTGCCCAAGGCGATGCGTGCCGCGCTCCACGAGCGCTTCGCGAACTGGCTGGAACGGGCGGCCGGAGACCGTGCCGAGGAGCAGGACGAGATCCTTGGCTATCACCTCGAGCGGGCGTACCTCTACCGCGAAGAGCTCGGGGCGGTGACCGATGAACATCGGGCCATCGCCCAGCGCGCGGCGGCGCGACTCTCGGCCGCGGGAACGCGAGCATTCGCCCGGTCGGATTACCCAGCGGCCGCAAACCTCTTCTCCCGTGCGTTGAAGCTGCTGCCGCCCAATGATCAGGTCCGGATCGAGCTCAGCCTGGACCTCGCGTCGGTCGTTCAGGATGAAGACCAGAAGGATCGGATATGGGCCGAGGCGATAGAACACGCTCGCGCCGTGTCGAACGACCGTCTCTTCGCCCACGCGCTCGTTCAGCGCTGGCGGTGGAAGCTGGAGCGCCTGACCGACATCGACCAGGCAATCAAGGACGCCGATTGGGCGATGGCCACCTTTGAGCGGGCCGCAGATGAACGGGGGCTTGCGCGCGCCTGGAGCCTTCGCGGGCAAATCGCGTGGATGAATGGTCAGGCTGGCAACGAGGAGGCAGCCACCGAAGAGGTACTTCAGCACGCGCGCCAGGCGGGGGACCTCCCTGAGGAGTACGAAGCCTTCTTCACCCTGAGCCGAGATATCGTCCGGGGGCCTACCCCCTCGGACGCGGGGATTCGCCGCTGCGAAGAGGTGATAGCTCGGTACGCGAACCAGCGGAGCGTGGAAGCCTCGATGTTCCACGCCTTGGCGCACCTGACCGCTCGGCGCGGTGAGTTCGACCGGGCCCGTGACTTTGCGAAACGATCCCGCGCCTTCTTTTTCGACACTGGGCAACGGGTGCAGTTCGAATTCTTGGCTGAAGTTCCCTATGACATCGAGATGGTCGCGGGCGACCCAGCCGCGGCTGAGCGGCTTCTGAGGGAGGGATTCGATGCGCTCGCGGCCAGAGGCGAGAGGCCTCCCTTCCTCAACGCATTCCTCGCCCGGGCGCTCTGCGCACAGGACCGCTGGGATGATGCGGAGCCATACGCCGAGTTCGCCGATGCGGCCGGAACGTCACTCGCGACCCCCGTTGGGAAGGGCTCGCTCGCCCGGGTACGCGCCCACCAGGGACGAGTCGACGAAGGAGAATCGCTCGCCCGGGAGGCCGTGGCGCTGCTTGCTGGAACAGACTTCCTCATCGACCGCGCTGACGTCATGACCGATCTGGCCGACGTCCTGCTGGTCGCCGGGCGAGCCGATGAGGCGGCGGATGCCCTGGCCCAGGCCATCGCCATGTACGAGCAGAAGGGCGACATCGTAACCCCGGTCCGCATCCGGGCGAGACTGGACGGCATCCGGCATTCATCCGTATCAATCGAATAGTCCCGCGCTCGGAGATCAACATCGGCGGAGAGCCAGGGCTCCGACGCGAGCTCGCCACCCGCGCCCGGCGGCATGCTGATCCGTGACTATTTCGCCAGTCGGCGCTTCAGCGTGGTGATCGGCGATCTGACCGCCACGTTTCGGCCTCAGTCTCCGGGCGAGCGGTCAGACAAGCAGAGCTGCAGTCGCATAAGTTCGACGGTTAGCGTGGTCCAGGTTGGCGCGCACCCTCTCGAGGGTGCACTCGCCACGAAGAACGCGTCACTCTGTGTGTCCCCCTCGATGACCCCCATCAAGGGCGACGGCGTACCGCACGAGCCGCCGGTGCTTGGCCAGCACATCGGCGTACCGCTCGGGCCCGAGCTTCCCGAGGAGCTGGGTCGAGCCCTCCACACCGGCGAACAGGAAGGTGCCGGTGCCATTCGGGAGGTCGCGCATCTCAGTTCAGCTCCCCGAGGGCGAGCGCGACAGCCTCATCGAGGGGTAGCCGGCGGCCCCGCTCCGAGGCGTCGGCCACGGTCGCATCGTCCAGGGTCGCTCGGATCCGCTCGAGCGTGCGCTCGGCCATCCTTACCACCCACTGTGCCGGCGGAAAGCCGACCTTCTCGGTCTGCAGCTCCTCCGCGCTTGCAAGCAGGGTGGCGGCGGCCTCGGGCCTGTCGTCCATCGCGAGAAGGCGCGCCGCGCGCCGGATGTCGACCACCATTCCGGGAACATCGCCGAGGTCCTGATGCAACCGCAACGCACGCTCAACCATGTCGCGCGCGTCGGCGATCCGATCCTCGTCCATCGCGTAGGCGGCGAGCATGGAAAGGGTGGCCCCCTCCATTTGTCGGTCTCCGGTTCGTTGCGCGAAGTCCAGATTCGCCTCGTGCATCATCCGCGACCGGTCCAGATCGCCGAGTTCCGTGTACATCCACGCGAGCAGCCGCGTCGCCTCGAGGATGAAGTGCTGATCGCGCAGTTCACGGAATAGTCGCAGGCCCTCTTCGAAGTCGATCGCGCCGCGGGCCCACGCCTGGTCGATCGTCTCAGCCACGCCGAGCAGGAGGAAGCCATAGGCGATCCCCCAAGGGTCCCCGAACTGCCGATACAGACTCTGTCCTTCGTTGGCGTGCGCCCGTGCGGTCGCGGCGTTGCCGTCATCGAGGGCCATGTCCGCCGCCCCAGTGAGCGCCTTCGCGCGTGCCGGCGTTGGGCGATCGTCGGCCGCGAGCGCGGTTTCGAGACGGCGCCGTCCCTCCGCAAAATGGCCGCGCATGGTCCAGTACCAGAAGACGGTTCCCGCCAACCGCAGGACCTGCTGCGTCTCGCCGGCTTCGGCCAACGAATCGAGCGCGGCGCGTACGTTGTCGTGCTCCCGATCCATAATGTCGAGCGCAGCGGCGTCGTATTCGCGCAGCCTTGGCTCGTGTCGTTCGCCGAGCGCGATCACGTAGTCGGCAAGGCGTCGGCGCCATCGATCGCTCTCGCCGGTTTCCCCGAGCTGCTCCCCGGCGTACTCGCGGATCGTCTCCAGCATCCAGAACCGATTCCCCGTGTGGCGCAGGAGGCTCTTGTCGACCAGCGACTGGATGGTGTCCAGATCGGCCTCCGTCACCTCTTCGGCAGCCTCGAGCGTGCAGCCGCCGCCGAAGACGGCGAGCCGGGCGAAGAGGCGCTGCTCCTCAGGGCTCAGCAGATCGTGGCTCCAGGCGATCGTGGCGCGCAGGGTGCGCTGGCGCTCGGGCAGGTCTCGCGCGCCGCCGGTCAAGAGCGGCAGCCGCTGCCCGAGCCGCTCGAGGAGCTGCTTTGACGAGAGCGCCTTCACGCGCGCGGCGGCCAGCTCGATCGCGAGCGGCAGGTCGTCCAGGCGGCGGCAGATCTCCGAGACGGCACCATCGGCCTGGAAGTCGGGCCTGACTGCCCGCGCCCGCGCCACGAAGAGCTCGACGCCGTCGTCGTGCAGGAGTGGCGGCACGGGGTACTCCTGTTCGCCCGTCACGTGGAGCGGCTCCCGGCTGGTCACCAGCATGTCGAGATTTGGGCAGGCGGCGACCAGGCCGGCCAGGTCGGTGGCTGCCTCGACCACGTGCTCGAAATTGTCGAACAGCAGCAGCATCGAGCGGTCGGCGATCTGCTCGGCCAGATCACCCTTCCCGCCGACGGCCCGGGCCGCCGTCTCCAGCACCAGCCGCGGCTCGCGCAGGGCCGCCAGCGGTACCCACCAGACACCCTGCGGATAGCCTTCGCTGAGCTCGGCCGCGGCCTGCAGTGCGAGGCGTGTCTTGCCTGTCCCGCCGGAGCCGGTCAGCGTGAGCACCCGCAGGTTGTCCTGTGACAGCAACCCGATGACCTCGGTCAGTTCCTGCTCGCGGCCCAGGAATGGCGTCGCTGGAATGGGCAGGTTGGTCTGGTACAGGGTCTTCAGCGGGAGGAAGTCAGCGGTGCCCAGCTGGTAGATGTGCTCCGGCGCCGACAGGTCCTTGAGCCGGTGCAGGCCCAGGTCGCGCAGTCCATCGCTGCCCAGCAGGGCAGCCGTGGCGGCTGACACCAGCACCTGGCCGCCGTGGCCGGCGGCCCCGATCCGGGCGCCGCGGTGGACGTCGACCCCGACGTAGCCATCCGGCCCCAGGTACGGCGTGCCGGTGTGGATCGCCATCCGGACGTGGATCGGACCAGGCGCCAGCGCGTCCGTCGCCGCCGCCGCCGCCCGCAGCGCGCCGGGTGCGGTCGGGAAGGCCACGAAGAAGGCGTCGCCCTGGGTATCGACCTCCACCCCTCCCTGGGCTGTGAAGGCCTCGCGCAGGATGCGGCGGTGCGCGGCCAGAGCATCGGCGTAGGCCTCCGCGCCGAGTTCGTGCAACAGCCTGGTCGAACCCTCGATGTCGGTGAACAGAAAGGTGACGGTGCCGGAAGGGAGATCAGAGCGCACGGCGGTCATGATGCGCCAGACGTTCGCTCTCGGCGGGCCTGTGGCAGACCGCGGACGCCGCGTCGAGCGCGGAGCAGCGTCTTCGCAACGCGCCCTTGGCGGACGGTCACGTCCGGCAGGTGCCGACGACGGTCGCGACCCATGAGGTTGCGACGTCTCTATACCGCCCCGCACGGTCCAAATCGTCGGTTCCCCACAACCGGAGTCACGCCGCAGCCGCTGCGTGCGACTGATGGACGATTAGGGTTCAGTCGGACCCTTCAGGCCCGGATAAAAAGACCCGATTCGTGCTCAGAATCCCGAGGCTCTCCAGGGGTGTGGTACCGCATATCGGATTCGAACCGATGATCTCCGCCTTGAGAGGGCGGTGTCCTGGGCCTCTAGACGAATGCGGCACGGGCGGCGTCGGGAGGGCTGGCCTCCGAACCGGGCGGAATTCTATCAGCCCCGGGTTCGCTGGCCCCTAGAGGCGGTGGGCCTCCAGGAAGCCCCGGACCGAATCGGCGACCTGGCCGTAGCCTTCCTCGCCCAGGATCAGGCCGTAATGGGAGTGCGCCCCGAACGGCTCGAACTCGGCGCCGAGCCACGACGCCAGCCGCTCGCTCGATTCGAGTGGCACGGCCCGATCGAGGCCGCCGCCGATGACCAGCCGCGGCACGTCGCCGAGCTTGGCCGGGTCGACGCGGACGCCGCGCAGCATCGTCCGTCGCGCCCGGCCCGACTCGTGCGGCTTCTGGCCCATCAGGTGCTGGATCCGAAGCACGTCGGCGAGCGTCAGGTCGCGGTGGTCGCGCTGTAGCTTCTCCGGGAGCGTCGCCCAGCCAAGCAGCGACGGCCCGAACAGCTCGGGAACCTCGCGGATGCGGTGCGGCTCGGTCGGCTCGCGCACGTCGCCGGGCGCCTCCGCCCCGATCAGCACGAGGCCGCTGACTGGGTGCCGCTCGGCCGCCTTGAGCGCCAGCAGGCCGCCCATCCCGTGGCCGACGGCGACCGCGCCCGGCCCGAGCCGGTCCATGGCAGCTCCGACGTCGTCCACGAACGACTCGAAGGACAGCTCGGCGGGGTCGGCGGTCTGGCTCCAGTGGTGGTTCCGGAGATTGAGCGCGTGACCCTCCCAGCCTCGGCCGGCGAAATAGCCGAGGAAGCGCTCCCATGCCCACGATCCGCCGAGCTCGCCGTGGACGAAGAGCAGCGGCTTTCGGCGAGAGCGGCGCTCCGGCAGCCATGACTCGATGTACAGGCCACGCTCCGGCAGCTCGATCTCGTCCTTGCGGACGGGCCGGCTCGGCGGCGGCGGCAGCGTGGCGTCGGGCGACTGGGGCATCTGTCCTCCGGGGCCGATCGGGGCGGCTGAAACCTACTCCAGCGGGTTTATGACGAGGCCCGTCAGGGCCTTCGGGTAGATGTACGTGCTCTTCTGGGGCATGACGTCGCCGTCGGCGGCGACCGCGACGATCTCCGCCGGAGGGGTCGGGTCGAGCAGCAGCGCGGCCGATGCCGCTCCCGAGCCTGTCGGTGCTCGGCCCTCGTCGACCCAGGCCACCGCCTCCGCAGCCAACATCGTATAGGCGATCCGACCTTCGGCCACGGCGGTCGGGTCGATGCCCGCGAGCCGCTCGATCGCCACGGACGCGAGGGTCACGTCGAGCCGTCGGACGGCGGGTCCACCGGCGGGCAGCCACGGTTCGAACGAGGCCCGACGAGCCCGCAGGATCGTGCCGCCATCCCGGGTCCAGAGTCCGAATCGACCCTCGCCGCCAGCGCCTCCTGCCCGTCCGTCGAGCGCGGCGAGCAGGCCCTCCCGGCTCACCCCGGCTTCGACCTCGAACAGCTCCGGAAGCCGCGCGGCGAAGGCCCCGACCGCCTCGGTCTCGAGCCCGAGCAGGACCCGGTGGGTCGGCAGCACGGTCAGCGCACCTTCCGTCGGCTCCAGGACCAACATCAGTATCTTGGCCCACGCAGGTTCGGCCTCGAGCAGCGGGCCCTGCCGTCGCTCCTCGGCATAACGGAGCGCCGTCTCGTAGCGATGGTGGCCGTCGGCAAGCGTGATCGGCGCCTCGCCAAGCCGGTCGCACACGGCCTGGATCCTCGCGTCGGTGGCCTCGTCCTCGCCGAGCGCAACCATCCACAGGCGATGTCCGACGCCATCGTCGTCGACCAGCTCGACCGTCGGCGGGGTCGCAGCCGTGTCCCGCAACCACGACGCGACCTGCCCGCTCGAGTCATCGCCGAGCCCTACGATCGGGCTCGTATTGACACGCGTAGCACCCAGCAACCGGTACCGATCCTCGCGCGGCTCGGCCAACGTTCGCTCATGGGCCCGGATCCCGGATGCCGGGCCGAACGGCTCCAGGCCGACGCGGGCAAAGACGCCGCGTCGGGTCGCCGTTCGATCCGTACCCGGAACCCGGTACGTCTGCTCATATGGGTAGAGCGCCGGCCTGGGATCCCGGCGCAGGGTCCCGTCGGAACGCCACGCGGCGAGGGTCTGCGCCGCTCGACGATAGCGCTTGTCGGGCGGGTCGCCGGCCTGCTCCTCGGGCAGATCAAGCCGGACGACGTTACGAGGATCGCGCGCGAGCAGACGCCGGTGAGCGTCCGGTCCGATCACGTCGTACGGCGGCGCGACCACGGCCGCCAGGTTCTCGACCAGCTCGCGGGAGTAGCGCAGCGCGCGGAACGGGCGGATCAACGGCACGAGTCGGAATCGTACGATAGGCCGCGCCGACAGCCACGAGCGGTGATCGGCGCTCCACTCCGCGCAACTTCTGGGCATCGCGCGGCGTCGTTGGAGTCGGCCGCCGGGCTCATCGAGCCCGCGCGGCCGCCACGTGACAGCTCGCTTCGAGGAGGGTGCGTGCCGCAGCGGCCGCAAAGGACAGAGATCCAGGGACGGGGACGGCGCACCGCGCTTCGCCTCGCGGCCTTCCTCGGGATGCTCGTTGTGGCGCTCGGGCCCTTCGCGCTCGCCAGCGCCGCCGCGGGCCCGCTCACCATGAACGCCCGGATCCTGCTCCAGGGTCACGCCCGGACGGGTTCATGGGCCGCGATCGAGATCGATCTCAAGAACGATGGCCCATCGATCCAGGGCGAGCTCCAGATGGACGGCGGAACGCAGAGCAACGCCCGCTACGCAATGGCCGTCAGCCTCCCGACCGGCTCGCACCAGACGTATGTCCTGCATGCCCAGCCGCCGGCGTTCGGACGCAATGTCAAGGTCGACCTGGTGGCAGCCAGCGGCGTCGTCGACAGCGTGAACGTCGCCTACCTCGTCCATGACGCCACGCAGCTCGTCGTCGGCGTGCTCGCCGAACGACCAGCCGCGCTCGTGTCGCAGATCCATCTCCCGACGAGCGCGCTTGGCGTGGCTCCGGCCATCGTGCCGCTGACCCTCGCGGACCTGCCCGAGCGGGCCGAAGGCTGGGCCGTCCTCGATCGACTGGTCTGGCAGGACGTCGACAGCAACCAGCTCTCGGCCGGCCAGCTCGAAGCCCTGCGGCGCTGGCTCGCCGCCGGCGGTCGCCTGGTCATCGTCGGCGGGAGTGCCGGCATCGGCACGTTGTCGGCGTTTCCAGACGCCATCCTTCCGTACCGCCCGACCTCAACGCTCGACGTCGCCGCGTCGACCCTCACCTCGTTGCTGGGCCCGATCCCGAGTGGCTCGACGGATCTGCCGGCGATGGCGGGGGCCCTCGCCCGTGGGCGAGCCCTGGCGACGTCCGGCGACCGCGCCGTGGCCGCGGAGCTGAGCTACGGCAGCGGCCGGGTGACGCTCATCGGCTTCGATCCGACGACGAAGTGGCTGGCGGCGAGCAAGAGCGTCGATTCGCTCTGGCGGGCTGCCTTGCCGACACGGACCGGGGACAGCACCCTCCTCAGCGACGACAGCCAGCTCGTGCAGGCCGTCTACCAGCTGCCGCTGCTGGCATTGCCACCGACAGCCGGTCTGCTCGTGATCATCGGCGCCTACATCCTGATCATCGGCCCGATCAACTACCTCATCCTGCGACGCCTCGACCGGCGCGAGCTCGCGTGGGTGACCATGCCGATCCTCGTGCTGGCGTTCGCGGCCGCGTCGTTCGGGTATGGCGCGTTTCTGCGCGGCACGGACGTGGTGGTCAACGAGGTCGCAATCGTTCGCGGTGCGCCTGATGCCACCGAGGCGACGGCCCAGGTCTACTTCGGTATCTTCTCGCCGACGCGGTCGACCTATCGCGTCGAGGTGCCCGAGGGCGCCCTGCTCGCCTCCCCGATCAACGGAGAACAATTCGGGCAGGGCACGACCTCCCTCGACATCATCCAGGGCACGGGCGCGGAGCAACCGTCGGCCGTGCGCAACCTGTTGGTCGGATCGGGCTCACTGCGGATCGTCCGCGCCCAGGTCCCGGTCACCGCGCCCCGGATGCGGGCCGAGCTGGCGCTTGTCAACGGCGTGCTGACGGGATCGTTCGAGAATGCTTCGGACCAGCCCCTCGAAGGCGTCGCGGTCGTCCTCGGCAGCGCGGTCGCGGTGCTCGGCGACGTGGCGCCGCACGCGAAGATGAACGTCAGCCTGCCGATTCGGGACAACCCGTTCGGCACCGCCCTCGCCGACCAGGTGGTCGGCGCCTCATTCGACCAGTCCTCGGCGGCCGGTGTCCGTCGATCCACGCGCTACTCGATGGTCCAACAGCTGACGTACGACCCGACGGGCTCGTTCGGCGGGGGCGGCCTGCCGGCTGACCAGGCCGTGATCCTCGCCTTCAGCGATAGCCAGCTCCTCGATCTCAAGCTCGGGACGGAGGCGCCGCGTCGCAACGCCAACGTGCTCTACTACGTGCCCGTTGGAATCGGCATCAACGGTCGTGTCACGTTCTCGTCGGACCTGCTCCGGCAGACCGCGATCGACAGCGACGCCCTTGGCTTCTCGAAGGAGCGCGGGTTCTTGAGCATGGGTTCCGGGTCCGCGACGATCGCCTATCAACCGATCCCGTTCGAGGGCACGTTCAAGGTGAGTGAGATCCGGCTCTCCCTCAGCGCGGGCGGCTCGGGCGGCCCGCTGGTCGGCGGCGGAAAGGTGATCGAACCGCTTCCGACGATTCCGGTCGATTGCACGGACGCCAACAACTCGATTCCGACGGGCTGCGTCGCACCGCGTGACGACTTCCTGCCGGAGGTCGAAGTCTTCGACCGGACGGGCGCCGGTGCGTGGGTCCGACTCCCGCGGCTCGATGCCGATAACGGCTACACCCTCGCCCAGCCGGCGCGTTACGTCGACCCGACGACCGGCCAGATCCTGGTCCGGTTCGTCAACGACCGGCCCGAATCGACCGTGGGCTTTGGCTTCCCGCTCGCGATCACCGGTGACGTCGAATGACCGCGATCATCCAGACCGTCGGTCTCGTCAAGCGCTACAACGGCACGGTCGCAGTCGGCGGCGTCGATCTGGAGATCAACCAGGGCGAGATCTTCGGTCTGGTCGGCCCGAACGGCGCCGGCAAGACGACCATGCTGCGAATGCTCGCGACCCTGCTCGTGCCGACCTCGGGCGATGCGACGATCGCCGGGGAATCGGTTCGCCGGAACCCCCAGGCCGTGCGTCGCGTCCTCGGCTACATGCCCGACGCCTTTGGGGTCTACGACGACATGAAGGTCTGGGAGTACCTGGACTTCTTCGGTCGGTGCTACGGCCTCGGGCCGGCGCGGCGGCGTCGGATGATCGACGACCTGCTCGAGCTCGTCGACCTTGCTGCCAAACGCGATGCCTACGTCCTCAGCCTCTCGCGCGGCATGCAGCAGCGGCTGTGCCTCGCCCACGCGCTCGTCCACGACCCCAGCGTGCTGCTTCTCGACGAGCCCGCGTCGGGCCTCGACCCACGAGCCCGCGTCGAGCTGCGCGAGCTGCTCCGCGAGCTGCGCAAGCTGGGCAAGACGATCGTGATCAGCAGCCACATCCTGCCCGAGCTCGAGGAGCTCTGCACCTCCGTCGCAATCGTCGATCGCGGAAGGGTGCTCGCATCCGGGACCATCTCCGAGATCGGCCAGCGCCTCCGGGTCGGTGAGGTGCTCCGCGTGCGGGTGCTCGGCGAAGAGGCCGGCGTAGAGGCCGCCCGGACCTGGTTCGAGGGTCAGGCGGACGTCGCGTCCGCAGCCGCGGACGCGACGGGCGAGATCGAGATCGGGTTCAGGGGCGACGAGGCCGGCGCGGCGGCATTGCTTGCCGCGGCGATCGCAGCGAAGATCGCGGTGGTGAGCTACTCCCCCGCCGCCACCGACCTCCAGGAGCTATTCCTCCAGGTGACCGATCGCGACGACGCGGTCAGGAACCAGGTGCCGGCATGAGCGCGATTGCCAGCCGGCTGTCGCTCCGAGGCCGGAGGCCTGCGCTCCGGGCGACCTCCGGGATCACGGCGATCATCGTCAAGGAGCTGCGGGGCCGAATGCGGGGCCGACGTGCGTTCATCATCATCACGGTCCATGTCCTGCTGCTCGCCATCATCGCGTGGATGCTCCAGCGCATCGCCGAAGGGTCGTTGGCCAGCATGTCCTCCTTCGGCGGCCAGGCGACCTTTGCCTCGGCCTCGGTCGGTCGGAGCATCTTCGTCGGCCTGATGCTGGTCCAGACCCTCATGGTCGCGGTCCTCGCGCCAGCGGCCACGGCCGGCGCGATCAGCAGCGAGCGCGAGCACCAAACCCTCGAGCTCCTCACCGTGACCCCGATCTCGTCGCTGGCGATCGTCCTCGGCAAGCTGCTGAGCGCGCTTGCCTGGGTCTTCGTCCTGATCCTCGCCTCGATTCCGGTGACCGCCCTGGTGTTCGTGTTCGGGGGTGTCGCCCCGGACGATATCCTCCGCGCCTACGTCGTCCTCTTCGCGACCGTCATCGGGCTGGGGTCCGTCGGGATCTTCTTCTCCGCCCTGACGCTGCGAACCGGGGCATCGACCGGCCTGACCTTTGTCACGACCCTGGCGCTGGTGATCGGCTCGATTTTCCTCTTTATCTTCATCGGGACCACGTCCGAGGTCTCGTCGACCGGGCTTCGGAAGCAGCCCTCCGAGGCCATCCTGTACCTGAATCCGTTCGTGGCCCAGATCGATGTCGCTTGCGGCACGGAGGATGGCGGGTCCGGCGGGGCGTGTGGCTTCATGTCGGGCATCCTCGGGGCGAACGATCCCACGATCGTGCCGCCGGACGTCAACCCGACCAAGCCCGTCCAGGGGTTCGGCGGGGGTGGGGTGGTTGCGCCTCTGCCTGGCATCCGCATCGATGTCAATGACACCGGCGGTTCATTGCCGGGAATCGTCAACAACCCCGGTATCGCCACCGGCGTTGCGCAGCTCGCGGCGGCCGCCGATTCATTCCGGGATCGCTTCTGGCCGAAAACCGTGCTGAGCTTTCTCGTCCTCGCCGTCGTCATGACCCTCGCGTCCATTCAATTCGTCAGCCCAACGCGCCGCTGGCGTCCCAGCCTGCCAGGTCCCGTGCGCCGCCTCGTCCGCCGGAGGAGCACCCCATGAGCTCCACCGGAGCCACGACGCGGAGACCTCGCTTCCGACTCCCCATCCGGCGCCCGAAGCTGGATTGGCGCGGCCCGTGGCGGCGGTCTGTTGATCGCTCGGCCTCGACCGCTGACCAGTTCGTGCCGATCGACCCCCGGGCCGTATTCGGCAATGACCTGCACCCCGACCTCGTCGCGATTCGGCGCCTCCTGCGACCCCACGGCCGGCGGCTGTGGCTCCGCCGGATCGTGCGGCGTGCCTGGATCGTCGTCGCCGGGGCGGTCATCGTCGAGCTGGCGCTGGGGACGCTGGCGCGTCTCATGCCGCTCGAGCTGAAGCCAACGCTCGCCGCGCTGGTCGCCCTCGTAGCGCTGTTCGTGCTGGTCGTGCTCGCCGTCACGTCACGCCCGAGCCTGGGCGAGATCGCGATGGCCGTCGACCGCGAGGGTGGGCTCGGCGACCGGGCAGCGAGCGCCCTGGCCCTGGCAGTGGCATTCCCCGAAACCGCGCGGGCACAATCCGGCCAGGAACCGTCACTTGGCGTCGATGCCGAAGCAACAGACGTTACGGCGGCGGATCCGGAAGCCGAGCAACGCCGGGGCTTCGTGCTGCGCCAACGGCGGGACACCCTCGCGGCCCTGCGCAGCACTCCCGCGAATCTGTTCCGTCCACGCTTTTCGCAACGGCCGGCGGCGATGACGTTGGTTGCCCTCCTTGCGCTCGCACCGGTCGTCCTCCTCCCGAACCCGCAGGACATCGCCATCGTCCAGGCGCGACAGGTCCGCGAAGAGGCGAAAGCCCAGGCCGACCGCCTCGACAAGCTCGCCGAGGACCTCGAGAAGAAGGGTGCCTCGGCGGACGATCCTCGAACCAGGCTTGCCAAGGAGCTTCGCGACCTCGCCAAGCAGCTCCGCGAGAACCCGGGCCAGCCCGACGCGAACCTCGCGAAGCTCGGCTCGATCGAGGCGGCGCTCCGCGCCCAGCTCGACCCTGCCAACGAACAGCGCGCCGCAGCCTTGTCGGCGCTCAGCCGCGGGCTGTCCCGAGCTGCGACGGGCTCGGCCCAGGCGAACCCTGACGGTGATCCCAAGAAGGCGAGTGACGACGTGAAGAAGGCCGCGGGCGAGCTCGACAAGATGACCCAGGACGAGCAGAAGGAGTTCGCCCGCCAGCTGACCGGGCTTGAGGGGGCGGCCAGCCAGGCCGGCGGCGCGGCGAGCCAGGCGCTCCGCGATGCCGCCCAGAGTCTCGCGCAGGGCGACACGGCCTCGGCACAGGCGGCCCTCAACAAGCTGGGCGACTCGCTCGGCACGGCGTCTGATCGAATCGCCACGAACCGGGACCTCACCGCCGCCGCGAACCAGCTCCAGACCGCACGCCGGGACCTGGCCAATGCCGGCCAGCAACCCGGTCAGGGGCAGCAGCCGGGCACCGGTCAACAGCCGGGTCAGGGTCAGGGTCAGGGTCAGGGCCAGGGGCAAGGCCAAGGTCAGGGTCAGGGGCAAGGGCAAGGTCAGGGTCAGGGGCAAGGTCAAGGCCAGGGTCAGGGGCAAGGTCAGGGTCAGGGGCAAGGTCAAGGCCAAGGTCAGGGTCAGGGGCAGGGTCTGGGGCAAGGTCAGGGGCAAGGTCAGGGGCAGGGCTCGGGCTCGATCGGTGGCGGCGGCTCGAACGCCAGCTACCTCGGCTCAGGCGCCGGCGGCACCGCCAACCTCGGCGGGCCGGTGAATCCCAACCGACCGTCGCAGCTCGGCGGCGACCTCGGTAATGTCTTCGCACCGTTCAACCGGGTCGGCAAGCCAGGCGACCCCTCGTACATCGCCGGCAATGGCGGCAGCGGGCAGGTTACCCAGGGCAACCAGCAGGGCGCAGGCGTGGATCCCGGCTCGTACGTCAGCTACCAGCAGGTCTACGGCGATTTCCAACGCTATGCCCAGACGACGCTCGATCGCGGCTACCTGCCGCTGTCGGTGCGTGACTTCGTGCGCGACTACTTCAGCTCGCTCGACCCGAGCAAATGACCGCCTCGCGGTCGACGGAGGCAGCCATGGAAACGACCACGACGGCGGACAACGCCGTCCCGCGTCTCGCTCCGGAGGCCTTCGCGGTGCGCGCAGCCGCGATCGAGCGAGAGATCGGCCAGGTCATCGTCGGCCAGCGCGAGCTCGTGCGGCAGACGCTGACGGGCCTGCTCGCGAACAGCCACGTGCTGCTCGAGGGCGTCCCAGGCCTCGGCAAGACGATGCTCGTGCGAACCATCTCGGACGTCATCGACTGCACCTTCAATCGCGTCCAGTTCACGCCGGACCTGATGCCCGCCGACATCACCGGCACGAACATCCTCATCGAGGAGGAGGGCCGGCGCGTCTTCCGCTTCCAGCCCGGCCCGATCTTCGCGAACCTCGTCCTCGCCGACGAGATCAACCGGGCCACGCCGAAGACGCAGTCGTCACTGCTCGAGGCGATGCAGGAGCATCAGGTCACGGTCGCCCGGAACCGGTATCCGCTCGATCCGCCGTTCTTCGTCCTGGCGACCCAGAACCCGCTGGAGATGGAAGGTACCTATCCCCTGCCCGAGGCCCAGCTCGATCGATTCTTGTTCAAGGTCATGGTCCCCTTCCCCTCCGAGGAGGACCTCATCGCCATCATGGATCGCACGACCGGCGCCTCGTCGCCGACGGCCAGCAAGATCGCCGACGCCGCCGAGATCGTCGAGATGCAGCGGCTCGCGCGCGCCGTGCCGATCGCGGCGCACGTGACCGCCTACGCAGTCGGGCTGCTGGCCGCGACCCATCCGGACCAGCCCCGCGCGCCGCAGCTCGTCCGAGAGTACGTTCGCTACGGCGGCTCGCCGCGCGGCGCGCAGGCGCTCGTGACCGCCGGCAAGATCTACGCCCTCCTCGACGGCCGCTTCAACGTCTCGATCGAGGACATCCGGGCGGTCACCCTGCCGGCCCTCAGGCATCGGGTCATCCTCAACTTCGAGGGTGAGGCCGAGGGCATCACGCCCGAGGCGATCGTCAGCTCGATCCTCGACGCGGTTCCGCCGCCCAGCGTCGAGTAGCGCGCGGCGCGTGCTGCGCTCGCGACGCGACAACGACGACCCGATGAGCATCGCAGGGACCCCCGAGCCGGCTGCCAAGCCGGAGAAGCCGGCATTCCTGCCTTCCGACATTGATCCGACGGTCTTCGACGAGGGGTTCCTGCGGCAGCTGGAGCGGTTGCTCCTGATCATGAAACGGCCGGTGCGGGGCGGGCTGAAGGGCGGGCGGCGATCGGTCAAGCGCGGCCAGTCGGTCGAGTTCGCGGACTTCCGGGACTACTCGCTCGGCGACGACCTGCGCCAGCTGGACTGGAACGTCCTGGCGCGCCTCGAGAAGCTCTTCATCAAGCTCTACGTTGAGGAAGAGGACGTCGCGATTCAGTTCCTCCTCGACTGCTCGGCGTCGATGGCCGCGGGCGAGCCGCCGAAGCTGCTGTTCGCGAAGCGTGCCGCCGCCGCGCTCGGCTACATCGGGCTCGCGTCAGAGGACAAGGTGACCGTGACCGCGCTGGCGGCCAAGGCCGGACGCCGGCAGGTCGCGCTGCGTGGCTCGGGTCGCGTGTTCCGGCTCCTGGCCGCCCTGTCCGGGATGGCCGCGGCGGATGGCGCGACCGACCTCGTCGCGGCCGCACGCCATGCCGGCGCCCAGGTCACCGGGCGGGGCGTGATCATCCTGATCTCGGATCTGCTCGACCCGGCGGCCGACAAAGTCATCCGCGAGCTCGCCGCGACCGGCTCGGAGCTGATCATCCTGCACGTCCTGTCACCTGACGAGCTCGACCCCTCGATGGAGGGCGACGTCCGGCTCATCGACGTCGAGACGGGCGACGGGCTCGACGTCACGATCGACCTGGCAACCATCGACGACTACAAGGCGCGCCTCGCAGCCTGGCAGGAAGGCTTTGCGGACCTGGCCGCGCGGCGCGGCGCGACCTATGTCCCCGTCTCGACCGACCTTCCGCTGGCCGACTTGGTTTTCGCCGAGCTCCGTCGTCGTCGGGTGCTCGGGTAAGCGTGCGCTGATGAGGCGTATCTCATGAGCGTCCTCTCGCCGCTTGCGCTGCTCGGGTTGCTGTTCGTGCCCGTCGTGCTGGCGATGTACCTGCTCAAGCTGCGGCGCGACGAGCGGGTCGTGCCATCGACGCTGCTATGGCAGCGGCTCCTCACCGACGTCGAGGCCAACGCGCCCTGGCAGCGCCTCCGCCGGAGCCTCCTGTTGCTGCTCCAGCTCCTCCTGGTCCTGCTCCTCGCGATCCTTGCGGCGAGGCCGTTCCTGGAGCGGCCGGCCGGGCTCGCGGGCGACGTGGTCGTGGTCATCGACACGTCGGCCAGCATGGCCGCGACCGACGTGCCGCCAAGCCGGCTGACGGAGGCCAAGAGCCAGGTCCTCGCCGCGCTGCACGAGCTGCCCGCGAACGGCACCGTCAGCGTCATCGCCGCAGGTCGGACGGCCCGCGTCGTCGTTAACGGAACGAGCGATCTCGGTCGGGTCCGGGCGGCGATCGAGGGAATCACCGTGAGCCCGTCGACGGGCGACCTCGGTGACGCATTGAATCTCGCCAACGCCCTGGCGGCCCGGGCGGGCGACGCCGACATCCTCGTCGCGACCGACGCCGCCCTCGCGATCAAGCCGACGAACCGGCTCGACCATCCCGTGCGCGTGCTCCAGGTCGGGCGGGAGCGGAAAAACCAGGCGATCGTCGCGCTGGCGGTGCGCCCCGCGCCGTCGGGCGTGACGCGCTCGGTCTTCGTGAGCATCGCCAACCTCGATATCGAGGCGGCGCACCGGCGCTTGGAGCTGTATGCGGACGACATCCTCATCGAGGCCCGCGATCTCCAGACCCTCGACCCCCAGACCCGGACCGAGGTGATCGTCGACGACGTGCCACGCGGGGCGTCGATCATCGAAGTCCGGCTAACGGCGCCCGAAGGTGCTGCCGCCGACGCCCTGACCCTGGACGATCGAGCCTGGGCCGTCGTCCCACCCGACCGGCTGCGCCGCGTCCTGCTGGTCGCGGAGGGTGACCCCTACCTCGAGACGGCGCTGTCGTACCTGCCGAGCACCGAGCTCTATGGGGTGACACCGGCGAAGTACGGCCCGGACACGCACGCCGAGCTGTTCGACCTGACCATCTTCGAGGGCTTCCTGCCGGCGACGCTGCCGCGGGCGGCCATCCTCGCGATCGCGCCCCCGGCCACGAGTGATCTCGGCGAGGTCGCCGGGTCGCTGACCGATCCGGGGATCGGCACGCCCTCGTCCGAGGAGCCGATCCTGAAGTTCGTCGACCTCTCGAGCGTCCACATCGGCAAGGCCACGAAGTTCGTCCAGCCGGCGTGGGCCCGGACGGTGATTGCCGGCCCTGCGGGCTCGCCGCTGCTGTACGTGGGCGAGCGAGAGGGCCAGCGCGCGGGTGTCCTCGCGTTCCTGCCACGGAACTCTGACCTGCCGCTCCAGGTGGCGTTCCCGGTGCTGATGGCGAATCTCACGGGCGAGCTGATGGGCGGCTCGGCGGCGCCGAACGAGGCGATCGCACCCGGCGACCCGGTCACTATCCCGGTGCCCGCGGGCGCGACCTCGATGGTGGTCACCCGCCCGGACGGCTCCAGCGTCGAGCTCGCCCCGGCGACCGCCGGGGCCGCCTCGGTCGCTTTCAGCCAGACGGACCTGCTCGGTATGTACTCCGCGCTGCCGGTCTTCCCGACTCCCACGGCCGGCCCTTCCGGTGCCCTGCCAACCCCTACGGTGACCCCGACTCCGCCTACCTCCGCATCGCCAGGCCCCGCGGCGACCCTTGCTCCCGGGGCATCGCCGACGGCCGTCCCAACCGCGCCACCGGTCAATCCCAACGCTCCGGTGCGATTCGCGGTGGACCTGTTCGACCCGAGCGAGAGCGACATCTCGCCGGGCTCGCCCTCGTTGATCGTCGCGCTTGGCCCGCAGCCCGGGGCATCTCCCGGTACATCGCCAGGGTCGTCGGCTGGGCCGTCGCCCGCTCGGAGCCCGGGGCCGACGCTCGAGCCCGGTGCGTCGGGCGTCGCCGGCGGCGCAACAACGGACAGGCCGCCGGTGGCCCGGGACGAGTTGTGGGTCCTGATCGTCCTGGTGGTGCTGGTCGTGCTCATCGCGGAGTGGCTCGTCTACCACCGTGACGCGGTCACCCGGCTCTGGCGCGGACTCCGCCGCAACCCCCGCGCGGCGGCGGCGAGCGCCCAGGGTGGACCGGGATCGGGCGGAGCGAGCGGTGGTGGCTCGCGTTCGAAGGGCCAGCCCGGCGGGCGGGGCGGCTGATGGGCATCCGCTTCGAGTCCGCGACCTGGCTCCTGCTCCTGGTGCCCGCGCTCCTCCTGACATTCATCCCGCACCTCGCGGCGCGTCGCCGCATCGGCGCCCGGGGGAGGCGCGCGGCCGTGGCCGTCCGGACCATCCTGCTTTCGGCCCTGGTCCTCGCGCTCGCCGGTTTCCAGCTTGTGCTCCCGGTCGATCGTCTCGCCACCGTGTTCGTCGTCGACCTGTCGGACAGCGTCGGGACGACCGGCCGTGCAGACGCCCTGGCGTTCCTGCGGGAAAGCCTCGCGGTGATGCCGAGGGACGACGAGGCCGGCATCGTCGCGTTCGGCAAGGACGCGCTCGTGGAGCGACTGCCGGAGGAGATCCGCGAGATCGATCGGCTGCGCAGCACGCCGCTCAAGGCAGCCACGGACGTCGGCGGCGCGCTGCGGCTCGCGGCGGCGCTGTTCCCGGACGCGGCCCAGAAGCGGATCGTGCTCATCTCGGACGGCAACGACACGACCGGCCGGGGCGAGCGGGAGGCGGCCCTGGCCGCAGCGCGCGGCATCCAGGTCGAGACGCGGGTCATCGGGCTGGTGGATCGCGAGGAAGTCCTGGTCGACCGGCTCACGACACCCTCGACGGCCCGGCTCGGCGAAGAGATCGAAGCCGTAGCCGACATCAGCTCGAGCATCGCCCAGACCGCGACCGTGCGGCTCTACGCCGACGGGACCCTCGTCGCGACCGAGCGAGTCGACCTGAAAGCGGGCGCAAACCGTGTCGTCTTCCGGGTCAAGCCGACCGAGCCGGGTTTCCACACCTTCCGGGCCGTCGTCGAGGCCGCCGGCGACACGTTCAGCCAGAACGACCGGGCCGATTCGAACACGATCGTCAAGGGTGAGCCCCGAATCCTGGTGCTGGCCGGCGACGCCTCGGTCGCCTTGGAGCTGGTCAACGCCCTGAAGGCCGAGGGCCAGCTCGTGGATTCGATCATTCCCGAGGCCCTCCCGACCGACTTCGCGGGCCTCGTCAACTACGACAGCGTCGTCGTCGTCGACGTGCCCCGACTGCGGTTCAACGACCGCCAGCTGGCGGCGCTCCAGGTCTATGTCCGGGATCTCGGTCGCGGCCTGGTGATGGTCGGCGGGCCCCGGGCGTACGGCGCCGGCGGCTACACGAAGACGCCGATGGAGGAGACGCTGCCGGTCGACATGGGCGTGCGCAATCGCCAGCGCGAGCCGGACATCGCGCTCGTTGTCGTCATAGACAAGTCGGGCTCGATGGACGCCTGCCATTGCAACTCGTTCAACGGCGGCATGGGCGGCGGCGGACAGCTCCAGGGCGTGCGCAAGGTCGACATCGGCAAGGAGGCGATCCTGCGGGCCGCGGCGGCGCTCACGGCGCGCGACGAGCTCGGGGTGGTCGCGTTCGATGATGCTGCCCACTGGGTGGTGCAGACGCAGCCGCTGGGCGGTGTCGCGGACCTCCAGGGCACGATCGCGGGCATCGCGCCGAACGGGACGACGAACATCTTCGCCGGGCTCGACCAGGCAGTCGGGTCGCTTGAGAAGGCGACCGCGACGCGCCGCCACATCATCCTGCTGACCGACGGCTGGTCCACGTCGGGCCGGTACGACGCGATCATCGCCCGGATGAAAGCCGCCGGGATCACGCTCTCGACAGTCGGCGCCGGCGGAGGTGCCAACCCGTTCCTGGAGCAGCTGGCCAAGCAGGGCGGCGGCCGGTTCTACGCCGCGACGAACGTCGCCTCGATCCCGGACATCTTCCTCAAGGAAACGCAGCAAGTCGCGGGCCAGCAAATCGTCGAGGAGAAGTTCTTTCCGATTCAGGCGGGCAACTCGCCGATCATCCGCGGTCTCGAATCGGGCTTCCCCCAGCTCCTCGGCTACAACGGCACGACCGTCAAGTCGGCGGCGCAGCTCGTGCTGGTGTCCCCACGCGATGATCCCCTCCTCGCCCAGTGGCAGTACGGCCTCGGGCGGTCCGTCGCATGGACCTCGGATTCGACCGGTCGATGGGCCAAGAACTGGGTCGGCTGGCAGGGCTTCACCCGCTTCTTCAGCCAGCTCGTCAGCTGGACGTTCCCCGGCGAGGAGACGGGCGGCATCGAAGCCGCCTTCGAAACGCTCGGCGGGAAGACCCGGCTCCACGTCCAGAGCGTCGAGAGCGACGGCTCGCCCCGCGATTTCTACCGGACGATGGCGGTCGTCGTCGGTCCCGACCTGATGCCGCGCGAGGTCATCCTCGACCAGGTCGCGCCAGGCGTGTACGAGAAGGATCTCGGCGAGATCGACTCCGGGGCGTATGCGGTCCGCATCAGCCAGACCCGTTCTGGCACCGCTGCCCTGGGCCGAACGGTCGGACTGGTTGAGCCGGTGGCCGCCGAGTACCGGCTGCTGGGCGTGAACCGGCCATTCCTTGCAGCCCTGCGCAGCGCGACCGGGGGTCGCGAAATCGCCCTGCCGGCCGACCCATGGCTGCACGACCTCCGAACGACCTCGTCATTCACGGAGCTCTGGCCCTGGCTCCTCGTGCTGGCGCTCCTGCTGTGGCCGCTCGATATCGCCCTGCGGCGAGTGTCGCTGGGGCGGCGCGAGCTGGTGGACGCGCGCGCCTGGGTCGGGCGGCGCTGGCGATCGCGACGCGCCGCGGCGCCCCGGACGGCAGCGGCCGAGGGCATGCTCGCGGCGCGCGAGCGCGCCGCAGGTGGGGCCGCCCGCGCCGCCTTGCTACGGCGGCCGGACGAACGCGTTGCCGGTCCCGCTGCGGCTCCCGCTCCGAGCGTCCCTCCGATCCGGCCGCCAGCCGGCGTGCCTGCGCCGTCCGCGGCGTCCTCGGGCGCCGGCGAGACGTCCGGCCCAGCGTCGAGACCGGCCGATGCGGAGCGACCCACGGGCGACTCGGCCCCGGCGGAGGAGATGGATACCCTGGCCCGGCTCCGCGAGGCCAAGCGGCGACGCGGCGGCTGACGAGCATCCAGGACACGGCGGACGCAGAGGCTCCGACGCGCCGGGCGGGTGACCCGGGAGGTTGCGCTACCGTGCTCGTGTGACGAGCACGGATATCGGGCGCGCCCTCGGCGAAGCCGCTCCGCCCGTCCTCTGGTCCCCGCCACCTGACATTCGCGAGCGCTCCCGGATCGGCCGCTATCTCGACTGGCTGGCGACGGCGCGCGGGCTGCGCTTCGCGACGTACGACGAGCTGTGGCGGTGGTCGATCGACGAGCCGGGAGCGTTCTGGCGCTCGATCTGGGACCACTTCGAGGTCATCAGCCATGACCAGCCGACCGCGTCACTCGTGGATGCGCGGATGCCAGGCGCAAGGTGGTTCCCGGGCGCGACCATGAACTACGCGGAGCACGCGCTGCGACTGCCGGGTCGTGCGCCCGACGATATCGTCGTCATCGGCCGCTCCCAGACGCGTGGGCCGACGACGCTGACCGCGGCGGAGCTGCGAGATGCCGTCGCGCGTTGTCGAACGGGCCTTGCGCGTCTCGGCGCCCGCCGCGGTGATCGGGTGGCCGCATTCCTCCCGAACATTCCCGAGTCGATCGTGGCCATGCTCGCGACGGCGAGCCTCGGCGCGATCTGGTCGTCGTGCGCGCCCGAGTTCGGCATTCGGGCGGTGATCGATCGCTTCAGCCAGATCGAGCCGAAGGTTCTTCTTTCGATCGATGGCTACCGCTACGGAAACCGAGACGTCGACCGGCGCACGGAGCTGGAGGAGATCCGGGCGTCCCTGCCGACGCTGGAGGCGACCGTTGTCGTGCCCTACCTCGACCCGAACGGCGCCCGTGGCGTGTCGGCGGCAATCGATTGGAACGAGCTCCTTGGCTCGTCGGCGGCGGTCGATCCGCCCGTCGCGTTGGGCGAGCCGCCGGCCCTGGGGTTCGAGGCCGTGCCCTTCGATCACCCGCTCTACATCCTCTACTCATCGGGCACGACTGGGCTACCAAAGCCGATCGTCCATGGACACGGCGGCATCCTGCTCGAGCACCTCAAGGCCCTTGGCCTGCATACGGACCTCGGAACGGCCGACCGATTCCTGTGGTTCACGACCACGGGCTGGATGATGTGGAACTACCTCGTCTCGGGCCTCCTCGTCGGCAGCACGGTCGTGACGTTCGACGGCAACCCTGCCCACCCGGGCCTGTCGGGGCTGTGGCAGCTGGCGGCCGAGACGGGGACGACGTACCTCGGGACGAGCGCGCCCTACCTGATGGCTTGTCGCAAGGCCGGGCTGACGCCGGGCCGCGATCTCGACCTGGGTGCGCTCCGCGGCGTGGGCTCGACCGGCGCACCGCTGCCGGCCTCTGGATTCGAGTGGGTCCACGAGGCGGTCTCCGATGCGATCCCGGTCGGGTCATTGAGCGGCGGCACGGACGTGTGCACCGGATTCCTGGGGCCCTCGCCGCTCGTGCCCGTCTGGTCAGGCGAGATCAGCTGCCGGATGCTCGGCGCGCGGGTCGAGGCGTTCGACGAGCACGGCGCGTCCGTCGTCGGGCGCGAGGGCGAGCTCGTGATCACCGCGCCGATGCCGTCGATGCCGGTGGCGCTGTGGGGCGACGCCGACGGGTCGCGACTGCACGAAGCCTATTTCTCGACCTTTCCCGGGGTCTGGCGGCACGGTGACTGGCTGACGATCACCGAGCGCGGGTCGTGCATCGTCACCGGGCGAAGCGACGCAACCCTCAAGCGCGGCGGCGTCCGGATCGGGACCGCCGAGTTCTACGGCATCGTCGAGTCGCTGCCGGACATCGCGGACAGCCTCGTGGTCCACCTCGAGGACGCGGCCGGCGGTCCGGGGGAGCTGCTGCTATTCGTCGTGCCCCGCGAGGGCCAGCCCATCGACGACGCCCTCCGCAGGAGGATCGGCGCCGCCCTCAGGGAGGAGCTGTCGCCGCGCCACGTCCCCGACGCGATCATCGGCGTAGCGGCAGTGCCCCGGACCCTGTCCGGCAAGAAGCTCGAGGTTCCGGTCAAGCGGATCTTGCTCGGCTGGGCGCCGGACACGACCGCCTCGAAGGACGCGCTGGCGAACCCGCGCTCGCTCGAGCCCTTCGAAGCCCTCGCTCGCGAGCGGCTCGGGATCCGCGGGAGCCGGTGAGGTGCCCGGCATGAAACTGCCGTTGCGGTGGGCGGCCGCGCTGCTCCTCGTCGCGGCGACCGTCGGTGGCTGTGCCGGCCTGCTCCAGTCGCCGCCCGTGCCCGACCCCGAGCCGTTCCCCGGGATCTCGAGCCAGCTCGGGCGCTTCGGCGTGATCGTTCAGCGTTGGACCGCGGGCGACGCCGGCTGCGACGACCCGACACTCAGCGCGACCGCAATCCGGTTCACCGCCGATGGCCTCGACCAGGCAACCCCGATTCAGTTGCGGATCTATATCTTCCGGAACCGGGACGCGTGGGAGCGCCGCCTTCCGGACGTCGACGCCTGCGCGGAGGCGTGGGCGGATGACCCGGCGACATTTGAGATCGTCCAGGTTTCGCCCTACGTATTGGCCGGCCAGGGGCCGTGGCCGTCGAGCTTCGCCGCGGCGATTCGCAAAGGGATCGACGCCGCCGCGGGCAGCGGGGGCTGACCGCAGGGAGGCCGCGGGCGCGCCGGTTTGGTCGGCCTCAGCCGATGCGCAGGCCGAGGATCTTTCGGGCGATGACGAGCCGCTGTACCTCGCTGGTGCCCTCGCCGATCTCGGTCAGCTTGGCGTCGCGCATGAAGCGCTCGACCGGGTACTCGGTGACGTAGCCGTAGCCGCCGTGGACCTGGATCGCGGCGTTCGTCACCCGCGAGCTGACCTCGGACGCGAAGAGCTTCGCCTGCGCTGCGACCAGCGAGTAGTCACGGCCCTGGTCCTTCAACCAGGCCGACTTCCAGACGAGCGCCCGAGCGGCCTCGATCTCCGTCGCCATGTCGGCAATCATGAACGCCACACCCTGGAAGCTCCCGATTGGCTTGCCGAACTGCTGCCTCGTCTGGGCATATGGCACGGCGGCGTCAAAGGCCGCCTGGGCGATCCCGACCGCGAGCGCCGCGATGCTGATCCGGCCGCCGTCGAGGATCTTGAGGAACATCCGGAAGCCGTCGCCGCGTTCGCCGAGCAGGTTCTGGGCGGGGATCCGGCACCGGTCGAAGGCAAGCTCTCCCGTCGCCGAGGCGTGCAGGCCAAGCTTGTCCTCGATCCGGACAACCCGGAAGCCTGACGTGTCGGCGGGCAGGATAAAGGCCGAGATCTCGGCCGCCCCGTCCTCGCGCGCACCCGTCTTTGCGGTGATGACGTACGTCCCGGCCTGCCCGGCGTTGGTAATGAAGCGCTTGCTGCCGTCGATGACCCACTCGCCGTCGGTGCCGTCGGTATCGCCCTCGAGCCGCGCCGTGGTTCGCGTTCCGCCGGCGTCCGAGCCGGCCCCAGGCTCCGTGAGCCCATAGGCACCGATGACCTGGCCGCTGGCCATCGGCACGAGGTAGCGGTCTTTCTGTTCTTTCGTCCCGGCGAGGTGGAGCGGCCCGCAGCCGAGCGACGTGTGCGCCGCCACGATCAGGCCGAGCGAGCCCCAGACGCGCGCGATCTCCTCGATCGCGATGGCATAGGCCAGGGTGTCCATCCCAGCGCCGCCCTCGTCCTCGGGAATCGGGATGCCGAGCCAGCCCATCTCACCGAGCCGGCGGACCACCTCAACCGGAAATTTGTGCTCCCGCTCGTGCGCCTCGACGACCGGTCCGACCTCGTTCTCCATGAAGCCGCGGATCGTCGTCCGGAGCAGCTGGTGCTCCGCCGAGAGGTCCAGGTCCATCGATCCGAGCGTAGCATCCGGGCCTTTTCAGGCCGGGGGAGGCGGCGGTGGACTCCAGCGGTCGACACTCCAGCGGTCGACGACCGGGTTTCCTGCTAGCCTACCTGCCATGCCGGAGCCTCCGGAAGTCCTCGGCCCGATGGCGAGCAGGGGCGTCGCCTCGGGCCTCGGAGAGCACAGCCTCGGTCCGCCGAGGAACGGCCGCGCCGGCCAGGGCTCCAGCCCGCCCAAGATCCGGCGCGAGATCCTCGTCCACCTCCGACAGTCGGGCCCCACCTCGCCCGACGGCCTCGCCGCCGAGCTCGGGGCCAGCCGAACCGGCGTCCTCCAGCAGCTCCACGCGCTCGAGGAGGCGGGGCTTGTGCGCCACGTCGCCGAGAAGCACGGGGTCGGACGGCCACGCCACCTGTACGACGTGACCCCCGAGGCCCAGGAGCTCTTCCCGGCCGATTACGGCGGCTTCGCGGTCGGCCTCATCGCCGCGATCGAGGAGACCGGCGGCGCCAGCCTGGTCGAGGAAGTGTTCGCGGCCCGGCGACGACAGATCGGTGAGCGGATTCGGCGGCGACTGGCCGATCGGCTGCCCGAGGCTGCGTCCCTCGAGGAGGTCGTTGGGGAGCTGGCTGTCATCCAGGATGAAGCGGGGTACATCGCGGAAGCCCAAGTCGACGACAAGGGCACCATTCGACTTCGCGAGCACAACTGCGCGATATACCAGGTCTCGAAGGACGCCGGCGCGGCGTGCGAAGCCGAGATCAGGCTCTTCCGCGAGCTGCTTGACGCCGACGTCGTGCGTGAGACCCACATCGCCGCCGGGGATCGCTGCTGCACGTACCGTGTCGAGGAGAAGCCAACCTCCGCAACGAATTAGTGTCGCGCGCCGGAGCCGGCTTGCGGCTTGCGACCCGCCTTGGTCAGGATCTCGTCGGCGGTCTTGACTCTCGTCGGCGGTCTTGACTCATGGGATCCGTCCGTCTATCCGCCCGCGCCTTCGTTTCTTGCCCTCGTACCTGATTGCCGGTGCATGATCAAGCAGGCTCGGGGCCCCAGATGGCTGGGGCGGGGATCCGTCGGGAGTTTGGGCAGCGCCGGCAAGGAGCCGTAGATCATGGGAATTCAGACCCCGGTCGGCGACCGGGCCGGCGCCGCTGCTGCGAAGGATCCTCGGGATCGCCGACGTTGCTGGATCGCCTGATGAACGCCCGATTCGAATGCGATCTGGCCGCAGATTCAACCTACCTGCTGCACTTCTGGGAACACAGCGTCGGCAGCGACCACGCTCCGATGGCCCTCCGGGCCGACTGGCGAGGCCAGCTCCGTCGTGTCCATGACGAGCTCGGTTTTCGTCACGTTCGGTTCCACGGCATCCTCTCGGACGAATTAGGCACACTGCTGCGTGAACAAGACGAGCTGGTGTACTCGTTTTTCAACGCGGACAGCATCGTCGATTTCCTGCTCTCAATCGGCGTCCGCCCATTCGTCGAACTGTCCTTCATGCCGACGACGCTGTCATCCGGTGACACGACGGTGTTCAAGTATCGCGGCAATGTGACGCCTCCCCGGGACTACCGACAGTGGGCCACGCTGATCACCAGGCTCGTCGGCCACTGGGTGGAGCGTTACGGCGTCGCCGAAGTCCGACGCTGGTTCTTCGAGGTCTGGAACGAGCCGGACCTCAAGAGCTTCTGGACCGGCTCGCAGGCGGCGTACTTCGAGCTGTACCGACAGACCGTCACGGCCATCAAGGCGATCGACGAGGAGCTGAAGGTAGGTGGGCCCGCTTCGTCGGGCAATGCGTGGATCCCTGGATTTGTCGAGTTCTGCCGTTCCCATCGACTTCCGGCCGACTTCATCAGCACGCATCACTACCCGACGGACGCCTTCGGCGAGCCGGGCGACGACACCGAGACTCAGCTATCCAAGAGCCGACGCAGCGTCTTACGCGACGAAGCGACGGTTGCCCACCAGCAGGCCGACGGGATTCCGCTCTATTACACGGAATGGAGCTCGTCATCCAATCCGCGTGACCCGTTGCACGATGAGCCCTACGCGGCGGCCTTCATCGTGAAGACCGTGCTCGAAGCGAACGGTCTCGTGTCGGGCTACAGCTACTGGACGTTTTCGGACATCTTTGCAGAGAACTACCTGCCGTCGGTGCCATTCCACGGCGGGTTCGGACTCCTCAACCTGCACGGCATCGCAAAGCCTGCGTACCGGGCCTTCGAGCTCTTGCGTGGTCTGGGAACCGGATTGGTCCCGACTGCCGGGTCGCATTCGACGGTCGATGTCTGGGTCGTCACAGGAAACGATGTGGTAACCGTGGTCTGCACCAACTGGGCCTTGCCAAGGCACCCGATCGCCCACGAGCGTGTGCGAGTCCGTCTGACCAATGCGACCGAACCTTCCGCAGTCACGATCGAACGGATCGACAGCCGTCACGCCAACGCGAAGAACGAATGGCGGAAGTTCGGCGAACCTGAGTACCCCACCGCGGAGCAGATCGATCAGCTGCACCGTGCCTCGACTCTGGTGACCCAGTCGCAGCGCTACGAGTACCTGGACGGAGCGCTGACCTTCGCCTTCGTGATGCCGCCTCAGGGAGTTGCGGTTCTCAGCGCACAGATGAACGGCGGCAATCGGCATACTCCCGCTGGGCGCGCCAGTTGAGCTCGGTTCAACGTTTTGCGGCAGCGCCTGCCCGGCTTTCGTCCTTCGGCAAGCTTCCCGGGAGATGCGGACGAGCCGATCCTCGCTGAGCTCTTCACATCCGGACATCGACATCGTCCGCCAGCTCCTGCGGGGGTATAAGGGACGCCGCTCGGCTCCTCGGTCAACATCGAATGTCGGATCGACTCAATCGCCCAGTCATGGAGCGTTCCGTCAGGAGCCGCGAATCCGCCCCACGCCCGGCGCGCGATGGCCGCGGTCGAGGAGTGCCTCATCCGAAGCGGCGACGGACTCGGCTGTTGTTCACGCTGCCGTTCGACCACAGCGCCGTCGATCCCGGCTACGTCAAGGGATATCTGCCGGGAATTCGCGAGAACGGTGGTCCATACAATCATGGCGGGATCTGGTCGAACCTGGCGTTCGCGTCCCTCGGTGAAGGCGACAAGGCGGGCGAGCTGTTCTCGATCCTGAATCCGATCAATCATGCCAGCACCCGGGCCGGCGTCCAGTGCCACGAGGTGGAGCCGTACGTCATGGCCAGCCGTTATTCGATCGCGGTCGAAGACCCGCTCGGAGTCGGTCGTGGCGTCGTCTCGGCCATTGTCGATGGATGACCGCTCACGGGCGAGGGCGCGATCATCCCGCTTCTCGACGATGGTAGGACCCACCGACCCCACCCTGGGTGAGCCTCGATGACCGATCGGTATTCGGGCGGCGCCACCGGCCCAGGGCCGGTCGCGCCACCGACCACCGAGAAAGTAAGTCGGACCAACCCGATGTCAATCGACGATGCGATCCTGGAACGGCTCCAGCGCCTGTCGTTCAGCTACTTCATGCACGAGACCAACCCCATCAACGGGCTGGTCCGCGACAAGACTGCGCCGGACTGGCCCGCCAGCATCGCGGCGGTCGGGCTCGCGCTGGCCTCCTACCCGGTGGGAGTCGAGCGTGGATTCATGACGCGCGCCGCGGCGTTGGCACGGACGCTCGCAACGCTGCGGTTCTTCTGGAGCAGCCCCCACGGGCCCGAACCGGATGCGACCGGGTATCACGGCTTCTACTATCACTTTCTGGATCTCGAGCACGGCCGTCGCGCCTGGCGATGCGAGCTCTCGACCGTGGATAGCGCCCTGTTCCTGGCAGGCGCGTTGACGGCGGCAAGCTACTTCAATGCGATCACGGCCGATGAAGGCGAAGTCCGGAGCCTCGCTGGCGCCCTGTACGACCGGGCCGACTGGCAGTGGGCTCAGAACGGCGGGGAAACCGTCGTTCATGGCTGGAAGCCTGAGACCGGCTTCCTGAAATACCGCTGGGAAGGCTATGACGAGGCGCTGCTGCTCTACATCCTGGGGCTCGGCTCCCCGACATTTCCGTTGCCCGCAAGCAGCTATGTCGCGTGGACCAGCTCCTACGAGTGGCGGACGGCGTACGGCTACGACTATCTGTACGCCGGACCATTGTTCACCCACCAGCTGTCGCACCTCTGGATCGACTTCCGTGCGATCCAGGATGCCTACATGCGCGACCGCGGCATTGACTACTTCGAGAACAGCCGCCGAGCCACGTATGTCCAGCGGGAGTATGCGATCGACAACCCGCTCGGGTTCGCCAACTACAGCCAGGAGTGCTGGGGAATCACCGCTAGCGACGGACCCGGTCCGACCACGATCACGGTCGATGGCAGGAAGCGGCGGTTCTTCGATTACCTGGGCCGCGGCGTGCCGAACGGGCCGGATGACGGGACGGTCGCGCCGTGGGCCGTGGTGGCGTCGCTCCCGTTCGCGCCCGAGATCGTGCTGCCGTCGATCCGCTATTACGTCGATGAGGTCTGGCTGGACAAAGGCGATCCATATGGCTTCAAAACCACCTTCAATCCGACCTATCCGAACACGTCCGAGTCCCGGTTCGGCTGGGTCTCGCCGTGGCATTACGGACTCAATCAGGGGCCGATCGTCCTGATGATCGAGAACCATCGAACGCACCTGGTCTGGCGATTGATGCGGCGATGCCCACCAATTGTCAGCGGCCTGCGGCGGGCGGGATTTCGCGGCGGCTGGTTGTAGCGCGGGACTGGGTTGCCAGTCGACCACGCGGCTTGACGAGAGGGAATCGGCAAGGGCTGCATCGACGAGGTAGACGGCTGCCTGGTGGCGGCGTCCGGTACGAGCAACATTCTCGCGTAACGCCGAGGTCAGGACCGCCGGCTACCGTCGCCGAAGAAAGGGTCCCACACGTCGGCCACGAGACCGAGCTCGAACGCGGCGAGGTACGCGGAGATGGCGAATCCGACGACCGCCAGAACGACCAGCGCGATCGACCGATGGGCAACATGCTCAGCCCATTCCGTGAGCATTCGGGTCTTCGAGATCGACCTCAACGTCAAGCTCGCGTTCGAAGCTGGCGACCGGGACGATCGAGCGCTCATTTAGATGCCCACCGACTGTTCGTAGTACATGTTGTCCTCACGTGAGCCGCCCTGGCCTTCGCCGATACCCCGGTAGTCTTCGACGAGCTCGATCCGGTGCAGCCATTTGACCATCTTGAAACCGAGCTCCGTTTCCACGCGTAAACGGAGCGGAGCGCCGTACGCGACCGGAAGGGCCTCGAAGTTCATCTCGTACGCGAGGATCGTCTGCGGGTGGCGCGCCTGGCGGAGATCCAAGGACTCGTAG
>JBBQFS010000003.1:0-35657 GCA_038322255.1 Candidatus Limnocylindrales bacterium | reverse complement strand
CTGGGTCTCCGCGCTGTTCTTGGCGTCGTTCCCGACGTACGTACCGCCACCGGCCTCGACGGCACCCTTCAGTCCGGGTTCGTCACGAAGGCCGTAGCGCTCTTCCTGGAAGGTGGACCAGGCGACGCCGACCTTGCAGCCAGTGGCTGCCGCCGAAGTCGGCGCAGTCGAGGACTTTGCCCCCGAACAGGCGGCGAATGCCATGGCCGCGATCGACAAGATCACAGCCGATTTTCGAATGAACACGTTCTGCGCTCCTCCTCAAGTGCTCGTGCGACGCAGTAATTGGTTGCTCGCCCACGCGCGCCGCACTGTACGCGCGCGGATGGGTGGATGTCATCCCGATATTTTCGAGGGGATTCCGGTGGCGCCGATCGGACCGTCAGTCGTCGTCGGGCGGCTCGCCGGTCCGCGCCGCGTTGAGCCAGCGCGGCACGTAGAGCGCTGCACCGAACGCAACCAGCACCGCGAAGAGGATGATCACGAGCAGCGCCGGAAGGGATGGGCCACCGCCGGCCACCGCCGCCGGGGCGGGCACCAGGGTCGCGCCCGGCACGAGCGAAGCCGGAGTCGATGGCGCGAGCGTGGCGGCCGGCGAGGGCGTCGCGGTGACCGTCGTCTCGGCGGCTGTCGATTCCGCCGGCGTCGGCTCCGGGCTGGGCTCCACCGTGGGCTCGATCGTTGGAATCGCCGTCGGCGTGGGCGCAAGGGTCGGGATGGGGGTGGGGATCGCGACGACGGACAGGGTCACGACCCTCGTCGGGCTTGTCGCGGAGCCATCCGAGGCCCGATAGGAGAAGCCGTCGGGGCCGAGGAAGCCGCTCGGCGGCGTATAGGCGAACGAACCGTTCGAGGCGAGCACCAGCGTGCCGTGGCTCACCCCGGTGACCAGGCTTGCGGTGAGCGGATCGCCGTCGACGTCGTTGTCGTTCATGAGTATGCCCGGGGCATGAACAGTGAGGGTCCGGCCCGCGAGGACCATGAAGGTGTCATTCGCCGCCGTCGGTGGGTCGTTCACCGCGGCGACGGTGATCGTGACGGCCGCCTGGCTGTCGGCTGGTTCGCTGCAGGATGCGTCGCCGGTCACCCGCATGCCATAGGTGAAGGACGTCGCGCCGTTGAAGTTGGCAGCCGGCGTGTAGGAGAACGAACCGTCGGGCAGGAATTCGACGGTCCCGGCAAGGCCCGCCGAATCGACGCTCGCGACGCACGAGGTCAGCTCTGGGTTGTCGTTGGCCAGCAGCCCCGGCGCGGCGACCGTCAAGACCTGGTCCTCGGTGGCGCTGTAGGTATCGGCAGTCGCGAGGGTCGGCGGCGGCGAATCAACCGCGACGACCGTGGCGGCCGGCACGACAGCGGCGAGGATCGCGATGACGAGCGCTACTCCGCGGCGAGGTATCGGTCTGACGTCAGTGCCCCCGAGATCGAGCGGCCGGCGGCCGCCCGGTCGGGCAGCATATCGACCGGCGCCGTGGGCGTCGAGATGACTCCCGGCGCGGCGCGAGGCACCAAATGGCGCCGGGCGCGCGGGCGTGCGACCATCCGGGCGACGCCCAAGCACCCGGAGGCCTCCCTTGACTCGCTCGGAGCCAAACCTGCGCATCCCCGGTCCGACTTCGCTGCCGCCGAGCGTCCGCGAGGCCGGCGCGCGCCAGATGATCAACCACCGCGGGCCGGAGTTCAAAGCCCTGCTGGGCCGCCTCCAGGTCGGGATGAAGCCGTATTTCGGGACCTCCGGCGACATCGCAATCCTGTCCTGCGCCGGCACCGGCGGGCTCGAGGCCGCGGTCGTCAATACCCTCTCCCCGGGCGATCGCGTCCTGGCTGTCTCGATCGGGGCCTTTGGCGACCGGTTCGCGAAGATCGCGGAGGCCTATGGCGCCAATGTGGATCGGGTCTCGGCCGAGTGGGGCTGGGCAGCGGCACCCGATGAGGTTCGGGAGCGCCTCGGACGCGGCGACGACATCAAGGCCGTGCTGCTGACCCACAACGAGACGTCCACCGGGGTGATGAACCCGATCCCCGAGCTCGCCGCAGCCATCCGCGAGTTCGCGCCGGAAGCCCTGATCCTGGTCGACACCGTCTCCTCGCTTGGCGCGGTGCCGTTCGACATGGACGGCTGGGGCATCGACGTCGTTGCCACCGCGTCGCAGAAGGCCTGGATGGCCGCGCCAGGACTGGCTATGGTCGCCGCGTCGGAGCGCGCGTGGGAGGCGATGGAGATCGCGCGGATGCCGCGCTTCTACCTCGACCTCCGGAAGCATCGCGACGCCATGGCCGAAGGCGAGACGCCGTGGACCCCGGCGATCGCGGTGGCGTTCCAGGTCGACGAGGGCATCCGGCTCATGAACGAGGAGACCCAGGCCGCGGTCTTCGCCCGTCACGTTGCCTGCGCCGCGGCAGCGCAGGCCGGCCTCCAGGCGCTCGGCTTCGATCTGTTCGCGGAGGCGACCCACCGCTCGAAGACCGTCACCGCCGCCTTGATCCCCGACGGCCTCGACTGGAAGGCCTTCAACGCGGACCTCAAGCGCCGTGACCTCGTCGTCGCCGGCGGCCAGGGCCGGCTCACCGGCAAGGTCTTCCGGCTCGGCCATCTCGGCTCGGTCACCGTCGAGGAGATCGTCGAGGCCATCGAGACGCTCGAGGCGGTCTCGATCTCCTGGGGTCGTGAGGTCGAGGCCGGAGTTGCCGGGGCGGCCGCGCAGCGAGCTGCCGCGGAGGCCGCGCTGCAGCCGGCTTGACCGTCACGAGTCCCGCCGCCGCACCACCCCAGGACCAACCCGCGACGCTGCGGGTGCTGGTCGCCGAGGCAATCGCGCCCGAAGGCGTCGAGGCGCTTCGCGAGCGCCATGCGGTCGACGTCCGGACCGGCCTGTCCGACGAGGAGCTACGGGCCATCGTCGGGGACTACGACGCACTGGTCGTACGAAGCCAGGTCGCAGTCGATGCGGCCCTGATCGCCGCCGCGCCGCGGCTCCAGGTGATCGGCCGGGCGGGCGTGGGCGTCGACAACGTTGACCTGGACGCGGCCACGCGCGCGGGTATCACGGTCGTCAACGCGCCGACTGGCAACACGATCGCCGCGGCCGAGCACACGATCGCGCTGCTCCTTGCGCTGGCCCGGCGCGTCCCCGCTGCGGATGCCTCGATCCGGCGCGGCGAGTGGGCTCGCGGCTCGCTTCAGGGCGTTCAGCTCCGGGGCCGGACGCTGGGCATCATCGGGCTGGGCAAGATCGGGATGGCCATTGCCGAGCGCGCCCGTGGCCTCGGGATGATCCTGCTGGGCAGCGACCCCTACGTGACTGCCGAGCAGGCCGCGCTGCGGGGCGTCGAGCTCATCGATCTCACCGCGTTGCTGGAGCAATCGGACGCCATTACGGTCCACGTCCCGCTCACGCGCTCGACCACGGCGCTGATCGACGCCAAGGCCATCGGCCGCATGAAGCCCGGCGCGTTCGTGCTCAACGTCGCGCGCGGCGGGATCGTCGACGAGGCGGCGCTCGCCGCGGCACTGCGCGAGGGTCGCCTCGGCGGCGCCGGGATCGATGTCTTCGAGCACGAGCCGCCAACCGGCTCGCCGCTGCTCGACGCGCCAAACACCGTCCTCACACCCCATCTCGGGGCCTCCACCGCGGAGGCCCAGGTCGCAGTCGCGGAGGAGATCGCCGAGCAGGTCCTCGACGTGCTCGACGGGCGGCCAGCCCGCTACGCCGTGAACGCTCCCCTGCTCTCCGCCGAGGCCGAGCAGACGATCGGGCCGTACCTGCCGCTCGCGGAGACCCTCGGCAAGTTCCTGGCACAGTTCGCGCGGGCCGGCGTCGGCACGTTCACCGTGGAGCTGGCGGGCGACCTGGCTCGGACAGAATCGGCGCCGCTCACCGCGGCGGCGCTGCGGGGCCTCCTCGAGACGGGCACGACCGAGCGCGTCAACCTCGTCAATGCGGCGATCCTGGCTCGGGCCCGCGGGATCGCGGTCGTGGAGCGAAAGACGTCGGACGCCGGCGGGTTCCCCGCTGCGATCACGGTCTCGGGCACGGTCCGCGGCGGGCACGTCACGGTCGGCGGGACCCTCGCCGCCGGCGAGATGCGGCTCGTTCGGCTCAACGACTACCGGCTGGACATGGCGGCGGCCGACCTGATGCTGATCACCCGACATCGGGATCGGCCGGGAACGATCGGGCGAATCGGCCAGCTGCTCGGGGCGGCCGACGTCAACATCAGCGCGATGCACCTCGCCCGCTCGGCACCGCGGGCGGACGCGCTCATGATCCTCTCGGTCGACGACGCCGTGCACCCCGACCTCGAGGCCGCGCTTCGCGCCGACGAGGGTGTCCACGACCTCTGGACGATCCGGCTCGGAAGCCACCGTTGACGGCGGGCGAGGCACGTGCGGCGAGCGAACCGGGCTCGATCGAGCCCGGCGCCGGCCGACCGGGCGCCATCGAGCCTGCGCCCGGAGAGCCGACGCCTTCGATCATCCCCGATGGTCTCGATGCCGTCATCGCATTCGTTCGCCACGGCGAATCGGAGTGGGTCGCCCAGGGCCTGTTCCAGGGACAGGGAGACTCGCTGCTGACGCAGCTCGGCCGGCGGCAGGCGCTGCTGACCGCTCGCCGGATCGCGCGTCGCGCGCGACGTCCCCTGCTCCCCCTGCCGGCCGGCGCGCCCCATTCGATCGTCCATTCGCCGCTGTTGCGAGCCACGGAGACGGCCGAGCTCATCGGCCGCGCCGTGAACGGCGGTCGCGGTGAGGATGCCGTGGCCGCACCCGTGCCCGTGCGCCCCGAGCCCGGCCTGCTCGAGATCGGGCAGGGCGAGTGGGAGGGCCTCGCCGGCACCGTGGTCGTCGAGCGCTGGGGCGAGGTGCTCGAAGGCTGGCGGCGCGATCCCCTGAGCGCGTGGGCCCCCGGCGGCGAGTCGCTCGCCGAAGTCGACGCCCGGGTCAGGGTCGCGCTCCGCGGGCTCCTCGCGGACCTGGCGACCGTGGCGCCGGTCAGGGCTCCGGGGCGCTCGCCGGTCCTTGGCTACGCCGACGGGCCGGCGGACGAGCCGTGGTCGATCGTCGTCGGCCACGACGGGGTGTTCAAGGTCGCGCTGCTGACGTTGCTCGACATGCCCCTGGCCCGCTTCTGGACGCTGCCATTCGCGCTCTGCGGCATCAGCGTCGTCGAGATTCGCTCCGGGCGACCGAGGCTCCGGCTGCACAACGCCACGGACCACCTCGCCGGGCTCGTCGATCCCGAGCCGGCGGCCGCCGACCGGAGCCGTTCAGGCGCCTTGTAGCGGGAGCGCGGCCGGTCGGATCAGAGGCGCGGGGGCGAGAGTCCTAGGGGCGCCTGCGCCGCCTCAGCCCGCGGCGGAGGATCACCCCCAGGATCGCGAAGCGCAAGCGGTGGTAGGCCTGCGCGATGCGGCGAAGGCGATCCGCGCCGAGGTCACGTTTGCCGTAGGCGACCTCGACCTTCGCCCGCGCGATCGTCGTCAGCTCGATGCGCGCGGCGGGCACCACGTCGCCCAGGGCACCGGCGTACTCGTAGACGGTCTGCGATGGCTTCGGGCCGAGCCCGACGCGGGCGGCGAGCCTCGCCACCGAGCCCCAGGCCTGATCGGGGTGCATCGGCTTGTTCGGTGTCCGCCGGTAGGCGGCCAGGGCCAGCGCGCCGACCCCGATCGCCAGGATGATGGCGATGGCGATGAACGGGCCGATGCCGGTGCCCGGCGTGGTCGGCGTGGTGACGCCCGCACCGGGCGGGAGCGTTGCGACGCGGGAGGGCGTCGGCGTCCGGCTCGGTCGCGGGGTTGCCGGCCCGACCGAGCCCGAAGGGATGGCCTGTGGCTGGCCGACGCCGCCGGTCGGATCGAACTCGACCCAGCCAGTCCCGGGGAAGTAGACCTCGACCCACCAGTGCGCGGCCGATGCCGGGACGACCTCGAGGCCGTTGGCGTCGCGTGGACCGTGGAGGAAGCCGTACGCGATCCGGGCCGGAACGCCCGACGCCCGGAGGAGAACGGCCATCGCACTCGCGTAGTACTCGCAATAGCCGCGCTTGATGATCGCGAAGCACTCGACCGTCGAGACGCCGCCGCATTGCGTTTGCTTCGGGATGCGGACGTCGTCGTCGTAGGTGAAGTGATCGGCGCTGCGGAGGTAGCTCTCCATCGTCCGGGCGAGGTCATAGACGTTGGCCGGGTCGGCACCGGGCGGTGTCCGGACCGCCGCCCGGATGTCGTCGAGGAGCGCGCTCGAGGCCCGGCCGAGGGCATCGGGCGGCAGCGGCTTGTAGATGGCCTCGACCTCGGCGGGATACGTCGTGCCCGCGGCCCGGAGGCGCGCCTCGGTGATGCCGCCCTGCACATCCTGCAGCTCCGGGATCAGGGCGGACACCTTGTAGCTGTCCAGCGAATCGCTAGATTGCACGGTCGTGAACCAGCCGTCCGCGCCGCGCACGACGGCGACGGCAGATTTGTCGACCGACTTGAGCGTGTTTGGCGAAAGGATCGTGGCATCGCGATAGCCGGCCGGGGTGATCTCGATGCGGACCTCGCGGCGTCCGATCGCGGTCGGTGCATCGGCCTGCTGGGCGAGCAGGGTGCCTCCGGCAGCCGTCGGGATCTCGTGGGTGGGCCCCCACGACCAGCCGAACGTGGTGTAGTCGGCGTAGGTGCCGGCGCGCCACTTGAACTCGCGGCCCTCACCGCTCCCGACCTGGGCCCGGAACGCGACGGCGTCGCTGCGAGTCCACAGGCCGGTCGTGCGCGCGTCCTTGTTGAAGCTGATCGTGTTGGGCGACCTGGGGTCGCCGCCTGTGGGGGCAAAACGCAGGATCCATTCCGTGATGCCCTGGAGCTTCGAGGGCAGCTCCGCCCAGACTCCCTGGAGCGGGGCGGACGATGCGGTCGCCGTGAGCAGGATCGAGCCGAGGATGGCGGCGATCACGAAGGCCGAGCCACCCTGGATGTACATCTGGCCGACGGCGGCCGGATCGCCGATCTTGCGGCGCGCCCAGGTGACCTGCTCGTCGAAGACGTGGGTCCGGACGAGCAGCAGCAGCGCGGCAGCCGTGAACGCCACGAGCAGGTACAGCTGGTCGTGGCTCGTGAGGGCCATGTTGGCGAGGATCGCGAGCCCGATGACGACGACTGCGTCGAGCGGACGGCGATGGCCGAAGACGGTGAAGCCGGCCAGCTGGCCCGCGGCCCAGACGAGGCCGCCGAAGACCATGTAGTAGTGCGCGTACTCGTCCGTGAAGGGGCGGTTCTGGACCGCCAGGTCGAACCAGATCCGCTGCGCGACGCTGAACCAGGCGAGGAGCCGGTCGGCCAGGCTTCGGGGGTCCCAGCCAGCCTGGCCGCCGAGCACGATGCCGCCGACGAGGAGCGACAGGAACAGCCCGGCAAACAGCGCCCCCACGAAGTGAGTCCGCCATCGACCCCAGCCAACCTTGGCCCCGACCACGCCGAGCGCGAGACCGACGAGGCCGATCCACGTCAGGAAGCTGGCATCTTCGGGGCGTCCCGGGATCCAGCCGGCATCCTGGAGCGAGAAGCCGAAGACCATGACCATGATCGCCGTCGGGAGGAGCGTCAGCCAGCCCTCGACCGGCCGCAGGGAGATGCGGCGAAGCAGGTCGAGCGCGGACGGCGCGGGGAGGCTGACGGCGGGCGCGGTCATGACGCGAGGGCCTCGGACAGCGGCGTGGTCGGCCCCACTCGGTAAACAGGGATGTCGAACTCCGCCAGGGCGTGGCGGAGGGCCCGCCACTGCTGCGCGACGGCGGAGGTCTCGGGGATCGGGGAACTCTCCTGCCCGGACGAGAAGACCCAGCCCACGCCGGTTCGGCGCACGGCTTCCTCCTGCTCCCGGCGCTCGAAGGCCGGCATGTCCAACGAGACCACGACGCAGGCGACGCCACGCGACCGCAGGGCGGCCAAGGGCTTCACCCAACCTCGATCCAGCGAGGCAGTGACGACGACGGCAGTCATCCCGCGACGGATCCGCGGGATGCTGGTGACCAGCGCTTCCGACAGCGGCGTGGAGCCATCGCCCTCGACCGCAGCGAGGAGCTGCATGATCTTGAGGTGCTGCCGCCCGCCGCGATCCGGCTGGAGCTGGGCCAGGCGATGCCCATTGATCGTCATGCCCACGGCCCGGTTCTCGACCAGGGCCTTGTCGGCGAGCGCTGCCATGGCGCGCACGGCGACCTCGACGGTCGACTCGTCGCCGGAGCCCAGCTGGATGCCGCGCTCCAGGTCGAGGAAGAGCCAGGCATCGGCCGTCTGCTCCAGGTCGAACTCCTTGACCTGGATCTCACCGTGGCGGGCGGTCGACTTCCAGTGGATGCGATTGAAGGCGTCGCCCGGGGCCCACGGTCGTACGGTCGTCGCCAGCGGCGTCGACTGCAGCGTCCGCTCGCGCATCGCGTGGCTGCCGTCGAGGTTCGCCGCGGGCAAGCGCCACAGCGGGATGGGCTCGAGGCGCGGGTAGACGATGACGTTGATCCCCGACCCGACCGACGCGGACGACTCGAAGAACCCGAACGGGTCACCGGTCCGGATCTGGAGCGGTTCGATCCTGAAGTGGCCGCGGCGCGTCAGCGGCGTGCGGATCAGCCACGAGCGTTCGGTGTGGCCGCCGAGCGAGATCGCCCGGCCGGGCAGGCCGGCGGGCAGCGAGGTCGGGTTGTGGATCTCGAGCCAGGGCTTCGGGATCCGGCTGGTGTTTCGGAGCGTGTAGGTCACCTTGATGCGGTCGCCGACGTGGCCTGAGAGCTGGTTGACGGCGTAGCCCGCCTCGAGATCGGCCAGGCCCAGCCGGGTCAGGACGTACGAGCCGCCGACGACCAGGACGCCGAGATAGACGAGGTAGAACAGGAAAGGGAACCCGGTCGAGAACGCCGCGACGACGAGGATCGCGCCGAGCAGGAGCAGCTGGAAGCGACGGAACATGGGGCCCTGACTCCGAGCTCGACCGAACTCCTAGCCGATCCCGCCGATCAAGATTCGTCCACGCGCGACCGGACGGCAACCTTGGTCGCGGTCAGGCCGGGCACGACGGTCTCGCGCGTCGCGCCGACCGACGTTGTCTCGAGCAGCTCGCGGATGACCTGGGCCGGCTGGACGTCGTGAATGGATGAGCTCGTCTTGATGATCAGCCGATGCGCGAGCGCCGCCTCGGCGAGGGCCTTCACGTCGTCGGGGATGACGTAGTCGCGGCCCAGCAGTCCTGCGAGCGCCTGACCCGCCCGGTACAGCGCGATCGAGCCGCGGGGCGAGGCGCCCAGGTAGATATCGCCGTGGTCGCGCGTGCCGTTGACCAGCCGGACGATGTACTCGGCGACGGTCGGGTCGACGTAGATTTCGCGGACGGCGCGCTGCATCTCCTGGAGCTCCTCGACCGAGCACACGACCTCGAGGTCGTCGATCGGGTGCTGGCGCTTCTGCTCATCGAGTATCACGACCTCCTCGACCGGCTGCGGGTAGCCGAGGCGGATGCGCAGCATGAAGCGATCCAGCTGGGCCTCGGGCAGGGCGAACGTGCCTTCGTACTCGATCGGGTTCTGGGTGGCGATGACGAGGAACGGGTCCGGCATCATGTAGGTCGTCCCGTCGACCGTTGCCTGACGCTCCTCCATGCACTCAAGGAGCGCGGACTGGGTCTTGGGCGTGGCCCGGTTGATCTCGTCGGCGAGGACGACCTGGCTCATGATCGGGCCCGGCCGGAACTCGAACTCCTGGTTCTTCTGGTTGTAGATCGACAGGCCGGTCACGTCGGACGGCAGCAGGTCCGGGGTGAACTGGATCCGCCGGAAGGAGCAGCCGAGGCTCTTCGCGATCGCCTTGGCCAGGACCGTCTTGCCCGTTCCCGGGACGTCCTCGATCAGCAGGTGCCCTCGACACAGGAGCGCGACGAGGGCGAACCGCACCTCGTTGTGCTTCCCGACGATCACGCGCTCGACGTTCGCGAGGACGCGGTCCCCGGTCTGTTGAATCAGGCTCATGTGGCTTCCCCTCAGCGACCCGCGCACTCCCCACGCTGGTCGGCCCTCGACAAGTGTCACGGGATGGTACGCCGGGCCTGCCAGAAAGGTTCTCGGCTGTTGCGCGTCAGCCCATCAGCCACGCCGAAGGGAGCTGGCCGCGGCCCACAGGGTCATCAATGCGCCGCTCCCGGCCATCACCCCGACGAAGACTTCGCCGCTCGCCAGCGCGGCAACCGAAAGGGTGCCGAAGAGTCCGGCCATGACCAGCGCGATCGCGCCCAGGCCGACGCGCTCGACCAGCGGACGCGGACCAGGGTCCTCGGGCTCGGAGCTCATCGCTTGGCCCATGCCTGCCAGGCGCGGAAGAGGTCGCCCGCGATCGGCGAGGCTTTGACCGAGCCGCCACCCGAGCCTTCGACCAGCACGGCCAGCGCAATCTGGGGGTCCTCGTAGGGCGCGAACCCGATGAACCACGAGTGCGGCGAGCTGCCCGGGTCGAGCTCGGCGGTGCCGGACTTGCCGGCCACGGCGAGACCGCGCACCGCCGCCCCGTTCGTATAGACCCGGCCGATGGTGCCACTGACCGCGAGCCGCATAGCCGCCCCGATCTCGGTTGCGACGCCGGGCGCGACGACGCTCTGGAGCACGGACGGGTCGATCGTCGTCGTGCCGGACTTGCCCGTCGCCTGGAGCACGAGGTGGGGCCGCATCATCACGCCGCCGTTGGCCACGGTCGAGGCGACGAGGGCCATCTGGAGCGGCGTGACGAGCGTCTCGGCCTGGCCGTACGCCGCGTTCGCCAGCTCGACGCGGTCACTGAAACCGCCACCGAGCGACCCGCCGCCGTTGGTCACCTGCGAAGGCTTCGTCAGGAGGTCGAATGGGATCTGGCTCCCGAACCCGAGGCGGGACGACCACTCGACGAGCGCCGCGCCCCCCGTCCGAACGCCCGTCTCGGCGAACCAGATGTTGCAGGACGCCTCGACGGCCTCCCTGAACTTCAGAGCCTTCGAGCCGGTGACCAGGTGGTGGCCGTCGCGAACTCGGAAGCCATCGATCGGCCAGCCGCTGCGCTCGGACGTCGGCTGGTCGGCGTAGGTCGTGTCGGGCGAGACGGCGCCGCTGCCGAGAGCGGCGATCGAGGTGACGATCTTGAAGACCGAGCCCGGCACGTACTGCCCGCTGGTGGCCCGTGGGAGGAGCGGCAGGCGATCGTCGGACCGGAGCTTGTCGAACGTCGTCGCCGCGGTCTTGGGATTGGCGACGTCGGAGGCGCTGAAGGTCGGCGTCGATGCGAGCGCCAAGACCTCGCCGGTTCGGGGGTTGAGCATGACCACGGCGCCGCGGTTCTTGCCGAGCGCATCGACGGCAGCCTGCTGCAGCGCGAGCACGAGCGTCGTCTTCAGGTTCTGCGGCTCGGACGGGTCGGCCCGGAACTTGCGCGTCAGGTCGCGCAACGGGTCGGCCGACGCGGCGCCGCTGAGCTGGGCGTTCCAGGCGGCTTCGAGACCGGCCGGGCCGTACTGGCGCGAGGCATAGCCGATGACACCGGAGAGGACGGGCGAGGCGTAGGCCCGGTACGGCTCGCCATTCTGGTCGCGCTTGTTCCACGCGAGCCGCACGCCGTCCCGGTCGAAGATCTCGCCGCGCAGCACGTTTCTTGCCGCCGCGATGACGGCTGCGTCGTCGGGCGAGCGGCTGAGGTTCGAGGATTCGATGACCTGCCAGTACCCCGCCCCAACCGCGAGCCCGCCGAACAGGAAAGCCAGCACGAGCGAGACGCGGCCAAGCGCGACCCCGATCCCGAGCCGCCGGCCGGCCCACGACGGCGCCGAGCCCGTTACGGGATAAGCGTGGGCCGCCGGCCGCCCGGCGGACGGCTGCGCGCCGCGGCCGGACGACCCCGAGGTCGTGCCGGCCATCAGGCCGCCCCTCGATCGAGCATCCGACGGATTCGGCCAAGTCGCCGCGGAGGCGGGAGTGGCTCGCGTGTCCGTTCGGACAGCGCGATCAGCAGCCCGACGATCACCGCATTCGCGATCAGCGACGAGCCGCCGTAGCTGACGAACGGCAGCGTGATCCCCGTCAGGGGGATGAGCTTCAGATTGCCGCCGGCGATGATGAACGCCTGGACGCCGATCACGAGCGACAGGCCCGCGGCGAGAATCGCGCGGAACTCGTCCTGCGCCGCCGAGGCGATGCGCAGCCCTCGCTGGACCAGCACGAGGTACAGCCCGAGGATCGCCAGGATCCCCACGAGGCCCAGCTCCTCACCCAGGGCGGCGAACGGAAAGTCCGTATGCAGCGCGGGAATCGGGGGCCGGCCGGCGATCAGTGGCAGCCCGGCGCCCAACCCCGTCCCGATCAGGCCACCCCGTGCGAACGCATGCAGGGCCTGGATCACCTGGTAGCCGGCGCCGGAGGGATCCACGAACGGATCGAGCCAGATGTCGATCCGTGTCCGAACGTGGCCGAACAGGAAATACAGCGCTCCCGCCCCGAGGACGAAGGCGACGAGGCCCAGGACGACGAAGCTGACGCGGGCGGTCGAGACGTACAGCAGCAGCAGGAAGACGGCGAAGAACAGCAGGGCCGCCCCAAGGTCCCGCTGGACGATGACGATACCGAGAGCGATCGCCCACATTGCGACCATCGGCGCGAGATATGGCAGCGGCGGCAGGCGGACCGGCCCGATTCGCGTCGATTCCTCGACCAGCAGCCGGCGATTCTCCGACAGGTAGCCGGCGAGGAACACGACGAGAATGACCTTGAGCAGCTCCGAGGGCTGGCCGCTGAGCGGGCCGATCGAGAGCGTCAGCCGGGCGCCGTTGACGTCCCGCCCGACCAGGAATGTCAGCACCAGCAGCCCGACGCCGACCGCGGCCCAGGTGTACTTGTAGCGACGCAGCCAGATGTCGTTCCGGACCGACGTCGCGAGCCCGGCGACGATGGCCAGCCCGATTACGAGCCAGATGAGCTGCGTCTGCGCCAGGCCTCCGAGGCTGCCGGCGAGCGACTGGGGCAGTCGCTCCATGAGGAGCAGCCCGATGCCGCCGAGGAGCCCGACGGTCGGGAGCAGGATCTGGTCGGTTCGGCGCCCGGCGACCACGAGCGCGGCGTGGACCGCGAACAACGCGCCGATGTAGATCGCGAACAGCTCCGGCCTCGCGGGCGTGAGCATGTCGAACGGGCCGCCGCCGGCGAGCTGTGCGGCTCGGAACCGCTCGGTCGCACCAAGCGAGATCGCGCCGATGTACAGCGACAGGGCAACGAGAACGAGCAGGCCGAGCTCCCGCCCGCGGAAGCGGGGCGTGACCCGGAAGCGGCGGGCCTCGCGCCCGACGACGCGCAGCCCGGATGGAGCCCGGGTCGCGGTGCGCGGCGGGGCGGCCGTCACCCGGCCCTCATGTCCTGCTCGTCACGCACGGGCCCGCTCGAGGCGCAGGCGGACCTGACCGATCTGGATCTCGTCGCCGAACGCGATCGGCGACAGGCCGTCGACCTGGCTGCCGTTCACGAAGGTGCCGTTCGTCGAGCCGATGTCTTCGACATACCAGGCGCGGCCGCGATAGGTCAGCGCGGCGTGGGTCGCGGAGACAAACTCGTCCTCGAGCACGATGGAGTTGTTGACGTCGCGACCGAGCGAGGTGATCGCGTCGAGGGCGAAGACGGCGCTGGGGGCGGGCTCGCCGCTCGGCGAGGCGACGACCACCAATCGCCCCAGCTCGATCGTCGGCTCCCGCGCCGCGGACCGGAGATCGCGCACGAGCGCCCGCACGACCATCCACAGGAAGCCGTAGAGTATCGCGAGGAAGATCAGCCGGAGGACCCATATCGCGAGAACGGCGGCATCCATGGCAGGGTGCGCGGCTAGGGGCGCGCGCCCGCCCCGGCCGGTGCGGCCTCGACCACGAGGCTCGTCTCTCCGATCTGAATCCGATCGCCGGCGCCGAGGACCAGCTCGGTCACGCGATGGCCGTTGACGAGAGTGCCATTGGTCGAGCCGAGATCGGTCAGGACGAGCACGCCATCGCGTGCATGCAGGCGAGCGTGGCGGCGCGAGACGCGCGAATCCTTCAGCACGAGCTCGCACTCCGGTGCTCGCCCGATGCGGATCGGCGCACCCGAGACCGGGATCCGTCGCGGGGCGCCGCCGGGCTCGCGGACCTCGATGACCACCTCCGGGGCGCGGACGACCGGCACCTCGAAGACGCGCGTCCCGCCTTCGCCCCGATCATCGGCGACGACGGCATCGGGCACGGGCGAGACGAACGCGTCGACTTCGGCCTCGCCGGGCCGGAGCGCCGAATCGGGCTGGAGCGTGACTCTCGGTCGCTCGCGCAGCGCATACCCGTGGCTGCGTGCAAAGCTCAGGGCGCCCGAAGCGAGCTCGCTCGCCACCTCTTCCGCCGGGACGAGGCCCGCGAGATCCGCGGGATGGAGCCTGACCGTGTACTGGTCCGGGACGAGGCCTCGTCGCCCGTCGGCGCCCCGTTCGGCCTCCATCGCCCGCTCGATCCGCCGCAGGACCTGGACCGGCAGCAGCCGGGTCCGGAACAGCCGCGCGCTGGGGCGTTCGACGAGCCGCTCGAAAAAGCGCTCCACGCGTGACATGGCCCGCACGGGCAGGAGCCTAGCAGAGGCCTCCCCTTCGACCATTCGCGCCGGCCATCGGTACCCCTGTCCCCGGCCTGCGGTACCAGCGGCCCGGAGGAGCGCTGGCGAACGGCCGGTATGATCTGCGCGGGCCCGATCCGCAGGCGGCGGGTCCTGACCCACGGGGAGCCGATGACCGAGATCCTGACCGAGTCCTTTTGCGAGCGCTGTGGAACTCGCTACACCTTTGAGGCGGTTGCCAGCCGGCGGAAGCCGCTGCGAGCCTTCGGCACGCTTAGCCGCGGGATCAGGCATTTCGTCAGCGACTCCGAGACGTCGCTCGACGAGGCGTTCGCCGTCGCCCGCTCCGAGCAGGACCAGCGCTCGACTGCGACCGCGCTCGAGGCCTTCCATCGGACGTTCAACTTCTGCCTGTCCTGCCGCCAATACACGTGCGCTGACTGCTGGAACGTTGTCGAGGGCCGTTGTTTGAGCTGCGCACCGACGCCCGAGTCGCTCCCGCCGGAGACGCGCATGGACACCGCCGTCGCGCTGCCGCCGATGGACCTGGCCCCGGTGCCTGCTCCGATCCTGCTCCATCCGATGCGGCTCGACCCGACGACGCTCGAAGCCGTCGACCTTGCGGATCTTCGCGCCCAGGCGCGCACCCAAGCCGAAGCGGATCAGCGGGCCGCGGCGCAGGCCGATGCCGCAGCCGCGGCGGACGCGGCCAAAGCGGAGGCGGCCGAGGCGGCCGCTCTTGCGGAGGCCGAGGCGCAGGCCGCCGCCGAAGCCGAGGCGCGCGCCCTTGCCGAGGCCGAGGCCCAGCGCGCGGCGGAAGAGGCCGAGGCGGAGGCTCTAGCGCTGGCGGAGGCCGAAGCCAAGGCAGCCGCGGAGGCGAAGGCTCGGGCCATCGCCGAGGCGGAAGCCCAGCGCGTCGCGGAGGAGGCGCGGGCAGCTGCGAGCGCCCTGGCCGAGGCCGAAAAGCAAGCTCTCACGGTCGCGGAGGCGAAAGCGGCAGCCGCTGCGGCGGCCGAGGCCCAGCGGCTGGCCGAAGAAGCCGAAGCAGCCGCTCGTGCCCTCGCTGAGGCCGAGGCCCAGCGCCTGGCCGAGGAACAAGCTCGCCTTGCCGCCGAGGCCGAGGCCGAGGCTCAGCGTGTCGCTGAGGAAGCAGCTCGGGTCGCCGCAGAGGCCGAGGCTCAGCGTGTCGCTGAGGAACAAGCTCGCCTTGCCGCAGAGGCCGAGGCCCAGCGTCTGGCCGAGGAACAAGCTCGCCTTGCCGCAGAGGCCGAGGCCGAGGCGCAGCGCCTGGCGGACGAAGAGGCCGCGGCCGCGGCCATCTCGGCCGCAGAAGCCCGCGCCGCCGCGGAGGCCCAGGCCGCCGCAGAGGCAGACGAGCGCGCCATTGCCGAGGCTGCGGCCGAAGCCGCCCTGGCATTCAAGCCCGGGCTGAACCTCGACGAGGAGATTGCGGCGTTCGAGCGCGAAAACGCCGGTGCGACCCGGGCCGCCAGGGCGGGGCCGTCACCGGCGGCCGCCGAGCCGATCCCTACGGCGATCGGAGAGCCGCTCCCGGCCTCGGCAGTGGACGCGCCACTCAGTTGGCCCGCGCCCGCGGTGGCCGCTACCGCCGGCGAGCCCGAGTGGCCTGCGCTGCCCGTGGCAGGTCCCAGGGGCGCCAAGCTGCCCGCGGTTCCCACAGCCCCCGCGCCGCTCGCCGCGCGCGCTTGTCCTTCTTGTGGACTCGCCCTCTCCGCCAGCGCGCGGTTCTGTCGTCGCTGCGGCACCCAGCAGCAGGTCGCCGACATCCCACGCTGAGCGCCGGTAGGTACCTTCTAGGATCCGATCTGCCGTGCCCCGGGCGGGGTCTGTCGATCGGTACGATCGCGCACCCAGGCCGCGCCGAGCAGGATGGCCTGGAACGAGAGGCTCAGCCACGCGAGCGCCGCGAACGCCGTCGCCAACGCCCCGAGGAGGGCCGCCGCGCCGATGAGCCTTGGCGCGAGGAAGGCGAAGACCCGGGCGAGGACCGTCAGCGCCAGACCTACGGTGATCCCGGGCACGATAACGGCGCGCCACGTCGGGGCCGGCAGCGGCACGATCCGGTAGACGAGCACCGTCGCCACGAGCGTCGCGACGATCGGCAGAAAACTTAGCGCGATGGAGACCGCGTCGCCGAGGACCTGCAATACGCCCAGCTCGACGCCAGCTTCGAGGAATGCAATGAGCCCCGAGACGAGGGTGCTGACCACGATCGCGCCGATCATCAGCACGACCGCCGCGAGCGCGCCGACGTTGGTGGCGACGAGACCCCGGCGCCGGTCCCCGCCCATGACCCGCGCGATCGAATCCTCGAAGGCGACCACGAACCGGCTCGTCCCCCAGACGAGGACGACGGCGCCGAGGATCGATGCCGGCGCCGCCGCCTGGGCGGCCTCGCTCAGGACCGCCTCGATCAGGTCCCGGAGCGGTGGCAGCACCCCGACCACGACGGCGACGACCTTGGCCTGGTCGACCGGGTCGACGAACACCAGCCCCACGACCCCCGTCAGGAGGAGCACGCCAGGGACGATCGCGAAAAGGGCCGCGTAGGCGAGACCGCCGGCGAGCAACCCGCCCCCAGCGGCGCTGTAGCGATCGAGGATTCGGCGCGCCGCCGCGACCGCGGGCTGGTCGAGGACGAGCGTCGCCCGCCTGCGAAGCCCATCGAATCGACCGGGAGGCGGCGTCTCGCTCAGTCCCGAATGTCCTCGAACAGGCCGGGCTGGAGGTCCGAGGCGCGGACGCGGCGAGGCGGCGCGATCAGTGCCTTGATCTCACCGCGGCGGACGAATCGCCGGCCACCGAGCTTGATGCTCTGCACTTTGCCGGCTCGGGCCCAGCCACCGATCGTGGCCGGCTGGAATCGGACGTTTGCGGCGGAAAGGATCCCAGCCGCCTCCTCGAGGCTGATCCAGTCGCTCGCGGCCAGTGGCAACGTCAGTCCTCGCTCGACCGCGACGACTTGTCGGCCCGCTTCCGGGCATCGGTCCTGTCCCGGGCGGTGCCGCTCGAATCACCGGGCGGCTTGCCCTCGGACGTCGATGTTCGGTCGCCCTTGGCCTTCGAGCCCGAGGCGGCTTCACCACCGGACGAATCGGAGGAGGAACCGCCCGACGAGCTATCCGAGGTCGATCCGCCGTCGCTGCCGGCGCCGCCCGATGACGATTCGCCGCTGGGCGACGAATCACTCGAGGACCGAGAGCGTGCCCGGCTCGCGCTCGATCGATCCTTCTTGGCCCAGCCCGAGCCCTTGAAGTGCACGGCGGGTGTCGCGACGGCCTTGCGCATCGTGCCCTCCGCGCCGCACGCCGGGCAGAACCTCGGTCCCTCCGCGTCGATCCGATGGATCACCTCGATCCGGTTCCGGCACGACGCGCAGACGTAGTCATAGATGGGCACCCGGACGACTCGGTCAGGAGTGGAGCATGCGCATGCCGCACTTCGGGCAATAGACCGCGCGTTGATTGACGGCCGGGTAGCCGCAGTGCGGGCAGGTGATGCTCGTGCCGCCGGGTTCGCTGCCTGGGCGCTCGAGCCCGGTCAGGCCCAGCGAATCGCCACTCTCGAGGATGTTGCCGAGCAGCCGGCCGAGCAGCCTGCCGGCGATCCGGTCCGTGTCGCCCCGCGCACCGCGGCCGCCCCAGCCGACGAGCGCCCGGACGATCAGGTCGCCGGTCGACTCGTCCCAATGCGCCGCGACGCCGCCAACGACCGCGGCGTATTCGGGGTAGCCGGCCGGGTCGACATGGCCATCGAGCAGGGCGCAGGCGAACGTGTCGTATGCCGGGTCGATCGCGTCGAGCGATTCGAGCACGTACAGAGCGTGGCGGGTGATCGGCGAGCTCGCCCCGTGGGCCCGCAGCCAGTCGCTCGCCTCCTCGGTCCGAATGATGGCCGGGGACGCGGCAGCGAGGTTCGTCGCTCGCGGCTCGACGACCTCTGTCGGGGTGATGCCGATGCCGTCGAGCATCGCCGGCAGCGCGGCGAGGATGTGCGGACCGCCCTGCAGGCGGACGCCGTTGCTCGCCTTCGCGCCGAAGGTCAGCCGGAGCTGGTGCTCCTGGGCGACCGCCTCCTCAGGGACCCGCGCGCGAGGCGACGGTTCAAGGGCGGCGGCCTTGGACGCTTGGGCCCCGCCACCCTTGCGTCGCAGGAATTCGAGCGGCACGACGATCTCCCCGGTCCATCGAGTCTGAGAAGGCTCAATCGTAGGCGATGAGCGCCTCCAGCGGCGCCAAATCCAGGGGCCCGGCGAGGGGTTCGTCGGTCGGTCGAGGGTGGGTCGAGAGCGCGACCCGCCACGACCGGCCGGTCGGTGGGACCGGGAGGTGAACCGTCGCGGGTCGTGAGGCGAAGTTCAGGGCGACGACGGCGGACGACCCCTCGCTCCGCCGAACGTAGGCGAGGACGTCGACGTCGCCCGTCGCCACGAGCACCTGCGTCCCTCGCTGGAGCGCGGGGATGTCGCGCCGCTGTCCCAGCAGCCGGCGATAGAACCACAGCACGGAGCTCGGATCCGACGCCTGGCGCTCGACGTTGCGAACGGCCAGATCGGGTGGCAGCGGGAGCCACGGCCGGCCAGTCGTGAAGCCACCGCCGGGGCCGCCATTCCAGGGCATCGGCCCACGGGCCTGGTCGCGGTTCCACCATGAGGACAGGAGGCTCGCGCGGCGCGCCGGTGGGTCGAACGCCTCGGCGTTCGGGATCGAGAGGTTCCGCAGCGCGACCTCCTCGCCGTAGTACAGGAACGGCGTGCCGCGCAGGGTCAGCAGCATCGCCGCGGCGACTTTGGCCCGCGCATCACCTTCTTCGGCCGACCCGCCGGGATGTCGCGGCTCGAACCGGCTGGCATGACGCGGCTGGTCGTGATTGGAGAGGACGTTCGCCGGCCAGCGATCCGGCCCGAAGGCCGCGTCGCGCTCCGCGATGGCACTTGCGAAGGCGGCGGCGCTCCATGGCAGCGGCATGAACGAGAAGTCGAAGGCGAGGTGGCGTGGCGCGGCAAGCTCGGCCGCGGTCGCGATGGTGCCGTCGAAGAGCTCGCCGACGGTCATCCGTCCCGGCCGCTCGTCGACGATCGCCCGGACCTCCTCGAGCAGCCCAGCGAGCTCGGGCTGGTTTCGATCGTGGACGTGGTCCTGCCACGACCACAGGCTTCGACCGCCGATCCGCCAGGGATTCGACCGCAGCAGGGCATCCTTGAAGTACACGTTGAAGACGTCGAGCCGGAAGCCATCGACACCGCGGTCGAGCCAGGTTCGGACCACCTCGAGGAGCGCGGCGCGGGCCGCCGGGTTCCGCCAGTTCAGGTCGGGCTGCTCGGGCAGGAATGTATGCATGTAGAACTGCTCGCGACCTTCATCCCAGGTCCAGGCAGGGCCGCCGAACCAAGATCGCCAGTTGTTCGGTCGCCTTCGGTCGCCGGTGATCGAGCGGCCCGGTGAATCGGCCCAGATGTACCAATCGGCGCAGTCGCCTTCCCGGCTCGCGCGCGAGGCCCTGAACCACGGGTGCTGGGCGCTGGTGTGGTTGAGCACCAGGTCGAGGAGGACCTTGATGCCGCGCGCGTGGCACGTCGCCACCAACCGCTCGAAGTCGGCCAGCGACCCATAGCGCGGATCGACTGCGACGTAGTCGGACACGTCGTAGCCGAAGTCGAAGTCGGGCGAGGGGTAGATGGGCGACAGCCAGATCGCATCGATGCCGAGCGAATCGGACGCCCCACCGACATGATCGAGCCGCTCGAGGATTCCGGGCAGGTCGCCGACGCCATCGCCGTTGCTGTCGGCGAAGCTGCGCGGGTAGATCTGATAGACGACACCCGTCTGCCACCAGTCGCTTTGTGACGAATCCGTTGTGTGCCAGACCGGTCGCGTTCTCATCCCAACAGTATTCCTTGCCATCGTTCAAAGGGATCGGGAGGACCGACATATTCTGTCGACGCGCGCGCGCGCGACGCGGCAGCTCGGAGAGATGGCCGCTCGTTGTGTTCTTCGCCGTCCAGCGCTAGGCCGCCAGGGCGTCGTCAGGCCCCGTCAGGCCTCCGTCAGGGACTCGCCGTCTGCCGGAGGCGCTCGACGCGCTCGGCCAGCTCCTGCTCGCGCTGTTTCGTGCCCTCGACGATCGCTGCCGGCGCGCGCTCGTTGAAAGTCGGGTCGGCCAGCCGGGCGCGCGTCGAGGCGAGCGCCGCCTCGGCCTGGGCGAGGTCCTTCTCGATCCTCGCTCGCTCGCCGCTCCTGACCGCCAATTCGCCCCGGCCCGCTGCCGCGACATGGACGAGCGCCTCGAGCTCTCCGATCACCACCGCCAATGAGCCCGCCGGAGCGGCATCAAGGGGCGTTCGGTCGAGCACGCGGTTCAGTGGCCGGGCGCGCGCCAGGCGCTGGATCGCCGGCGTGAGGGCCTCGAACGTTGCGTCGAGTGCCGCCGGGACGAGGACGTCGACCGGCAGCCAGGCCGCAGCGGGCACGCCCGCGGCCGCCCTCGCGGTCCGCACCGCCCGAACCAGTTCCAGCAGCTGCCCAACCGAGCGCTCCAGGCGCGGATCGCGTTCGAGCGCCGAAGCGGCGCCAGCTGCCGCGGACGGCCAGTGGGCGACGATCAGCAGATCCGGGTCGTCGGCAAAGTGTGGCAGCACGGCCCAGAGCGCCTCGGTGACGAACGGCATGAGCGGGTGCAGCAGCCGGAGGTACGAGTCGAGCGCCTCGACGAGCGTCCACCACGTGGCCTCGCGATCCTCGTCCGAAACGGCGGCATCGCCGAGCCGGATTTTCGCGAGCTCGAGGCCCCAATCGCAGAATTCGCTCCAGATCGCGTCGTACAGCAGCCGCGCGACCTCGCCGTAGTTGTCGTCGGCGAACGCCCGATCGACCGCCTCGACGGTCGCCGCGGCGCGAGACGTGATCCAGCGCTCGGTCGGCCCCAGTCGGGCGTGGTCGGACCGCTCCCGGCGAGTGGCCCGTTCGGCATCGATCGACGCCGGCCGGGCGCCCGCGACGAAGCGTGTCGCGTTCCAGAGCTTGTTCGCGAAGTTCCGAGCGTCTTCGAGCCGCTCATCGCTGAACTTCTGGTCGGCGCCGGGGGCCGTGCCATTGAGGAGCGCGAACCGCAGCGCGTCGGCGCCGGCGGTGTTGATCGCCTCCAGAGGATCGACGACGTTGCCCTTCGTCTTCGACATCCGCTGGCCGTAGGGGTCCTTCACGAGGCCGTGCAGGTAGACCTTGCGGAACGGCACCTCGCCCATGAAGTGGATGCCCAGCATCATCATCCGGGCGACCCAGAAGAAAATGATGTCGTAGCCCGTCTCCATCACCGAGCCCGGGTAGTACCGCCGCAGGTCATCGGTGTCGTCGGGCCAGCCGAGCGTCGAAAACGGCCACAGGCCCGCGCTGTACCAGGTGTCGAAGATGTCGGCATCCTGGGTAAGCTCGGCCGCGGGCCGGCCGCAGGTCTCGCAGGCCGCGGGGCCCGCGGCGTCGGCCGAGACGTTGACGTGCCCATCGGGGCAGTACCACGCCGGGATCCGGTGGCCCCACCACAGCTGCCGGCTGACGTTCCAGTCGTGGATGTTCGTCATCCAGTTTTCCCAGACCTTCTCGAAGCGCGGGGGCACGATGATCGTCCGCCGGTCGCGCGTCGCTGCGAGCGCCTGCTCGGCGAGCGGCCCGGTGCGGATGAACCATTGCGTCTTGAGTCGGGGCTCGATCACGTCGTTGGACCGCTGGCAGCGTCCGATGAGCATCTCGTGCGGTCGGGCTGCTTCGAGGTCGGCGCGAGCCTCCAGCTCCGCGACGATTTGGCGCCGCGCTTCGAATCGGTCGAGCCCGATGTAGCCGTCGCCGGTTTCGTTGACCGTCGCGTCGTCCGCCAGCATCGTGATCATCGGCAGGTCGTGGCGACGGGCCGTCGCGTAGTCGTCCCGGTCGTGCGCCGGCGTGATCTTGACCGCGCCGGTTCCGAACGCGCGATCGACCACGTCGTCGGCGATGATCGGGACGTCGCGCTCGACAAACGGTATCCGTACGCGCCGCCCGACGAGCGCGGCATAGCGCTGGTCGTCTGGGTGCACCGCGACCGCGGTGTCGCCGAGGATGGTCTCGGGGCGGGTCGTCGCGACCGCGATCCATGCGTTCGGATCGGGTGCGCCCGTGGCCTCGTCGACCAGGTGATAGCGGATCGTCCAGAGCATGCCGGTCTCGGGCGTCGGAACGACCTCGAGGTCCGACACGCTCGTCCGGCAGCCGGGACACCAGTTGATGAGCGCCTCGGTCCGGTACGCCAGCCCGTCGCGATAGAGCCGCGTGAAGCTCTCGCGCACGGCCCGCGCCGAGCCCTCGTCCATCGTGAACCGGAGCCGGCTCCAGTCGAGCGAGGCACCGAGCCGCCGTTCCTGACCCAACATGATCGCGCGCGTGGCGTTGATGAACTGCCACATCCGCTCGAGGTAGCGATCCCGACCCAGCGACTCGCGCGACTCGCCCTCGGCGGCGAGGATGCGGTCGAGCACGTACTGCGCGGCGATCGACGCGTGGTCGGCGCCCGGCAGCCACAGCGTCGGGTGGCCGCGCATCCGAGCGTGGCGGACCATCGCGTCCTCGAGGGTGAACGTCAGCGCGTGGCCGAGGTGGAGCGCGCCGGTGATGTTCGGCGGCGGCTGGATGATCACGAACGGCTCCAGCGATGGATCGGCGCGCGAGCCGGCCCCGTCGGGCGCGAAGACATCTGCCGCGAGCCAGCGCTCGTAGATCGGACCCTCCACGTCGGCGGGCACATAGGCCTTCGACAGCTCGCCCATCAGTTCCGCACAGCCTCCGAGAATCGAACGACCCGCTCGTCCAGCGGACGAACGGGGTCGTGGTACCACCTGCTGGTTCGGCTTCGGGGTCCGGGTCGCTCATCGCGCCAGACCGGGTCCGAGGCCCTCGCTGGCGCGCTATCGGGCGCCGACCGCACGACTCGCGAGCGACCTTCACGTCCCGTGGCCCGCGCGGCTCGCACCCTCCCGCACTCGCTCGTGGGCTCGTTCGGACGCTACTCCTCTCGGTCCTCGTCGTAAGGGCCGGAGTGTAGCACTGGGACAACGGCCCCTGACCTTTGGGCTATGCCCCGCACAGGCCCCGCCCCGTAGCTTTGGTGCAGGTGCGCACCGAGCTCACCCGTGCACATCGGTTTCCGGGGGATCCGCCGCTTGGAGCAACTTCCAACCACGCTTTTCGAGCTGGCGGTGCTCGCCTCGGGCGCCGTGATCGGGGCGCTCGTCTTCTCCCTCGTCATCGGCCGGCGGCGGGCTCGACAGCTCGCCCGGCTGACGGACCGACTGGCCCAGGCGACCGAGGGCGGCCAGGCGCCGGCCTCGGTCCACTACCCGGACCGCGTGCTGAGCAACTCGCTCCAGCGCCTGGCGGGGCGCATCGCGGACGTCGAGAAGCTGGCCTCGACGGACCAGCTGACGCGCCTTCTCAACCGGCTCGCCTGCCTCCAGATCCTCGGCGTCGAGATCGAGCGTGCCAACCGCTACGGACGCGCCCTGGCGGTGGCCCTGATCGACATCGACCACTTCAAGCAGGTCAACGACACGCACGGCCACGCCGCCGGCGACGAGGTCCTGCGGCATATCGCGAATTTACTCCGGGCAAGCGTTCGATCCGTCGATTCGCTTGGCCGATACGGCGGCGAGGAGTTCCTGCTGGTGATGCCCGAAACGGACGTCGACGGCGGCCTCGCGACCGCCGAGAACCTGCGCCGGATCGCTGGTCGAACGGCACTCGTGATCGAGGCACCGGCAGGTGCGTTCGAAGTGACCGTCACTATCAGCGCCGGGGTCACCGGCGGCGACGGGACCACCCGCCTCGATATCGACCGGCTGCTCCGCGAGGCCGACACGGCGCTCTACGCCGCGAAGGGCCTCGGGCGTGACCAGGCCCAGGCCTTCCGGCCGCTCGACGAGGAAACGAGCGTCTCGCGGGCCACGATCGGCGTGGCGGCTCGCCTCCAGGCGGCCGAGCTTGGCCAGGCGGCCTTCGAGGCGTCGAACCGCCAGCTTCTAGGCGCCCTCACGGAACGGCCCGGCTGGGCCGGCGGTGCGTCGCAGCTGATCGCGAATCTTGCCGCCGACATCGGTCGAGCGGTCGGGCTGCCGGACGGCGACATCGATCGAATCCGGACCGCGAGCCTGCTCCACGACCTGGGCAAGCTCGCGATCCCTGACGAGATCCTTTCCAAGCCTGCCGCCCTGACCGCCGTCGAGTGGCGGACCATCGTCGAGCATCCCAGAATCGGGCAGGTCGTTCTCGAGCAGGCCGGCGCCATCCGCGACGCCGCCGCGATCGTCCTCCACCACCACGAATGGTTCGATGGCACGGGCTATCCACACGGCCTGGCGGGCGCCGAGATCCCGCTGGGTTCGCGCATCGTGGCGATCGCCGACGCCTACGAGGCAATGATCTCCGAGCGCCCATACAAGCGGGCCATGAGCCACGAGGAGGCGATTGCCGAGCTGCGCCGCCATCGCGGCATCCAATTCGACCCCGAGCTCGTCGACGTCTTCGTATCGCTTGTCGGAATGGGCGAGCCGCCGCCAAGCTTACGCGCCCGTGGCGGCTCGGTTGCCGCGCTTTCCGGGCGGAGCGTCGGCCCGGCTTCCCGCAAGCGCTGATAGAGGCCGCATCGGCCTCACCAGATCAGGCCGGCCCCCGGAGTCTTATCGTGCCGATCGACGGCAACCATCGGGTGGGTGGCCAGACATTGGGGCGGGCGGGAGGTGCCAGGTGGCGGGCGCCACGGGCGCAGATCAGGCGGTCGCGCCCTGCTCCGCGAGCCAGTCCTCGTAGTTGGTCTCGTCGACGCCCTTGTCGAGCTCGGTCTTGGTGAGGAGCAGCGGCAGCCGGCCGGACCGGATCGTCTCCTCGGTGATGATGCATTTGCGGACGTCGGCCCGCTCCGGGATGTCGTACATCACCTCGAGGAGCGCTTCCTCGACGATCGAGCGCAGGGCGCGGGCGCCGGTCTTTCGGTCAAGCGCGACGTCGGCGGCCGCCTTCAGGGCGCCGGGCGTGAAGACAAGCTCGACCTTGTCGAGCGAGAGGAACCTCTGGAACTGGCGCGCGATCGCATTCTTGGGCTCGGTCAGGACCCGCACCAGGTCGGCTGCCGTGAGGGCGGTCAGCGTCACGATCACCGGCAGCCGGCCGACGAACTCGGGGATTAGCCCGAACTTCAGCAGGTCTTCGGGCATCAGCTTCTCGAGGATCTTGCCCCGCTCGACGGGGCTGGCGACGGCCTCGGATCCGAAGCCGATCGTCCGCTTGCCAACCCGTTCCTCGACGATCTTCTCGAGACCGTCGAAGGCGCCGCCGCAGATGAACAGCACGTTCGTGGTGTCGATCTGGATGAAGTCCTGGTGGGGATGCTTGCGCCCGCCCTGGGGCGGGACGTTGGCGACGGTCCCCTCGAGGATCTTGAGCAGGGCCTGCTGGACGCCCTCGCCCGAGACGTCGCGGGTGATCGAGGGGTTGTCGGCCTTGCGCGCGATCTTGTCGATTTCGTCGATGTAGATGATCCCGCGCTGGGCCCGCGCAACGTCGAAGTCGGCCGCCTGGATGAGCCGCAGCAGGATGTTCTCGACGTCCTCGCCGACATAGCCGGCCTCGGTCAGCGATGTCGCGTCGGCGATGCAGAAGGGCACGTCGAGCACGCGCGCAAGCGTCTGGGCGAGGAGCGTCTTGCCCGAGCCGGTCGGCCCGACCAGCAGGACATTCGACTTCTGGAGCTCCACCTCGTCGACCGCGTGGCCGGCATTGACCCGCTTGTAGTGGTTGTAGACCGCGACCGAGAGGACCTTCTTGGCCTTCTCCTGGCTGATCACGTACTGGTCCAGCGCGAACTTGATCTGGCGGGGGTTCGGGAGCTTGGCAGCCGCCGGCTTCGTCTTCGGCTGCTCGAGCATCTCCTCCTCGATGATCTCCTGGCAGAGGTTGATGCACTCGTCGCAGATGTAGACGCCCTGGCCCGCGATGAGCTTGCGGACCTGCTCCTGGCTCTTGCCGCAGAACGAGCAGCGATACGGGACCTTCGCGCCCTTGCTCCCGCCCGTCGTGCTCACCTGTTCCCCTTGGCTCCCCGATTCCGCCCCCGGCGCGATGCCGGGGTTCAGGACTTCGACTTCTTCGGCTCCGGCCCCTGGATCGCTTCCGGCTCCGTCGCTTCCGACGGCTCCGTGACGCTGGAGCCCTCGCCGCCGGCCAGTCCGGCATCGTGGGCTGCGGCGATCAACGACGACCCATGGAGGTTGTAGACCGCATCGATGATGCCATAGTCCTTTGCCTCATCGGGCGACATGAATCGGTCTCGCTCGGTGTCGCGCACCACTTTCTCGATCGGCTGACCGGTGTGCCGCGCGAGAATCTGGTGGTTCAAGTCAACAAGGGTCTCCCACTCCTTCATCTGGATGATCGCGTCCTGGGGGGCGCCGCGGAACCCGCCCGAGCCCTGGTGGATCATGATCCGGCTGTGGGGCAGGCCGTAGCGCTTGCCCTCCTGTCCGGCGGCAAGCAGCACCGATGCCATGGACGCCGCCTGGCCGATGCAGATGGTGCTTACCGGCGCCCGCAGGTACTGCATGGTGTCGTAGATCGCCAGGCCAGCGGTCACGACGCCACCGGGCGAGTTGATGTACAGGCTGATGTCCTTCTCGGGGTCCTCCGACTCGAGGAACAGCAGCTGGGCGATGATCAGGTTCGCGAGGTGATCCTCGATCACGTCGCCGAGGAAGATGATCCGCTCCTTCAGCAATCGGGAGTAGATGTCGTAGGCGCGCTCCCCCCGGCTGGAGGACTCGATGACCATCGGCACGAGCATGTGGGCGATCTCCTGTGGTGGGCGGTTGGGCGGGGCGCTTGTCGGGATGCCGGGCGGCGTCAGCCCGGCCGGCCGGCGGCGGTCAGCTCGCCGGACTCAGCTTCTGTCGTTGGTTCGGTTTCGGGGTCGGCTTCCGTCTCGGCAAGCGAGACCGGCTCATCGTCTTCCTCGAGATGCGGCAGCCGGGGGTGCTCCGGATTGGCCGCCAGCCACTCGTCGACGAGCTTCTCGACCAGGCGGCTGCGGCGCAGGGTGCTCCGGATGAAGCTGCGACCGCGCTCGGAGTCGAAGTAGGCCATCGTCCGCTTGTCGCTGCCATATCGCTCGCGGGCGCGGCGCACCTCGGCCTCGACCTCACGGTCGGCGATCTCGAGACCCTCCTCCTCCGCCACCTTTGACAGGACGAGCAGGACTTTGACCCGCTTCTCGGCGCGCGGCCGGAAGTCGGCATGGAAGTCCGCCTCGGTCTTGCCGCCGACCTTGAGGTAGGCCTCCTCCTCGATCCCCTGCCGGGCGAGGGAGCCACGCAGCTCGTCGTGCATGATCTCGACCTCCTGCTCGACCAGGATGTCGGGCAGCTCGAGCGTGGCGTTGGCCGCGGCGTACTCGATGATCTTGTCGGCGAAGTCGTGGCGCGCCTTGTCGAGAGCATTGCGCTCGAGGCGGGCCTTGATCTCGACCCGCAGCGCATCGAGGTCGGCGAAGCTGCCCAGGGAGCGTGCGAATTCGTCGTCCGCGGTCGGCAGGATCTTCTCGCGCAGCTCCTTGAGCTCCGCGTCGAAGTGAACCAGCACGCCGGCGAGGCTCGCTTCGGGATAGTCCTCGGGGAACGTGATGTCGAAGCCGGCGCTTTCGCCGGGACGCAGCCCGAGGAGGTTCGCCTCGAAGCCCGGGATCAGGCGCTCATCGCCCAGGATCAGCGGCATCCGCTCGGCGCTGCCGCCCTCGAACGGCACGCCCTCGCGCGTGCCCGTGTACCCGATCACCGCGTAGTCGCCGTTGCGTGCGCCCCGATCCTCCACCGCCACGAGCGACGCGTTCTGGTCGCGCAGCTCCTCGATGACCTTGGCGGCCTTGGGCGCATCGATCGCCTCGATGTCGGGCTTGAACTTGAAGTTCCGGTAGTCGCCGAGCTTCACGTCGGGCCGGACCTGCACGATCGCGGTGAAGATGACCGGCTTGCCTTCCTCGCCCTGCTCGACCTTCACCTCGGCCTGGGTCAGCGGCAGGATCGACTGCTCGGTCAGCGCTTCCCGGTAGGCGCGCTGGACGAGATGGTCCATCGCCTCTTCGAGCAGCGCCTCGCTCCCGACCACCCGCTCGACCACGACCCGTGGCGCTTTCCCCGGCCGGAAGCCGTGGATCCTGGTCCGCTGCGAGAGGTGCCGAACCGCCTCGGAGATCGCGCTGTCGAGGCGCTCGGGCGGCAACTCGACCCGCACGTTGACCGAGCTCCGGGGCGCCGGGGTGACAGTGACTTCCATTGTTCGGAAAGTATAGGTGCGGGCTGCCGCCTGGGCCGCTCGGACGTTGGGGTCAGCGGCCGGGCCATTTGGTGGGCAAGGAGGGGGTCGAACCCTCACGCCCCTCGCGGGGCACCGGCTCCTAAGGCCGGCGCGTCTGCCATTCCGCCACTCGCCCGCGCCCAGTCTCACACATCCGCGGCGCTCTTCAACCGGCCGCTGCGGCCGCCGCGGCCAGCGCGGGGATCACGGTATTGCCGCCCTGCGACCGTCGCGGCCGGCAGCGCAGTTACGAGGCGCCGGACCCGAAGGGCTCGGGGGACGTCTCGGGCGCGTCCGATGAATCCGGTGTCTCGGGAGCTTTGGGCGCGTCCGAGGCCTCTGGCGCGTCGGAGGCTTCGGGACCCTCGGATTCGTCCGGCCCATTGGCCTTCTGTGGCTTGCCCGCCTTGTCCTTGCATTGCCCCGGCGTGGCGCAGTCGCCGTGCTTGGCCTTGAACTTGTCGGCCTTCTCCTGGGACCAGCCCGGATGCTTTTCCCCGACGACCTTCCAGCCACCGGCCCACGGCGGCTTCCCGACGGCGCGGAGTGCCGTCCCGTTGACCGACTCCACGTCGACCTCGGTCCCTCCCACCTCGACCTCGCCGACGATCGTCACCGACTGCCCGACAAAAGGCTTGAGCGGATAACTATCGCCGAAGAACCACGCCGGTCCGGCTTCGAGTGTGTAGGACTTGCCACCGTCGGCGAGCGTGTACGTCTCCCTGCCGCTGGTATCGGTCGTCAGGACGATCGTGCCTTTGAGGGTGATCGCGACCTCAGCAGCCTTGGCGACCCGCGCGGACTTCTCGGGCTTGCCCGACTGCCCGGGGCTGGCGCCCGGGCCGGCGGCGAGGGCCGGCAGCGTGACCGCTGCCAAGAGCGCGACGATGGCGATGCCGGCGAGGATCGGGCGGCGGGTCATCGGATCTCCCACGCTGCGGGCAGCGACGGCGTCGCGTCTGCGGCGCGGTCAAGGTACATCGCGCCAGTACCGCGGACCTTGAATTCGACCTAACAGATTCGGGCGCCCAGGGCTCTTACAGCGCCAGCACGGCTTCGGCGGGCGGGAATCCGGTGCCCGACCGCACCGGCCGACGCATCAGAGCGGCGCCGAGTCCGAGCCACCCGGGGGCGGGGTCACGCCGGCCCGCCGCGCTCGTTCGCGGGCGCGCCGCACGCCCTCGGTGAAGGACGGCCCATCGGGATCGAGGGCGCGTTCCGCGAGTTGCTTGCCGACGCGCGTGACGACGGGCTTGAGCACGCCGCCCAGGAGCACCGCCAAGGTCGCCCCGAGGTCGCGCTCCTTGCGCTCGGGCGCCTTCTCGTCGAGGTACGAGGCGAACTCGCGCTCGAGCGTGCCCCGGACCTTCTCGCCATCAGGCCCTAGCTTCTTGAGCGTCTTTTCGACCTCAGGCGGGAGCATCGACTTCGGCAGGTCGGCGTTCGGGCCGCTGACGGCCCGGCGCAGGCCCTTGAACACCCGCTTCGGGCCGCCGAGCAGCAGGAACGCCGCCCCGCCAGCCGCGCCCAGGACCTTGGCCGGCTCGCGCTTGAGGCGCGCGGGGATGTCGATCGCGGCGCGACCGGCTGCCTCCAGCCGGACCAGCTCCTCGTCGAGCTCGGCGCGTGCCGCTAGGACTTCGGCACGAGCGGCGTCCGTGCGCGCACCCACTCGATGGTCTCCTTCGTGAGCCCGATGGTTTCGCTTGGCGTGAACTTGCGCATGATGGCCTCGCCGTCGATGCCCGTCCGCAGGAGGTCGAGGCTCGCGAGCACCGGCCAGGCAACGAGCCCGACGAGCACGCCGAGGGCCGCGCCGACCGTGGCCGGGATGCTGATGGCCGTGACCAGGCCGATGAGCGCGCCGGCAACCGCGCCGACGAAGAAGCTGCCGATGGCGCTTCCGAGGCCGTTCCGGATGCCGGACAGCAAGCCCAGCAGCCCAAAGACCATGGCGGACACCGCGACGGCGAGAAGCACGGTTCGCGTGTTGGGGTCGTACCCCGGCGCAACGGTGTCGCCGAGCGCGACCCAGCCGCGATGCGTCAGGTCGAGCCCGAGCGCCAGCCCAACGGCCACCGCGATGATCGCCGCGATCAGCAATGACGTCGCAATGCGCGCGCCCTTCACGTCAAGGGCGAGGAGCAGCGCCGCCACCGCGACATCGAGCAGGAGCCCGGTACCGAGCAGGACGCCCCAGCCGATCGAGCCGAAGAGCCATTCGCCGAGGAACAGCAGCCCGCCGATGACCAGCAGCATGCCGACGAGGACTACGGCGCCGAGCGCAAGGCCGGCGAGCGCGACCATCCGCTTGACCTCCCCGACGATGTCGCCGAGCTCGGTCTTCGCCAGGTCGACATGCGCGCGGAAGAGCCGCTTCACGGCTTCGACCGTCGCGCCGACCTGGGCGCGCAGCCCCGGCGGCTCGCCGGAGTGGGGCTTGCTCGTCGGCGGCGAGGCTCCTGGGCTGATGCTCGACCCGTCGTCGTCCACGGGACCTCCGGGGGGTTTGGAACGTGGCCGATGGTAGCAGCGCAGGATCGCACGACCGGTTCACCCGGGCCCCGCCGCATCGCGGGAGCCTCACGTCCCGTACTCTCGCCCTCGATGGACCCGATCCGGACGGCTGAGCTGCTCTCGATCGGGACGGAGCTGACGGTCGGCGAGACCCGCGACACGAACGCCGGCGACCTGGCCCGCGACCTTACCCGTCACGGCGTCGTCGTCGGCCGCATCACCGCCCTGCCCGATGAGCTGGCCACGGTCACGCGGGCGTTCGGCGGAGCGCTCGACCGAGCCGATCTGGTCGTCTCGACGGGTGGGCTCGGCCCGACGCCAGATGACCTCACTCGCGAGGCCATCGCGGGGCTCGTGGGTGAGACCCCGGCGGTCGACCTGGTCCTCGAGGCCTGGCTGCGGCAGCTGTTCGCGCGCCGAGCGCTGCCCTACCCCGAGGCCAACCAGAAGCAGGCCTGGCTCGTCCCGTCGGCCGAGGCCATCCCCAACGAGAACGGCACCGCGCCGGGCTGGTGGGTCTCCCGGCCGGACAGCCGGATCGTCGTGGCCCTGCCGGGACCACCACGGGAGATGCGCCCGATGTGGGACGGCTGGGTCGTGCCGCGCCTCCTCGAGCGGGGGCTCGGGCGACCGATGGCCTCGGTCACGCTCCGGCTGACCGGAATCGGCGAATCGGCGATCGCGACCCGGCTTGGACCGCTCCTCGAACCCGGTGCCCGGCCCGCCGTGGCGACGTACGCGCGGGCCGACGCGGTCGACATCCGCATCTGGGCCCACGACGAGACAGGTGCGGATGACGGGCCGGAACCGGCCGCCGTGCTCGTCGCCGGAGTCGAGCGCCACATCGTCGAGATGCTCGGCGGCCACGTCTGGGCGCGGGGCGACACGAGCTGGCCCGCTGCCGTGGCGGAGGCCCTCGATCGGCGCGGCTGGCGACTCGCCGCCGTCGAGGTGGGATTGCGGGGCGCACTCGTGGCGCTCCTGGGCGAGGGCCTCGCAGAGCGCTTCGCGTTCGGGGAGTCGCTGACCAAGCGGCCTCAGCCGCACGACGGCCGGCGCGCGTCCCTCGACGACCTGGCCGGCCGCGTCCGGGAGTTGGGCCAAGCCGACGTTGGCATCGCGGTCGAGGCCCGGGAGCGGGGCGGCGACACCGCCGTGACGGTCGCCCTCATCACCCCCGAGGGCTCCCATCGCGAGACCCGGGTCGTCTTCCTTGGCGGTTCGCTCGGCCGAAGTCGCGCCGCGATCGCGGCCGCCGCGATCCTGCTGTCGCGCCTGGGCTGACCCCCCGCGGGCTGCCACGTCCGCCAAGCCGACCCGCTACCGTGTCGGCTGCACCTCGCCTGGAGAACACATGCGCCTGACCATCCTCGGCACGGGAACCGCGCGGCCAACCGGCGACAGCGCCCAATCGGGCGTGCTCGTTGAGTCCGGCGAGACCGCCGTCCTGTTCGATATCGGCAGTGGCATCGCCTCCCAGGTCGAGGCGCGGATGGATGCCGCGAACCTGTCTGGGCTGGTCGTCGGGCATTTCCACGCGGATCACTGGATCGACATCGGGCCGCTGCGCTATCGCTTCCCCTGGGCTGAGCCCGCCCCACGGCCGCTCCCGCTCTTCCTGCCGCCCGGCGGCCGCGACAAGCTCGACCACCTTGCCGCCGCGATCAACGAGCGACCGGGCTTCTTCGAGCCCGCCTTCGCCATCACCGAGTACGAGAGCGGCCAGCGCATCGACATCGGAGCGCTGACCATCCGGCCCCAGGCCGTGGGGCATTACGTACCGGCGTGGTCGATGGACATCACCGGGCCAGCCGGCGAGCGGGTGATCTATGCGGGCGACATGGGCCCATCGGACGACGTCATCGCGCTCGCTCGGAACGCCGAGCTGCTGATCCTCGAGGCGACGCTCGAATCAGGCTCGACCGACGACGCCCGCCGCGGCCACCTCGACACGGCCGAGGCCATCGACCACGTCCGTCGCGCCAAGGTGGCCAAGGGACTGCTCGTCCACTATCACTCGGAGCGCCGGGGCATCATCGCCGCGCAGTGCGCGGCCTCGGGCGTCCCGGTCGAGCCGGCGCTGCCCGGGATGGTCGTTGACGTCGAGCCCGGCAAGGTCCGGATCGTCGGCCGTGAGACTGGGCCGACGACCGGGCCTGCGACCGGCTACGAGACCGTCAGGACCGGCTGAGCCGCCGCCGCGGCGGCACGAACGCTCATCCGCGCCGCCACGGTCCGGGCGATATCGGACAGGGCTCGCGCAGCGGGTCCCGGCTCGCGTTGGGCGACGGCCGGGACACCGACGTCGCCGCCCTGGCGGACGGTGATGTCGAGCGGCACGCCGCCGAGGTATTCGAGCTGGTGCTCCAGCGCGAATCGCTCGCCGCCGCCGCGGCCGAAGATCTCGGTGGCCTCGCCGCAATGCGGGCAGATGAAGGCCGTCATGTTCTCGACGAGGCCGAGGACCGGCACGCTCATGCGCTTGAACATGGCGAGGGCCTTCTCGACGTCGAGCAGCGAGACCTCCTGGGGCGTCGTCACGAGGACGGCACCGGACACCGGCACGGCCTGCGCCAGCGTGAGCTGGGCGTCCGAGGTGCCCGGCGGGAGGTCGATCACCAGGTAGTCGAGCTCGCCCCAGTCGACGTCGCGAAGGAACTGGGTGATCGCGCCGCCGACGAGCGGGCCGCGCCAGATGATCGGCTGCCCCGCCGGCACGAAGAACTGGATCGAGATGGCCTTCACGCCGTGCCTGACCAACGGCACGATCTTGTTGTCCTCGCTCCGCGTTGGCTGGCCTTCGAGACCGAGCATCAGCGGCACGTTCGGGCCCGTGATGTCGGCGTCGAGCAGCCCGACCGAGGCGCCGTCGCGGGCCAGGGCAACCGCGAGATTCACCGCGACCGTGCTCTTGCCGACGCCGCCCTTGCCGGACGCGACCGCGAGGACGTTCTTGACGCCCGGGAGCAGTTGCTCGGCCGTTCGCGGCGCGGCCCGCCGAACGCTCGCGCCCCACGTCAGCTCCACCGACTCGACCCCGATCGGGTCGAGGGCCGCATGGACGCGCGTCTCGATCTCGTCCTTGAGGGGACAGGCCGGGGTCGTCAGCTCGATCTGGAAGGCGACGTTCGCGCCATCGATGGTGAGGTCCCGGATCATGTTCCGGGTCACGAGGTCGCCGCCGAGCTCCGGCTCCTGGACCTGCCGCAGCGCGTCCATGACGGCCGCTTCAGTGATCTGCATCATGGGGGTGTCCCTCGGGCGAGGTGGGTTTCGATGTCGGACTGGCTTGGGGGTTTCTGACGGTTTTGCGTCGATAATCGTAGCCGCGCCTCGCCGGATGCGCGCTATGAACGATTCGCGGGGTCATGAACGACCGGATCGCGACGAGCGGTCCGAAATCAGATCATGGTTGGCGTTCGTTGGAGCTTGGCTTGACGACGGGGAGCGACGCGATGGATTTCGCACCGTTCTGGCGAGTTGTGTGCGATTTCCGCAGCGTCGCGCGCGAGCATCCCACGGGATTCCGTCGATTGACACCGTTTGTCGACGGTGCCTATCCTCCCGCCACGGGAGCGACCGCACCGCAGGCGGTCAGCGGGGTTACCCGGTAGGAGGAGAGCCCGCCCGGGTGGCTGACGTCGCGGTCCGGCTTGTTCAGCTCACGAAGCGATTCGGGGGCGACGCCGTGGGCCGGCGGGTCGCCGGGTACGTCGAGGGCGCGAACCCTGACGAAGGCTTCTTCGCCGTCGACCACATCAACCTCGAGGTCAACGAGGGCGAGTTCTTCAGCCTCCTCGGTCCCAGCGGCTGCGGCAAGACCACGACGTTGCGGATGATCGGCGGTTTCGAACAGCCGACCGAGGGCTCGATCGAGCTGGAGGGCGAGGACGTCACCTGGCTGCCGGCGTACCGCCGAAACGTCAACACGGTCTTCCAGAACTACGCTCTCTTCCCGCACCTGACGATCTACGAGAACGTGGCGTTCGGCCTTCGGCGGAAGAAGGTCAGCGACGCCGAGGTGAAGCGGCGGGTCGGCGAGATGCTGGACCTGGTGGAGCTTCCCGGCTACGAGCGGCGCAAGCCCAGTCAGATCTCCGGCGGCCAGGCGCAGCGGGTCGCCCTGGCGCGAGCCCTGGTGAACAAGCCCGCCGTGCTGCTC
>JBBQFS010000002.1:0-37597 GCA_038322255.1 Candidatus Limnocylindrales bacterium | reverse complement strand
CCTGAACTCGCCGGCGGCCATCGCCCGACGCGGCTTGCTGCAGAAGAACATCCCGCGCGAGATGCGCGGCCGGGTGTTCTCGGCCTTCTTCGTTGCGCGGGATGTCGTGTTCCTGATCGGCATGGCCGGCGCCGCCCTGGCCGACATCCTGCCGGTTCGAGAGCTGGTCATCGCCGCGTCACTCGTGCTCGTGGGGGCCGGGGTCCTGGCCCAGTTCATGCCTGGCATCGGCCGCCCGGCGGCAGAGTGGCGGCGGGCGATGCGGCTCCTCGCCAGCGCCCCGGCGGCTCCCAAGATCGGTTCCGGCCGGCCCGCCACGATGCTCGACTTCGATCGGCTCCTGGGGCTCATGCCGGAGCTCGGCAGCCTGGCGATGGCCCGCCGGGCCGGCTTCCTGTCGGGTGCCACGGTCGCCAAGGCCGCGCCGGGCGAGGCGATCGTCAAGGCCGGCGACCCGGGCGATGCGGCCTTCTTCGTCCTCGGCGGAAAGGCCGTGGCGGGTGTCCCCGACGCGGACGGCTATCGATCGCTGGCAGCCATGGGTCCCGGCGACTTCTTCGGCGAGATTGCGGCCCTCACTGGCAGTCCGCGCACGGCGAATGTGATTGCCGAGGAGGAAACCGAGCTGCTGGAGGTGCCCAGCGCCACCCTGAAGTCGGTGATGGACGTGGCCGAGATGAGCACGCTCATCAACTCGAAGCTCACCGAGCGCTTGGGTCGCACCTCCACGCCGGACAACGTCCGGCTGGCGCGACCCGATCAGCGCGACCTTCGCGACCTTCGACGCCGCCGGCCCAAGGGCGTAGCGGGCCAGCGCGCCTGACGACGCTCGCGGCCGCCATGGCGCCGCGTGCGGCGTGGCGGCCTGGGATCAGGTGCGGGTCACCGGGCGCATCGGGTAGACACCGACGACGATCGGGCTGATCGGATCGAGCGACAACTCGTAGCCGATGTCGCCCGCGCGCAGCAGCTCGCCCAGGAGCCGACCTTCGCGGTCGGGCAGGCCGACGAACACCCGCCGGCGCTCGAGATCGACCGGGGTCACCTCGTCATCGCCGCCGTTGATGGCGAATCGCCGACGGAGCTCGTGCATCGGCACGTAGGCGCGACTCTTGATGAACCGGCGCAGCTGCGGCGCCGTCGCGCTGCGCTCGAGGGACGCGTCTTCGCCGTCGATCATGGTGCGCAGGGCCCCTGGCGGCATCGACGGATTTCGGGGGGGCTCGCCTGGATGGGGCGGAGGTCCCGCGGGCGGCCGGCCTGCCAGCCGTCGAGGCGCCAGGGCACGGGCCACCGGCGCGCGGGGCGCGGCAGCGATCGGCGGAGCAAGGATCGGCGCGGCGGGGGCCGGCGCGGCAGCGACAGGTGCCCTGGCGGCTTCGAACCGCGTGGCAGCTCCGTCGATGGCCGGCATCGACTGCTCTGCTCGTGGCGGGCGCTCGCTGGTCTGCGCGGTCGACTTGGGCCGGGCGAGGGGCGCGGGCTCGGCCCGCGGCTTGGGCTGGGCGAGGGGCGCGGGCTGCTCGTGGACGGGTGGAAGCATCGGTGGGCTGGCCTGCAGCGGCACCGGGGGCGGCACGGGTAAGCGGGGCCGTTGCGCCGGGACCCGCGGCGCCGCGCGGTCGGCAACGACCTCGGAGCGCGACAGCGGGAGGCGGGGAGCATCCTCGTTGCCGAGTCGCGCATGGCGCTCGGGCTCCACCGTCGATGGGCGTCGAGGCATTCGCCCCAGCTGGGCGTGTCGCGGCGAGCCGTGATGGCAGCGTCGGCTCATCGGCTGGATTCGGCGACGCCGAGGCGCCGCGTAAAGGTCGTGCTCATTACCGGGCCTACGAAGCAGGATCGCGTGGGCAGGCGCCCGTTCCGGGGATGATACCCCGCTTCGCCGGAGGCTAGCCTTCGACCACCAGCAACTCGCGCGGCGCCTCGTTCAGGACGTCCGTCCCGCGCTCGGTGCAGACGACGATGTCCTCGATCCGGACGCCGAACCGGCCTGCGAGATAGATGCCCGGCTCGATGCTGAACGCGGATCCTTCTCGAAGGGCCTCCGTATTGCCTGCGACGAGATAAGGCTCCTCGTGGGCGTCGAGGCCGATGCCGTGACCGAGCCGATGGATGAACGCGTCGCCGTAGCCGCCGTCGCGAATGACCCGCCGCCCGATCTCGTCGAGCTCGCCGCAGGCGACGCCCGGCCGAACCGCCGCGATCGCCTCGTCATGGGCACGCAGGACAAGGGCGAAGACCGTGACGAATTCGGGGCTCGGACCGCGGGACGGGTCGCCACCGGTGACCCACAGCGTCCTGGTGATATCCGAGCCGTAGCCCTGGAGCGTGCCGCCGATGTCGAGGACGATCGGATCGCCGGGCTCGATCATGCGCTCGCCGGCATCGTGGTGGGGCGAGGCCGAGTTCGGGCCAGAGGCGACGATTGCGAACGACGCCGCTTCGTGGCCCTCGGCCACGAGTCGTCCGCGAACCTCGCGACTGACGTCCGCCTCGGTACGTCCGACCAGACTGCCGGCCGCGATCTGCGCGACCACCCGATCGGCCGCATGCGCTCCCCGTCGCAGGCAGTCGATCTCCGAGGGATCCTTGTGCAGCCGAAGCTCGCGGGTCACCTCGGTGGCCAGGCCGAAGGATCGGCCCGGCATCGCGCCCTGGAGGGCCAGCATGTGGAGCGCCCACAGCCCCGGGTCGACGAGGAGCCGCTCGGCCTGTCCCACGACTGTCCCGTGTGTGAGGCGCGACGCGACGAGCTCGTACGGATCGTCCCTCTCGTCCCAGGGCAGGACCTCGACGAGACCTGCCGTCGCCGCCGGGCTCGCCGCGGCAGCCATCGCTTCGAGCCGCGGGGCGACGAGCGCCGGGCTGCCCTCGGCGGGAAGGACGAGCATGGTCAGCCGCTCGAGCGGATGCGCCGCGTAGCCGGTGAGGTAGCGCAGGTCGGCGCCGATCCCGATCAGGAGGGCCGCCGCATCCTTGGTTCCGAGGCCCGCCCGGGCGCGGCTGAGCCGGTTCTCGAGCAGTGCGCCTTCCTTGGTGAGCGCGCCCCGGGCCGCGACGGTCACCGGGCGAGCCACGCGGCCAGGGCCCGCGGCCCATCCTCGAAGAGCGCTCGGTAGGTGTAGACACGTTCCGCACCAGCCGCGATCGCGGCGCGCCGAAGTGCCGCATCGTCGTGCTGCCCGACCGCGGCGACCCTCGCTCCCGTGCCGGCCGCGAGGCGGATGGCCTCGATCCCGTCGTAGGCCCGGGCCGTCAGGTCGACGATTGCCAATACGGTTCCGGGCTCGCCGGCGCCGTCGCCCGCCCCAGCATCATTAGCGAGAAGCCGCTCGAGATCCGCCAGCCGGCGAGCCGGCCTCGGACGTGCGCCCGCTGCCGTGATGGCCTCGGCGAGCCGTGTCCCCCAGATCAGGTCGTCGGCGAGGACGACGACGTCGCGAACGACCCGGACAGCGTCAGCCAACGCCGGATGCAAGGTGCCGGAACACATCGCGCGCCGACACGACCCCGACGGGCACGCCGGCCTTGACGATCGGGACATGGCGGAACCCGCCAACGGCCATCTTGTTGATCGCGACGGCGACCGGGTCGCCGCTCCGCAGGATCACCGGATCGTGGGTCATGACGTCGGCGATGGTCCGGCCGTCGGTTGGCTGGCCGGCCACCTTCAGGATCGCGTCGCGATCGGTGAAGATGCCCACGAGGGCACCCGCCTCGATGACGAGCAGGCAGTCGGCGCCGTCGGCCTGCATCTGCTGGATGGCCTCGTCGATCGAGGCTCCAGCGTCGATCAGGTGCGGCGCCGGCGCCCCGAGCTCGTCGAGGTGCAGGCCCAGGAGCGCGCCCCGAAAGGTCGTGACCTGCTGCGGCGTGTCGACGCTCCACAGGTCGGCACCGCAGTTGGCACAAGTGTCGTCGCCCGGAAAGTTGCCGAAGCGGCAAACGGGACAGATCACGGCGCGGACCTGAAGGCGCGGTCAGCCGGTCCTAGGGCAAGGCGGCCGCGAGCAGGGGTCGCGAGCGCACCCTGAAGGTGCGTAAGCGAGCCTGCGGAGCGGCCAACGCCGCGATAGGGCCGGATCACCGCGACGTCACTCGACGGTCCAGGTCTCGCCGGCGTTGAGCAGCTTGTCCAGGTCGCCGGTACCGCGGCTCGCGGTCGCCTGCGCGATCTGGTCGCTGATCATCTGGTCGTGGGTCGGTCGAGAGATGTTGCGGATGACCCCGACCGGCACCGGGTAGTCGGGCCACCACAGCTTGGCGAGCATGAAGGCGATCAGCGGATCGGTCTGGTCGTGGACGAGGAGATCGGCCTCGGTCACGCCGTCCTCGCCGATTGTCACGACCGTCGGCTGGTGGCCCTCGAGCCTGATGCCCTGGTTGCGCTCCTTGCCGAAGATCATGGGCTTGCCGTGCTCGACCATCAGCATCCGGTCCTCGCGGACCTCGCGGTCGGTGAAGTCGCGGAAGGCGCCGTCGTTGAAAATGTTGCAGTTCTGGAGGACCTCGACGAAGGTCGAGCCGTGGTGGGTCCCAGCGGCCTCGAGCGTCTTCTGGAGATGCTCGGTGTGCGTGTCGACCGAGCGGGCGATGAAGCTCGCCTCGGCCGCCAGCGCGATGGCCAGCGGGCTGACCGGGAAGTCGACCGTGCCGTAGGGCGACGACTTCGTGATCTTGCCCAGCTCGGACGTGGGGCTGGCCTGGCCCTTGGTGAGCCCGTAGATCCGGTTGTTGAACATGATGATCCGGACGTCGACGTTCCGGCGCAGCGAGTGGATCAGGTGGTTCCCGCCGATCGACAGGGCATCGCCGTCGCCGGTGATCACCCAGACCATCAGGTCCGGCCGAGCGGCCTTGAGCCCGGTCGCGATCGCCGGCGCCCGGCCGTGGATCGTGTGGAAGCCGTAGGTGTTCATGTAGTACGGCAGCCGGCCCGAGCAGCCGATCCCGGAGATGAAGACGATGTTCTCCTTCGGGTAGCCGAAGTCGGGCATCACCTTCTGTGTCTGCGCCAGGATCGAGTAGTCACCGCAGCCCGGGCACCAGCGCACCTCCTGGTCGGACACGAAATCCTTCCGGGTGAGCACCGGCAGCTCGGTGGCGATCGTGCCCGCGCCACCCGCGGCGCCGTTCGCACCGGTCGTTTCGTTGTTCATTGGGTCGGCAACCTCAGCCACTGAGCTGCCCTCCGCTCTCTGACGACCGAGGCGACGCCCCGCCAGCCATCGGTCGGAGGGTCGCGAGGATTCGTTCCGCCTCGGCCTCGAGCTCGGCGATCCGGAATGGCTTGCCGCGGACCCGGTTGTAGCCGGTCGCGTCGACCAGGAATCGTGCCCGGATGAGCAGCAGCAGCTGGCCGAGATTGACCTCGGGAACGAGCACCCGCCGGTAGGCTCGGAGGACGTCGCCGGTGTTCGCCGGCAGCGGGTTGAGGTAGCGCAGGTGGGCATGCGCGACGGACGCGCCCCGGCCCTGGAGGCGCTCGACCGCGCTGCGAATCGCGCCGTAGGTCGAACCCCAGCCCAGGACGAGCAGGTCGCCGTCGGCCGGCCCGTGGACCTCGAGCGGCGGGATGTCCGCCGCGATCCCCGCGATCTTTGCCTGGCGGAGCAGCTGCATCCGGTGGTGGTTGTCGGGGTCGTAGCTGACGTTGCCGAGGATGTCGGCCTTCTCGAGGCCACCGATCCGGTGCTCCAGCCCCGGCGTGCCGGGCACGGCCCACGGCCGGGCGAGCGTCGTCTCGTCGCGGAGGTAGGGGTAGAAGCCCTGGCGCTCGGTCCGGTTAGGGACCGCGATCGAGGGCAGGTCCTCGACGCTCGGGATCTGCCACGGCTCGGCGCCCGTCGCGAGGAACGCGTCGGACATGTAGACCACGGGGGTCATGTACTTGAGCGCGAGCCGCCACGCCTCGATCGAGAAGGTGAAGCATTCGGCGGGGGTCGCCGGCGCGACGACAACGACAGGGGAATCCGAGTTGCGCCCGAACATGACCTGCAGCAGATCCGCCTGCTCGAGCTTGGTCGGCATGCCGGTGGACGGGCCGGCGCGCTGGACGTCGACGACGACGAGCGGCAGCTCGACCATGACCGCCAGCCCGAGGGCTTCCTGCTTGAGCGCGATGCCGGGGCCGGATGAGGCGGTCATGCCCATCGCGCCGCCGTAGCTTGCCCCGATCGCCGCACCGATCGCTGCGATCTCGTCCTCGGCCTGGAACGTCTTGACGCCGAAGTTCTTGTAGCCGGCGAGCTGGTGGAGGATGTCCGAGGCCGGGGTGATCGGGTACGAGCCGTAGAACAGGTCCCGGCCGGCGAGCTGGGCCGCAGCGACGAAGCCCAGCGCCGTCGCCTCGTTGCCCGTGATGTTCCGGTAGTGGCCCGGGGCCAGCTTGGCCGGCGGGACGATGTAGCGCTCGTGGAAGATCTCGGTCGTCTCGCCGAAGTTGTAGCCGGCCTTGAGCGCGCGCTTGTTGCCCTCCGCAATCTCGGGCCGCTTCGAGAACTTGTCATCGATCCAGGCCGTCGTAGCCGCCATGTCGCGCTCGTACAGCCAGAACATCAGCCCGAGAGCAAAGAAGTTCTTGGTCAGGTCGACCTGCTTGTTCGTCAGGCCGAGGCCTTCGAGCGCCCGGCTGTTCAGGGTCGAGATCGGGACGCTGAAGACGTTCCACTGCTTGAGCGAGCCGTCGGTCAGAGGATTGCTGGCGTAGGCCACCTTCTGCAGGTTCTGGGCGGTGAACGCGTCCTCGTTGACGATCAGCGCGCCGCCGGCCGGGAGCTCGCCGATGTTCGCCTTCAGGGCCGCCGGATTCATCGCGACGAGGACGTCGGGCGCGTCACCCGGAGTGTGGATCTCGGTGCTCGAGAAGCTCAGCTGGAAGCCGGAGACACCCGGCAGGGAGCCGGCCGGGGCGCGGATCTCGGCCGGGAAGTCGGGGTAGGTGCTGATGTCGTTGCCGAACGCGGCGGCCGTCCGCGTGAACTGGCTGCCCGTGAGCTGCATGCCATCGCCCGAGTCCCCGGCGAACCGGATCGTGACCCGCTCGAGCTGCTTCTCCGTTGGCGGCGTGGGCTTGACCGGAACCTCCGTGCTCACGCGCCCTCCGTGGCGACCATGCGCTGGTGCGGCCGCGGCGGCAGGTTGAGGAGCTCCTCGGGAAACGCCTCGGCGAGGTACTTGAGGACGTCGACCGGGCGGACGACCCCGACCAGCACGGCGTCATCGTCGACAAGCGGCACATTGCGGAATCGGCCGGTCTGCATGAGCTCGACGGCGCGGCGGATCGGCTCGTCGAGGTGGAGCGTGTTCGGGTGGTCGACCATCAGTCGCTCGACCGGCTGCGAGAGATCCGTGCCGGGCCCGACGAGCCGGGCAAAGATATCGCGCTCGGTGAGCACGCCGAGCAGGCGACCCGCCGGGTCGATCACGAAGACCGAATCAGCGGTTCCCGCCTGGCGGATTCGTTCGAGGCATGTCTGGAGCGAGGTTCCCGGAGCGACCGTGATCGGATCTCGACGGGTGAGCACCTTGAGCTTTTCGTCGATGAGGCCCGGCACGCGCGATGCGACGGCCCGTTCTGTGAGTTCAGTCACGCAGAAAGTGTAGTTGGTTCGCCTCACGGGCCGGTCGAGCGGGACCTGCGCATAAGCCGGCGGTAAGCGGTCATCGCCACGATGTCGGCATGCCAACCATCGAAGCGCGCCTCCACCTCCATCCCCGCCGAGCCCTTGACCTTCTGCGCGAGGAGCGACGCTTGCGGCGAGCCGCGAAAAAGATGCCCAGGCCAATGCCCTGGGACTGGGCCAGGCCCCGACTCATGCCGCTGCTCGCCGGCCCCTATCTTGGGCCGGATCCGCTGGTGACGGTCGTCGGCCGGCCGGGCTGCGCGGTCACCTTCGGGATAGAGATCGACGGGACGTACGTTCTCGTCGACCGGGCACTGGCCGAGCGTTGGGAGGTGAGCGAGCCGCAGCTTGCGGAAGCGGGTGACGCGAATATCGATCGGCGAGCCGGGCGGGTGGACGCCGGTGCACTCCAACATGGAACGCTGTCGGGAAGGATCGTTCGCGTCCTGGAACGCGTTCCGTGGGCGTCATCGCTGATTCTCTCGCCAGCGCACCTGATGCGAATCTTCGGAACACAGGATCAGCTCTTTGCGACGCCGAAGCGCGGGACGCTCATGAGCTTCTCGTTGGACACGCCGGCGCCCGTCGTCGCTCACGTGGTCATCGACTACGAGGCGAACGCTGCCTGGCCGTTGATGCTCGATCCGTTCCTCCTGACAGATGGCCGGATCGTGTGGCAGGAGCCCATCGAGGTCGACGACTGGTCTGTCAGCGATTGACATCGTCATGCCTGGCTGGCGCCAGGATGGCGACAACCCGCGCCTTGAGGGCTACGCGATCTGGCCCAGCGCCCTGCCGAGCCGGCTCACGATCGCTCGCAAGGTCGGGCCGAGCTCAGCCTGGCGTCGCCGCCCGGGCGATGCTGAGGGCGCCGCGAATGCCGTCGTTCACGTACGAGATGTCGGCGCCGACGCCGACGAACGTGAACCCGAGCTCGAGGTGCGGGCCGAACGAGGCTGGATCGTAGAGCAGGATCCCCGCGGCCTTGCCGTGCGCCCGGCAGGCGGCGACGACCCGGCGCAGGCCGTCCTGGTAGCGCACCTCCGAGAATCGGCCGGGGACGCCGAGCGAGTGCGAGAGGTCCGCTGGCCCGACGAACAGCACGTCGACGCCGTCGACGGCCGCGATCGCGTCCGCAGCCTCCAGCGCCGACGGTGATTCGATCTGGATGACCCCGACGATGTCGTCGTTGAGCGCGGCGACGCCGGCGTGATTCACGCTGCCCAGCCGCGCCCCGCGCGTCAGCAACGCGACGCCGCGCCCGCCCGCGGGCGGGTAGCGCAGGAAGGTAACCGCCTCCTCGACCTGCGCGACGGTGTCGAGCCGGGGCACGACGATGCCCGCCGCGCCGAGATCGAGGGCGCGCCCGATCCGGAGGCGCTCGCCCGATGGCGGACGAACCAGGGCCGCCGCGCCGGTAACCTCGATCGCGGTCAGGTGCGCTAGCAGGCTCGCCTCGGTCGCCGCGCCATGCTCGAGGTCGACGAGGACCCAATCCAGCCCGGCGTTTCCGAGGAGCTCGGCCGATGCCGGCGAATCGAGGCTCGCCCAAGCGCCGAAGAGCGTCTCGCCGGCGAGGATCCGTCGGCGAAGTGCGGCGCCGGAGCTCCGGCCGAGGTCGGGCGTGGTCACCTCCCTATCATGCCGCGATGACCCACCCGCTGTGGCCCCTGTACGACCTGCGCCTCACGACCGGAGACCTGGAGCTGCGCGTGCCGACCGAGGCGGAGCTGCCGGCTTTCGCAGAAGTGGCGGGGCGCGGGATCCATCCGACCGCCGAGATGCCGTTCGGAATTGCCTGGACGGACCTGCCTTCGGCGGAGCGCATCCGTTCGAGCTACCAGTTCTGGATGAGCACGAGATCCGGCTGGATGGTCGACGACTGGACGTTGACCCTCGGCGTCTGGGCGGCCGGTGAGCCCGTGGGCTTCCAGGACCTCCGCGGCCACGAGTTCCCGAAATACCGCACCGTCGGCACGGGTTCGTGGCTGGGATCGACGTTCCAGGGTCGCGGCATCGGCAAGCTCATGCGCCAGGCGGCATTGACCCTCGCCTTCGACCATCTCGGGGCACAGCTGGCCGAGACCGAAGCCTTCATCGACAACCCGGCGTCCAACCGTGTGAGCCTGGCGATCGGCTACGAGCCGAACGGCTACGGACAGCTGGCGCCTCGTGGCGTCCCCCGGGAGACGCAACGGTTCCGCCTCACGTTCGCCGGCTGGCGCGCCCGACCCCGGCCCAAGGTCACCGTCGAAGGGCTGGAATCGAGCTTGGAGCTGTTCGGAATTTGAACCCGCTGGACGCGCCTGGAGCCTGACCCGCGGTCAATTGAACCTTTCGGCGCGGCGCACCATCTCTAGTTGACGAAGCGCCCGGTACGGGCGCAGTCGTGAGGTTCGCCCGTGCGAGCGAGGCTGCTCGAACGAGCAAGCGCTGGCGACGACGTCGCCTTCGCGGAGCTCCTCGACCTGGACGGTGACCGCTGCTACGCCATCGCCTACCGGATCCTGCGCGATGTCGAGCGGGCCCAGGACGCCGTGCAGCAGGCACTCCTCCTCGCGTGGCGCGAGCTCCCGCGGCTGCGCGACCCCGAACGCTTCGAGGTCTGGCTCCATCGACTCGTCGTGAATGCCTGTTACGAGGAGTTCCGCCGGTACCGGCGGTGGAGCGCGAACGTCCGAACGCTCCCGGTCGACGGACCGGGCGGCGGGGACGAGACCCGTGTCGATCGACGATCGAGATGCGCTGGAGCGGGCGTTTCGACGCCTGTCACCCGAGCATCGCGCCGTCGCCGTGCTGCATCACCACGCGGGCATGCCGCTGGCCTTCATTGCGGAGGTCGCGGGCGTGCCCGTCGGAACGGTGAAATCCAGGCTCCACTACGCCACCCGGATCCTTCGCGAGGCGCTCGCGGCCGACCGGGTCGAGAGCCGGAAGGTGCGACCCGCATGAACGCGACGCGCGATCCCGACGCGATCCTCAACGCGTGGCTCGATGAGGGCCCCACGGATCTTCCCGACGCCACGCGCCGGGCGATCCTGACCTCGCTTCCAACGACCCCTCAGGCCCGGCGCGGCCCGTTCGCGCCCTGGAGGTTCTTTCCGATGGACACCTACGCCCGCCTCGGGGCGGCGGCAGTTGTCGCCGTCATCGCCATCGGCGGGGCGCTGTACCTGATCGGCCCCCGCAATGGTGTCGGCGGCCCGAGCGCAACCGCATCACCAAGCCCTGCGCCCACGGCGACGGCAACGGCTCCTGCCGGCACGCCAAACACGACGACCTGGGTCCCGTTCAGCTCAGCGGTCTTCGGGTTCGACGCTCGCTACCCGGCCGGCTGGCGGCTCGAGGCCGGCACGACCCCGGCAGGCCTTGGCGACCTGACGAGCGCCGAGCGCGGGTTCTTCGACCACTTCCTCGCGCCGACCGTCACCGGGTTGGAGATGTACGGCACGTCAACCTTGATCCCGAGCGGGATGTCCGAGGACGCGTGGGTCGCGGCCTATCGCGCCCCCGTGGTGGCGCAGTTCGGCGCGCAGTGCTTCCCAACCCGCGACCAGTGGCTTCCGGTGACCCTCGACGGCCATCCTGGCGGCCTCTATGTCGGCTGCAACTACGTCGAGTCCACGACATTCGCGAACGGCCGGGCCTACATCTTCACGTACGTCCTGCCGCTCGGCTCCCAGCCCGGCGCGGACGCCGTGACGATGCTCAAGGCGCTCATCTCGACCGCAACGCTCCATCCTGAGCGAGCAGTAAGGCCATCAGCCGCACCGAGCTGACACACCCGGGCGCCCACGGCACCCGATTGCCGACTACGGACCCGGGCGAGGCCTGAGACCCTTGCCCGGGTCTTGTGCCGGGTCATGAACGAATCGGCGAGCCCCCACCCTCATCATCAGTAGACCGAGGCTGCGGAGCCGCGGCGCACTCCAAGGGTGAGATGGACCGAGACCTCGTCGAGCGGGCTCGCTCGGGCGATCAGCAGGCATTCGCAGACCTGGTGCATCAGGTCAGCGACTCCCTGTTCGGGATCGCCCGGCGGATCCTGCGCGATCCGGGACTCGCCGAGGACGTCCTGCAGAACGCCCTCGTGACCATCTGGCGGAAGCTTCCGCACCTGCGGGACGTCGATCGCTTCGAGGCCTGGGCTTTCCGGATCGTCGTCCACGCCTGCTACGCGGATGCGCCGCGGAACCGGCGCTGGGCGGCAGTCGTGCGCGTCCTCCCGTTCGACCGGGCTGACGCGTCCGACGACTATCGAACCATCGTCGATCGCGACGAGCTCGAGCAGGCGTTCCGCGCCCTGCCGCTCGACCAGCGCGCGGTGTTCGTCCTGCACCACCACGTGGGCCTGCCCCTCGTCGCGGTGGCCGAGACCCTCGGCATCCCGGACGGCACCGCTCGCTCGCGATTGCACTACGCGACCCGGGCGCTGCGAGCCGCCTTCGAGGCGGCCGACAAGCAGGCCCGGGTTCGAGAGGAACGGCTGGCATGAGCGACCGAACATTCGACCACGCCGTCCGCGAATGGCTCGAGGCCGGCTCCGACGGAACGCCGCCGGCCGCGATCGATGCCGTCCTCCTCGCCGTCAAGACAACCCCACAGGAGCGGGATCTCCGGATCCCGCGGAGGTTCAGCCCGATGACGACTTCGATGCGGCTCGCCGCCGGGATCGCGATTGTCGCGATCGCCGGCGTGGCGCTCCTCTCATTGACCAACAAGACGCCCGGCGCCGGCATCGGACCGTCGCCGTCGGCGCAACCGACACCCACCGCTGCCGCGACCCCTTCAGCCGCCCCGTCGCTCGCTCCCTCACCAACGACGACGACAGTCCAGCCGACGGCGGCCCCGTCGGTCTTCACCTCGCCGCTCTACCACTACACGATCAATTTGCCGGCCGGCTGGACTGCATATCCGGCCCTCGCCCCCTGGGACGGGAAGAGCTCCCCGGCAAATTTCAGCTCGGACGTTGACCAGGTCAATTCGTCGACCGGGACGCAGGCCTGGGTCATGGCGACGCCCACGACGAAGACCCTCGCGAAGTTCCTTGCCGACCAGAACGCGGCGGCTGCGCTCGAGCATCCCTGTCCGGTAACGCCCGAGATCGACGAGGCGATCACGATCGACGGCAAACCGGGACGCCTGAATGTGAAGCACTGCGGCATCCTCGTGGTGAATGCCGGTGTCATCGACAAGGGCATCGGCTACCTGTTCTACCTGCAGCACCCTCCCGAGGACACGTCCAATCCGGAAGACATCGGGATGTTCAGGACCCTCCTCGCCGGGGTGAAGCTGCCCTGAGCCTTGCGAGCCGGGACGGCCCGGACATCGCGCCTTGCTTCAATCCGGGAATGCCTCCGGGCCTCGCTCCGCGAGCTCGGAGGCTTCCTTCGCGTGGTCGTCGGACGGGAGCCACGAATACGGGTACCGGTCGTCGTCGAGCTCGAGGGCGGCTTTGGTGAGCTTGAGCGGATGGAACGTGTCGACCATGACCGCAAGCTCCTCGGTGGATTCCTTGCCGATCGACGCCTCGACCGTTCCGGGATGCGGCCCGTGCGGGATCCCTGCCGGGTGGAGGGTGAACGAGGCGATCTCGACCCCCCGCCGGCTCATGAAGTTGCCGGCGACGTAGTAGATGACCTCGTCACTGTTGATGTTGGAATGGTTATAGGGCGCCGGGATCGCGAGGGGGTGGTAGTCGAACTTGCGAGGCACGAACGAGCAGACCACGAAGTTCCGCGCCTGGAACGTCTGGTGGACCGGCGGCGGCTGGTGGACGCGCCCGGTGATCGGCTGGAAGTCGGCGATGTTGAACCGGAACGGCCAGAGGTAGCCGTCCCAGCCGACGACGTCGAACGGGTGGTGCCGGTAGTGGTACGCCGTTAGCAGGTCGGTCGAGCGGACGTGGATGACGAAGTCGCCTTCGTCGCTCCGAGCCGGGACGTCCTCCGGGTCGTGGAGATCGCGTTGCGAGTAGGGCGAGTGCTCGAGCAGCTGGCCATAGTCATTCCGATAGCGCTTCGGCGGCTCGATCTCCGACGGCGCCTCGAGGTACAGCATCCGCTGGGTTGAGCCAGGATCGGGATCGAGGCGCCACGTCGTGCCGATCGGCAGGACGAGGTAGTCGCCCGGCCCGTAGCGCAGCGGTCCGAAGATCGTGTCGCAGACGCCCGTGCCTTCGTGGACGAACAGCATCTCGTCGGCCACGCCGTTCCGGTAGAACGTTCCCTCGGGCATCGCCTCGGCGGGGCGCACGACGCCGAACACGACATCGCTGTTGAAGTACAGCGGCACGCGCCCGGTGATTGCGTCGCCCTTGGGCGCGACATCGCCCGTCTTGGTCAGGTGGTGGCGGTGCGTCTTCTCGCCGGCAGCTTCCAACCGAATCTCGCGCAGCGGCTCGATCTTGTGCGTTCGGGTTGGGGGCACGAGGTGGTACAGGAGCGAGCTGCGCCCCGTGAAGCCCTCGACCCCGAACAGCTCCTCCGCATACAGGCTCCCATCGGGCGCCCGGTGCTGCGTGTGGCGCTGGCGAGGAACGCTGCCGTGCTGGACGTAGTACATGACGAGACTGGCCTCCGCGCTCTGCGGAGGCCAGTCTAGGCGCGGCCGATTGCGGACGCCGGTCGCCCGAAAATCAGGGGCCGATGCGCGTCCAGGGCTTCACGCGCAGCGTCACCGGCCCGCCCTCACCAAACGTCAGCGTCGTTGCCGTAACGGTGAACGGCCACGAGAAGGTCTCGCCAGCCAACGTGGTTGCGGTGTAGGTATTGTCACGTACGACATACGTCCCGGCCGAGCCTCCGGTCTTTGGATCAGACAGCTGCACCATCACGACCACTATGACTGGCCGAAGTCCTCGAAACGTTCAGGCGATTGCGTCAGCCGCTGCGGCCGCGCGCGTCGACAGGCCAGGTGCCGACCACGACGCCGGCCCGCGTCGCGATGAACGAATCGCTGAGGTCGATGACGGGGCAGACGTGGTTCGGGATGACGGCGAGCGCCTCGCCCACGCGCGGCTTCGGCGTGCCCGGCGGGATTCGCACCACGCCGTGGTAGTCGGAGACACGCTCGATGACGGCATCCAGGCCGCCTGCCGCGAAGACCTCGGCCTCGCCGAGGTTGCCGACGGTGATCCCCCGGGCGCCCGCGGCCAGCTGCAGGCGGGCGAGGGCGATGCTCTTGTGGGTCTTGGCGTGCGGCCGCAGGGCGATCCCACGCTCCGCCAGGGCGGTCCCGAGCCGATGGGCGTTCCGCTCCACAACATCGAGGTCGATGACGACCGCCGGCGTATCGATGCCCGCGGGCAGGCGCGGCGCCAGGAGGGTCGAGGGTTTGCTGGTGACTGGAGCGGTCATCTGCGGGGCAAATCGTTCGCGCTGGAGCGGGCTACGATCGGCGTTCGGAGCTCGCCGAGCCGCTCGATGGCGAGGGTGACGACATCTCCTGGCTCGATCCAGCGGCGCAGGGTCGTGTCCTTGACCTCCAGCAGGCACCCGGTCCCGACGGTCCCGCTGCCGAGGATCTCGCCCGGGCGGATGTGGACGTCCGCCGAAGCCCGGGCCAGCATCTGGCCCCACGAGTAGCGGGCGGTCGCGAGCGATGCCCGAGACACCTCGGTCGTTCGACCGTCCGCGCTGGTGACGGTCGCGGTGGCCACGAGATCCGGAGCGGTCGCCCCGGGTGCCCAGAGGTCGACAAGCTCGTCGGGCGTCGTGATCCAGGGTCCGATGGTCAGCGCGAAGTCCTTGCCCTTCGCCGGCCCGAGCCGGACGGTGGATTCGTCACGCTGGAGGTCTCGCGCCGACCAGTCGTTGACGATGCAGTAACCGCCGATCGCCTCTGCCGCGCGCTCCTCGGACAGGTTGTACGCCGGGGTGTCGACGATCGCCCCGAGCTCCAGTTCGAAATCGAGCTCGGAACTGCCACGCGGTGCCCAGACCGGGTCGCCAGGCCCACGGACCTCGGAGGTGTTCGAGAAGTAGAAGATCGGCAGGCGGAACCAGGCCTCGGGGATCTCGCTGCCGCGTCGGCCCCACATCGTCGCGACGTGCTGCTCGAAGGCATAGAAGTCGCGGAAGGACGGGGGCCGCAGCACGGGCGGCCCGAAGGCGAGATTCGCCGCTCCCAGGACGGCATCGTCGTCGTCGTGGGCGCCACCTGCGGCGGCAAAACCCTCCACGATCTCGCGCAACGCCTCGATTCGCAGCCCTCGCCCGAGGAGCTCATCCAGCGTCGTGATCGGCTGCCGGAAGAGGATCGAGTTGTGGGCGCGCCGTGGGTCGGCCGCGACGAGGCGGCGGCGCGCCACCTCCAGGTCCAGCCAGGAATCGGCTCCCGGCGCCGCGGCGGCGAGCCGCCAGGGCGCGCCGGCGGCGGCATGTCGTTCGCGAACGTGGGCGACGCGCATGACCTGAGTCTAGGTATGGCACGATCGGCGCACACGACCAGGAGGGATCCCAGACCGTGCGACTCCAGCGACGTCGTTTCAGCGAGGCGGCAGAGGTGCGCCTGTTTCCGCACGGGCGGATCGACATCGTGGAGATGGACGACCACGTCATCGGCAGGATGACCCACGAACCCGGCTGGCGTTGGTCGATCGACGTCCAGCCGATCGCGGGCACCGAGGCGTGCCAGTACCACCACCTGGGCTACACGGTGTCGGGTCGACTCCGTGTACAGATGCCGGACGGTACGGAGCTGGAGATCGGCCCGAACGAGGTGTTCGAGATCCCGCCCGGCCATGACGCGTGGGTCATCGGAGATGAGCCGTGGGTATCGATCGACTTCGAGGCGATGCGGACGTATGGCAAGAAGAGCGACACGCTCGCGGAGCGCACGCTCGCCTCGATCGTGATGACTGACATCGTCGATTCCACGCGCCGGGCCGGCGAGCTCGGGGCGAGCCGTTGGCTCGACATCATCGCCGAGCACAATCGCAAGGCGCAGACGGCAATCGAACGCCGCCGCGGCCGACTCGTGAAGACCACCGGCGACGGCGTCATCGCCGCCTTCGACAGCCCGGAGCGCGCAGTTGAAGCGGGTGCTGCATTGCGGGACGTTGCGTCTGAGCTCGGTCTCGAAATTCGCGCGGCGATCCACAGCGGTGAGGTGCAGGTCGGGGTCGACGACATCCGTGGAATCGCCGTCCACACGGCGGCGCGGATCATGAGCGCCGCCGGGCCGGGCGAGATCCTCGTGTCCGCGACGGTCATGGACCTCGTCGAGGGTTCCGACCTCGTCTTCGAGGACGCGGGCATGCACGAGCTCAAGGGCCTTACCGGGCAGCGGCAGCTCTTTCGACTGTTGACTCCGGCCCGCTAGGTGGCCGTGCGGCAGACGGGCCGCGGGCTCAGAACGGCCGGAACATCATCAGGTACAAAATTACGAGGAAGCCCCCGGCGCCGAGGAGGAGCAGGGCCTCCGGGGCTCGCGACACCAGCAGCCCCGCAAGCTCCGCGTCGCCTAGCGGCACCGGATCGGGATCAGCAGCCTTCAGCCCGCGTGTGCGCTGCCCGAGCGCCACCCGGATGCGCGTGAAGTAGCTGCCGCCGACGGGCGTCATGAGCCCCGCGATCACTACCAGGAGGACCAGCGACACCCAGATCCACCAGCTCCCGAACGAGCCGAGGATGATTCCCGCCAGGATTCCCGACATGAACAGCACGAGAAGGCCAATTCCGGCGACCCCGAGGGACCAGCCGGAGAGGTCGAGGAGTGCGCCGAGCCGCGCGCGGTCCCGCTCCTTGCGGAGCTGGAAGGCAACGAACATGGAAACGCCGTGGCCCGCGACGAAGACGAAGGCGCCAGCCACGTGCAGGAACACGATCCAGGGAATGTAGGGGGTGAGATCCATCAAGCGTTCCTCCTCCCTTCAGACGATCAGGCGACAGCTGACGCGCGCCACGCTCGCCGCGCGTACCAGACAGCGAGCGCGAACAGCACCAGGGCGTTGACCGGATGCAGCGCGGCGATGAACGGGATCGACGCCTTGGCGTAGGGCAGTGACGTCTGGACAACGTACAGCACGAGCATCGCCAGGCTGATCCCAATGGCCCGCCGGCCGGCGCGGGCGACGACCGCGGTGACCACGATCGCGAGGGCGGCAAGGCCGACGATCGAGTAGCCGAAGTCCCGATGGGGACTGAAATCGTTGGAGCCACCGAGCTGAGGAATCGCGGCGCCCACCAGGAACACCTGGACCACGATCGTCGCGACGAACAGCCAGGCCACGGCGCCATGCAAGCGCGTGAGCACGCTTCCCTCCTCTGGTCCCGGATCGCTGGTCTACTTGCCAGGTGGCGTCCTGGGAGCCACGTGAGCCGCGCGACTCCTGGGCGCCGCGAAAGCACCCTCCTCGGATGCCGTCGGCCTAGTGGACGCTTGCCTCGTCGAGCAAGCGGATCTTGGCGGCGAGCCCGTCGAGAATGCACAGCCGAACCGATGGATGCTGATCCATCAGCGAATGGAATTCGCGATGGCCCGCGTACAGCAGCGTCGACCGCTCGAGGGCCGTGACCGTTGCCGTGCGTGGCCCTTCCGAGAGGAGCGAAATCTCGCCCAGCGCCGAACCGGGGCCGCGCTCAGTGATCTTCGTGCCGTTCCGCTCGACCGAGACACGCCCCGAGACGATCACGAACATCTCCTGACCGGTCTCGCCCTGCTGCATCAGGACCTTGCCGGCAGGAACCTCCACGTCGTCCATGAGCCGGGCGACCGCCTCGAGCTCGCGTCTGCCCATGCCCGAGAACAACGACACGGACTTGAGCAGGTCGACCTTCGAGCCCTTCGACAGCTGGGACGCCATCTTCCGATCCCCTCGCTACAAGTTGCCCCGCCGAGCCTGCTCGATCTCGATTGCCTCGAACAGGGCCTTGAAGTTGCCGACGCCGAAGCCCCGCGAGCCGTGGCGCTCGATGATCTCGAAGAAGAACGTCGGGCGATCCTGGATCGGGCGGGTGAAGATCTGCAGGAGGTAGCCCTCCTCGTCCCGGTCGGCCTCGATCCCGAGCTCCTCGAGCGTTTCGATCGGGACGCCGACGTCGCCGACGCGGTCGGCGAGATTCTCGTAGTAGGCGTGCGGCATGCCGAGGAACTCGATCCCGTTCTCGCGAAGCCGCCGAACCGTCGTCACGATGTCCTCGGTCCGGAGCGCGATGTGCTGGGTGCCGTTGTCCAGGTAGTAGTCGAGGAACTCCTGGATCTGGCTTTTCTTCTTGCCCGATGCAGGCTCGTTGATCGGGAACTTGATCCGGCCGTTGCCGTTGGTCATGACCTTCGACATGAGTGCCGAGTACTCGGTGTGGATGACCTTGTCGTCGTAGTGGATGAGCTGGGCGAAGCCGAAGACGTCGCGGTAGTAGTCGACGAACTTGTTCATATCGCCGAGCTCGACGTTGCCGACGCAGTGATCGATCTCGAGCAGCGAGAGGCCTCCGGCTGCCGCGGCCGGCTTCTTGATCTTTCGATAGCCGGGCGCGAAGACGCCGTGATAGTCGCGACGGTCGATGAACGAGTGCCGGACGTCGCCGTAGGTTCCAATGGCGCTGCGTCGCAGAGTTCCATCCTCACCGCCATCGAGCTCGACCGGCTCGATCGCGGACTTGGCGCCGCGGCTGGTTGTCTCGCGCCACGAGCTGGCGGCGTCGTCAACATTGAAGGCGATGTCCTTGACACCGTCGCCATGACGGTTCACGTGCGCGGCGATCTCGGTATCGGGATTCAGCGCTCCGGTGACGACGAGCGTGATGTCGTTCTGGCGCAGGACATAGCTCGTCCGATCGCGGATTCCGGTCTCGAGCCCGGCGTAGGCGATCGGCGTGAAGCCCCACAGGGCCCGGTAGTAGTGGGCTGCCTGGCGCGCGTTGCCCACCCAGAACTCGACATGGTCCACACCGTTGAGCGGCAGGAAATCCTTGGCCTCAGCGTACGCATCTTTGTTGACGTGCGCGCCGGCCTGGTTGATGGCGCCCTTGTTGGCATTGGCGGCGCCTTTGTCGGCGTTGGCGCCGGCCTGCCTGGGGGCGCCCCGGGTGATCGTCTCAGTCATCGAACGCAGCTCCCCTGGTGACGCGATGACGGCGCACGAGTCGCGCGAGCCGTCGCCGCTGAATTGGAGCGACGAGTTGCTCGCATGATAGTCCCGCCCTCGTTGCAGCAGGACAAACGGTTCCGCCGGCTGTCGCCCACCCGGCGCGGCCGACCAGCGGAGGTTTCGCCCGTGCCGAAGGCCGCAGGTGCCGCACGGCGGCGAAGGTCCTTCGCCCGTAGCGCCAAATCGGAAATCGTTCCAAATAAGCGAAACCGTCAATTCGCGGGTAACCACGCGCCAAGCGACCGGTCGCATCCTGTGGCCATGCCTGCACGACGAGGCCGTGGCATCGAGCTTCTGGTCGACCCGAACCGACGGCGGATCATGTCGATGCTCGCCGTTCGGGGGATGCGCTCTTCGGCGATCGCAGCTGCAATCGGTCGAAAGCCGGCCGGCGACGACCCACCACCTCCGGCTGATGCGCGAGGCCGGACTCATCCGCTCGACCTGGTCGCGACTCGACGACCGAGGGCGCGTGTACGTGGTGAATGCCCGAATGCTCGGTCCCATCACGGCCTGGCTGGCCGGCGTGGAACTCCCTGGGTTACCCCGATCGCAGGTCGACGAATCGGGTCGACGTTGAAAATCGAATCGGCCCCTGAAGTCGATGGTTTCGCTTACGTGGAAGCAAATTCGATTTGGGCTGCAGCGCAGTTGAGGTACGTGGTCGTGCTTGGCGAGAGCGCGACAACGAGGGTGCATCAAGTTGGGCTCGAAACGAAGGACGGGAGACCGAGGGCGCGAAACGGATGGCGCGAAACGATGGGGCGAAAGCCCGGATCGAAAGCCTGGGAGAAAAGCCCGGAGCGAACCCGAGGCCGAACGAGAGAATGCGCAGCCGAGGCGCCGCGGGCGCGACAGCCCGGCGAGCGCCCGCGTGCAACACTCCGGCGGTGACTGCGCTTTCTGGTGAGGTTCTGCGGCTCGAGAGGGCAGCGAGCCAGATGCTGACGCTCCGGGGCGAGGTCGAGGCAGGTGGGCCATGGCCGCTCGCGGAACTGTACGGCCCGGAGCCGGAGGCAAGCTGGGGGCCACCGGAGCTGCTCGCGCATGTCGAGGAGTACCTGCGGTATTGGCTGGGCGAGATCGAGCGGGTTCTTGCCGGCGACGGCCGGGCGCCGGTGCCATTTGGGCGTGTCGCGACGGACGATCTCCGCATCGGGGTCATCGGGCGCGACCGGAGCCTCCCCCTCGGCGAGCTCTTCTCGCGGATCGAAGCCGACGCTGCGCGGGTCGCGAAGCGACTCGGCGAACTCAACGAGAACGAGGCATCGCAACGCGGGATCCACCCGACTCGCGGCGAGATGACCGTTCGCGAGATGCTGGAACCATTCCTGGTCGGCCACACCGAAGGCCACGCCACACAGCTGCGGGAGATCCTGGCCGCCGCAGGCTGATCGGCCGCCGATTCGGATCAGATCGGCTCGGCTGCCTCCACGCGGCGCGCCGGCAGCTCGGATTCCGGCGGTACGCCGACCTCGAGCTGCTCACCGAGCTCGACCGTTCGGCGGAACGCCGCCCAGACAGCCTCGGATAGGACAGTCCGAAGCCGACCCGATTCGAGCTCGTGAAGCGCTGCCGCGCTGGTGCCCCCGGGTGACGTGACCATGTTCCGGAGCTCCGCGGGATGCATGCCCGACTGCTTGGCGAAGAGCGTGCTGCCTTCGAGCGTCTCGATGACGAGGTCGTGGGCCACGTGTCGGGCGAACCCGAGATGCACCGCCGCGTCGATCAGTGCCTCCATGACCAGGAAGACGTAGGTTGGGCCGGTGCCGGAGACCGCGGTGGCCATTGCGACGAGGCGCTCGTCATCGACCTCGATCTGGACGCCGAGGGCCCCGAGGAGAGCCGCGGCCTGCATCCGCTGCTCGGCAGAGGTCTCGGGCGTCGCGTACCAGACCGTCATCCCGCGACCGAGCTGCGCGGGCGTGTTGGGCATGCTGCGCACCACCTCCCGATGCCCGAGGTGGCCCATCAGGGCCCGGGTTGTCGCGCCCGCCAGGATGCTGATCACGAGCTGGCCCGGTTTGAGTCGACCTCGAATCTCGCGCCCGACCCGCGCGAGCATCTGCGGCTTGATCGCCAGGAGCACGACGTCCGCGCCCTCGATCGCGGCGGCATTGGAATCGACCGTCCGGACACCGTGGGTCCGGACCAGTGCCTCGCGCCGATCCGCCCGAGGGTGGCTGGCCACGATCTGCTCGGGCGACACGAGCTTGCCCCGGAGCAGGCCGGCGATGATCGCCTCGGCCATGACGCCGGAGCCGACGGTTGCAATGGTGCGACTCGCGAGCGAAGACATGGGTCAGCGAGGTTTGGCGGCGTCCACCGCCGCACGCGCGGCATCGCGATCGGTGAACCACGTCGCGTCGATCACGGTGTAGTTCGCCCACTCTGTGGGGATCTGATCCTCGGGAAAGATCGCGTTCACCGGGCACTCGGGCTCGCAGGCGCCGCAGTCAATGCACTCGTTCGGGTCGATGAACAGCTTGCGATCGACGCCTTCCTCATAGTGGATGCAGTCGACAGGGCAGACCGAGACGCACGAGATGTCCAGGACATCGATGCAGGGCTCGGCGATGACGTAGGTCATCTGACGCTGGACTCCTCTCGACTGAACACGCGCCCGATCGGCGCCGTGAGGGTAGCACCGGCTCGCGCGGCCTTGACATCGCGTCGGCCGCGCCCGGACACTCCGGCTCTGCGATCAGTCGACGGGACCCGTACGAGGAGTCGCTTGGCCACCCGCACGCACCAGGACCCTTCGACGGTGGCCGCGCCGCCCAGCGCCCCGGCGGCGGTTCGCCTCGAGCATCTCGTGAAGCGCTTCTCCGGCGAGGCCGGCCGGCGCGTCGCGCGCTCGAAGGGCCAGACCGCGACGGTGGCCGGCGGCGACGTCACGGCCGTCGACGGGATCGACCTCGAGATCGCCGACGGCGAGTTCTTCTCGATGCTGGGACCGTCGGGCTCGGGAAAGACGACGACGCTCCGGTTGATCGCCGGGTTCGAGCTGCCCACCGAGGGGCGCGTCTGGCTGCAGGGCGAGGACGTCACGAGCCGGCCGCCGTTCGAGCGCGACGTGAATACGGTCTTTCAGGACTACGCGCTGTTCCCGCACATGACCGTCGGCGAGAACGTGGCCTACGGCCTCGTGGTGCGCAAGGTGCCACGCGCCGATCGCGAGCGGCGCGTCGCCGAAGCCATGGGCATGGTTCGCCTGACGGGCTACGAGCGCCGCAAGCCGTCACAGCTTTCCGGCGGCCAGCGTCAGCGCGTCGCGCTCGCGCGGGCACTCGTGAATCGCCCCCGCGTCCTGCTCCTCGACGAGCCCCTCGGTGCCCTCGACCTGAAGCTCCGCGAGGAGATGCAGCTGGAGCTCAAGGCGATCCAGCGCGAGGTCCGGATCACGTTCGTCTACGTCACCCACGACCAGGAGGAGGCGCTCACGATGAGCGACCGCCTTGCGGTGTTCAACGGTGGGCGGATCGAGCAGGTCGGAACGCCGGCCGACCTTTACGAGCGCCCGTCAACCGCGTTCGTCGCGGGGTTCGTCGGGACCTCGAACCTGCTGCGCGGCGAGGCAGCTCGAGCGCTGGTCGGCATCGTCGGGCTGTTTACGGTGCGCCCCGAGAAGATCCGGATCACGGATCCGGGCGCGGCCGTCGCCGACGACGAGGTGGGCGCGGATGGCACCATCCGCAATGTCGTCTATCTCGGGCCGGACACGCGCTACATCGTCACGCTCGACGCCGGCTCGGATCTGGTCGTTACGCAGCAGAACCTGAACACATCATCCATGGAGGTGCTGGCCGCGCAGGGTCGACCCGTGCGGCTGGTATGGAAGCGACAGCACGTGCTCCGCGTCAACGAGTGACGTTCGAGTCCGCGCTGAGAGGAGGAGACATGTTCCAGCGAAGATTCGGAGGGGTCCTGGCGGTCGTGGCCCTGGTGGCCGCAGCGTGCGGCCCCGCCGCGAGCAGCACCGCGCCGACGGCCGCGGCCACCGGTGCCGCGCCGACAGGAGCGGCGGCGACCGGGGCTGCGCCGACCGCCGCCGCGCCCACCGTCGAGCTGCCCAGCGCGGTCGGTCCGGGCGAAGGCTCCCTGAACCTCGTCATCTGGGCCGGCTATGCGGAGCGCGGCGCGGTCGACAAGGCCTACGACTGGGTGACCCCGTTCGAGACCGCGACGAGCTGCAAGGTGACGACGACGGACATGTCCGATTCGAACAACGGCGTCTCGCTCATGCAATCGGGCCAGTACGACGGCATCTCCGCGTCGGGCGATGCCACGGCGCGCCTGATCCAGGGCGGAATCGTGGCCCCGGTCAACACGGCCCTGCTCAGCAATTACGCCAAGGTCTTCGCAGGCCTCAAGGGCCTGCCCCACAACACCGTGAACGGCATCAGCTACGGCGTACCGCATGGGCGCGGCCCGAACCTTATCGGCTACAACACCGGCAAGATCACTCCGGCCCCGACGAACTGGGATCCGATCTGGGAAGGTGGCTCCGCGTACAAGGGCAAGATCAGCATCTACGACTCGTCGATCTTCATCGCGGACGCGGCACTGCACCTGATGCGGACGAAGCCCGATCTCGGGATCAAGGATCCCTACCAGCTGACCAAGCCACAGTTCGACGCAGCCGTCGCGCTGCTGCAGGCGCTCAACGCCAACCAGCCGACCTACTGGTCGGGCGTCACCGATCAGGTCGCTTCGTACACCTCGGGTGACGTCGTCATCGGGACGACGTGGCAGTATCAGGTCAACCTGCTCCAAACCGACAAGCAGCCGATCCAGGCTGTCTTCCCCGACGAGGGCTCGACGGGTTGGTCGGACACCTGGATGATCGCGAAGAAGGCAGCTCACCCGAACTGCATGTACCTGTGGATGAACCACATGATGTCGGCCCAGGCCAACGGCCAGGCCACGGTCTGGTTCGGCGAGGCCCCGACCAGCCCGGAGGCATGCGCCTACGCCGAGACCATCGCCCCGGGCCACTGCGCGCAAACCCACGCGACGGACGAGGCCTACTACGCCAAGGTCCACTACTGGGCCACGCCCCAGACCGATTGCGCCGACACCGACGCGGCCACCACGTGCGTAAGCCAGGACGACTGGGTCAGCGCGTGGACGACGCTTCGCGGCGGCTGAGCCGACGCGAGGGTTCTGAGCGAGAAGGGCTCCCCGGGCAGACGGGGAGCCCTTCATCGTCTGGAGCCCGAAGGCGGCCGGCTGCCTGAAGAATGACCACCGACGTCTCGAGGCCGAGGGAGCAGCGGGAGGCGCCTGAGGGGCGCGACCCGCCTGTGCCGCGCGCGGCGCCCGGTCTGCGGCGACGGCTGGCGATCTGGCTGCACGGGCGCCGCAGGGTCCAGCTCGGGCTCCTCCTCGGCACGCCCCTCGGCTGGCTGGCGATCGCCTACCTGGGCTCGCTGTTCATCCTGCTGCTGAGCGCGTTCTGGACGAAGGATCCCTTCACCGGCAACGTCGAGCCCTTCACGTGGAGCCTCCGCGCCTTCGAGCTTCTGCTCGGCGGCGACGTCTACCGGACCGTGGCGTTGCGGACCATCGGGATGGCCGCGCTGGTCACGGTAACCGACGCATTGCTGGCCTTCCCAATCGCCTACTACATGGCCCGGATCGCCTCGCCGCGGACGCGCAATGCGCTCGTCATCGCGGTCCTGCTGCCGCTCTGGGCGGCGTACCTCGTCAAGGTCTACGCGTGGCGGACGATCCTGCAGGGCAACGGCCTGCTCGAGTGGGTGTTGACCCCATTCGGGATCGAGAGCCAGGGGCTCAAGAGCCTTGCCAACTCGTGGCTGGTGCTCAGCTACCTCTGGCTGCCATACATGATCGTACCGGTTTATGCCGGCCTGGAGCGGATCCCGCGCTCGTTTCTGGAGGCGTCGGCCGACCTCGGTGGTCGGGCGGGCACGACCTTTCGACGGGTGCTCCTGCCACTCGTCTTCCCGGCCCTCGTCGCGGGCTCGATCTTCACCTTTTCGCTGACGCTCGGGGACTACATCACGCCCGACCTCGTCTCGGACGCGAAGTTCATCGGCAACGTCATCTACGACAACTCGGCGCTCGGCAATCCGCCGCTGGCGGCGGCCTACTCGATGTTGCCCATCGCGATCATGACCGTCTACCTGCTCACCGCCCGCAGGCTCGGCGCGTTCGCCTCGCTGTGAGGGCCGGCGATGATTGAGTCGAGGGCCATCCGGATCGCGCTCCGGATCGCGAGTGCGCTCGTGCTCGCATTCCTCTACCTGCCCCTCGTCGTCCTCGCGATCTATGCGTTCAACGACAGCCGCATCCAGGCCTGGCCGCCCGCCGGGTTCTCGTTGCGCTGGTTCGGCGAGGCGGCCTCGAATCCGGGCGTGATCAAGGCGGTCACGACCTCGCTCATCGCCGGCAGTGTCGCCACGGTGCTCGCGCTGGTGCTCGGGACCATGGCGGCGCTCGCGGTCCACCGCTTCCGCTTCTTCGGGCGGGAGACCGTGTCGTTCCTGCTGGTCCTGCCGATCGCGCTGCCGGGCGTCGTCACGGGCATCGCCCTGCAACGCACCTTCAAGACCTTTGACATCAACCTCGGGCTGATGACCGTGATCGTCGGGCACGCCACGTTCTGCGTGGTCATCGTCTACAACAACGTCATCGCCCGTCTTCGCCGCCTGCCGTCCTCGCCGGAGGAGGCATCGAGCGACCTCGGCGCGGACATATGGACGACGTTCCGGCGGGTGACGGCACCGCGGCTCGGGACCGCGCTCCTGTCGGGGGCGCTGCTGGCGTTCGCGCTCTCGTTCGACGAGATCATCGTCACGAACTTCACGGCCGGACCCGGAACCCAGACCGTCCCGCTCTGGATCCTTAGCGCGATCCAGCGCCCGAACGAGCTGCCGGTCGTGAACGTCGTCGCCTTCGTGCTGATCCTGGCAAGCGTCTTCCCGGTCTGGCTCGCGCAGCGGATCAGTGGCGCGGAGACTGCCGGCGCCCGCCTGTAGCAGCGGCGCCGCCTTGACGCGCTGCCGCCTCGAGCCGCTTCTGGCGGGGTGGGGGCGCAGGGCCTGCCTCCTGGAGAGCCGCTGCTACGATCGATCGATGGCCGCGCCGAGCATCGATCGTGACGGCGCCCGGACGAGCCTCGAGGACGAACGCCGCCGGCTCCTCGACGAGCTCGGCGAGCCGATCGAGGGCCCCGACCAGATGACCTACGGCTCCCAGGCCGCTGCCGCCAGCCAGGTGTTCACCCAGCAGCGTGACCTCGCGCTCCGGGAGCGCTCACGGGCCGAGCTCACGCGCGTCGACGCTGCGCTCCGTGCCCTCGACGACGGCACGTACGGGACGTGCGCCAGCTGTGGCCAGCCGATTGCCCCGGAGCGACTCGAGGCGATCCCGTGGGCGCCGACCTGCATCGATTGCGCGCGAAAGACCGCGCGCTGATGGAAAGCGACGTCATGACCCGCATCGCGGCCGCGCGAGCCGGCTCGGGACCGCCGGCGACGGGGGGCGATGACAAAGGCAGGGACGAGCGCCTGGTTTCGATCGACGACATCCGGGGCGCCGCCGCGAATCTCGCGGGAGTGGCCCTTCGAACGCCCCTGATTCCCTTCGGTTTCGCCGGCGCTGGCGGCCCCCGTGTGCTCCTCAAGGCCGAGTCACTCCAGCCGATCGGCGCCTTCAAGATCCGGGGCGCGTACCACGCCATCTCGTTGCTCTCGCCCGACGAGCGCCGCCGCGGCGTCGTCACCCACTCGTCGGGCAACCATGCGCAGGGCGTGGCCCTCGCCGCGCGGCTGCTCCGGACCCACGCCGTGATCGTCATGCCCTCGAACGCGCCGGCGATCAAGCGCGGCCGGGTCGAGGCCGACGGGGCCGAGGTCGTGATGGTCGGGCCTGCCAGCAGCGAGCGCGAGGCGAAGGCCGAGGAGCTCGCGCGGGAGCGAGGGCTCGTCTTCATCCCGCCGTACGACGACGACCGGATCATCGCCGGCCAGGGCACCCTCGGGCTCGAGATCGCCGAGGACGTGCCTGATCTCGCGGCCGTGCTGATCCCGGTGGGCGGGGGTGGCCTCTCGAGCGGCGTCGCCGTGGCGATTCGCGCGCTCCACCCAACGGCGCGAATCCTCGGGGTCGAGCCGGAGCTCGCCGCCGACGCGGCCGAGTCGCTGCGCGAGGGCCGGGTCGTGCGCTGGGACGCGGCGCAGGTGACCAGCACCATCGCCGACGGGGTCCGCTCGCAGGCCATCGGCGAACGGAACTTCGCCCACCTGTCGCGCCTCCTCGACGACATCGTGACCGTGCCCGAGGCGGAGATCGCCGCGGGCGTCCGCCTGATCGCGGAGGAGTCGCGGCTTGTCGTCGAGCCGTCCGGCGCGCTGGCACCGGCGGCGGCCCGCTTCCGCGCTCGCGAGGCTGGAATCGACGGGCTCGTGGGAACTGTCGTCGCCGTGGTCTCGGGCGGAAACGTCGACCCCGACGTCTACCTCAAGCTCCTGGAATCGCCGATCCCCTAGTCCGCCGCGATCCGTGGGTCCGCCTCGGCCCCCGGCGCGCTCGCTCCCGCCGCCTTACCGCGAGCAAGCCGCGCGGCACGCACGTTGATCGCGGCCCGCTGGGCATCAGCTCGGCGGTCCGCCGCGGGCGCATCGCGCTGATCGTGGCGCATCCACGCCGCGACCACGGCGAGGACCGCGGCGATGAGCACCACGTCGCCTGCCAGCCACATGATCCCGCCGGCAAGTTGCTGGTCGGCCAAAGGCGAGATGCCGTAGGGCATGCCGAGCGTCGCGTAGTGGGCGTAGAGCGGGGTCGCTGCGAAGAGGATCGCCATCCCGAGGAACGACCCCAGGGGCAGCTGGAGCAGCAGGTACCCGGCACGGGCCGGGTACGCAAGGCGACGAGGCGCAGGATCGGCCGCGACGGCCGGCCACCAGAAGAGCAGGGCCGAAACCAGGAACGCGCCGTGCTCGAGCTGGTGGATCCCCGGGTTCTCGAGGGCCAGGTCGAACAACGGCGAGAAGTGGCTGACCCACAGGACGAGCGTGAAGGTGAGCCACGCCACGACGGGGTGGCCGAGCGCGGCGAACGCCGTCGAGTGCAGCACCGGCAATACGAACCGGCGCCGTGCATCGGCCGAGGCCGCCCGAAGGAGCTGCGTGACCGGCGCGGCCAGGGCGATGAGGGGGGCGGCCACGAGCATGAGAAGCAGGTGCTGAACCATATGGATCGAAAAGAGCGTCGTGTCGTAGCGCTCGATGCCCGACAGGAGCGCGACGGCGATCGCGGCCAGCCCGCCGAGGAACGCAGCGGATCGAGCGATCGGCACCGGCCGGCCGGGATGGAGCCGGGCGACCCGGCCGACGAGGAGCACCCAGCCGACCGCCGCGGCGAGGAGCGATCCGGCAATCAGCGGATCGAACAGCCAGGCGAGGACCAGATTCGCCAGCGTCGGCGGATCGGGCGGGACCGTGCCGTGCGCTGCTGCGACCGCCGGTGAGGCGAGCGCGGCTCCGATCAGGACCGTCGCGAGGGTGGCGAACCGGGCCCGAAGATCGATGCGAATGAGCACGGCGCCATGGTCGCACGGCGCGCCGCAGGGGCCTCGCGCTATGATGGCCGCCGGCTGGCCTCCCAGGGTCGGCCGTTCGCGTGTTCCCTGCCCGACAGGCCCCGTCCCAGGCATCGGGCGCCGGCCCCGACGACGCAGCCGAGGAGTCATGTCGACCAGTCCGAGGAAGGGCCCCGCCTCCGAAGCGATCGTCGCCGGTGGCGTCGTCATCCTGCTGATCGCCATCGTCGGGCTGGTCTTCCTGAGTGGAGCCGGCTCGGCGCTGTACCCGCCGAAGCCGGCGACCGCCCAGGCGAGCGAAGTCAGCGCGCTGTACGACATCGTCTTCGCGCTCGCCGTCGTGATCTTCATCGCGGTCGAGGGCCTGATCGTCTGGAGCATCCTGCGATACCGCCGCCGCCCGGGCGACGTCGACCTCCCGCCCCAGACCCACGGCAACAACCTCGTCGAGGCGCTCTGGACGCTGATCCCGACCGTGATCGTGCTCTACCTTTTCGCGATCTCCTGGTCGACGCTTGGCCACGTCGACGCCATCACCCAGACGCCGCCGGGCCCGGACGTCCGCATTCACGTGCTGGCCGGCCAGTTCCAGTGGCAGTTCGAGTACCTGGACAAGGACGGCAAGCACCTGGCCACGCAGACCAAGCCGAACGGCGACGGTGGCGGGATGGCCGTCCCGGTCGGCAAGAAGGTCTATGTCACGCTCGACAGCGGCGACGTCATCCACGCCTGGTACGTCCCGCGGTTCCTGTTCAAGCGCGATGTCGTGCCCGGCCAGACGAACCACTTCGAGTTCACGGTGAACCAGGACGAGGCAGGCCAGACCTTCCACGGCCAGTGCGCCGAGCTCTGCGGGGCCGGGCACCGAGTCATGCTCTTCAGCGTGGTCGCCATGACCCCGGCCGATTACGACGCCTGGCTGGCCAAGCTCGTCGAGACCGCGAATGCGACCCCGGCGCCCGCGCCGTCAGGCGCATCGGTGCTCGCGCTCGCCGCCAAGAACATCGCCTACGACAAGCACGCGCTCGAAGCAACGGCCAACGCCCCGTTCGTGATCGACTTCAAGAACGAGGACCCGGCCACGGTCACCCACGACGTCGACATCAAGAGTCCCGATGGCTCGTCGGTCGTCGCCGACCAGGCGCCGGTCCCCGGCGGCTCGACCGGAACCTACAGCTACAAGCCCCTCGCGGCCGGCACCTACCAGTATTTCTGCTCGGTGCATCCCGGCGTCCCGGGGATGACCGGCACCCTGACCGTGAAGTAAGGAGCCAGCGAGCATGGCGACGCACGCGCTGAGCCCCGCCATCCCGGCCTACCGGGGTGGCATCTACGAGTGGTTGACGACGACCGACCACAAGAAGATCGGGATCATGTACGTCATCAACTCGTTCCTGTTCTTCCTCATCGGCGGCGTCTTCGCGCTGCTGGTCAGGACCGAGCTGGCGGCGCCGGGAATCCAGATCTTCCAGAACGAGCACGTCTACAACGAGTCGTTCTCGATCCACGCGACCGTGATGATCTTCCTGTTCATCATCCCGATGCTCGCGGGCCTCGGGAACTTCGCGGTGCCACTGATGATCGGCGCGCCGGACATGGCGTTCCCGCGGGTGAATGCCCTGTCGTTCTGGATGCTGCCGCTTGGCGGGATGCTGCTGCTCCTGGGGTTCCTGACCCCCGGTGGCGCCGCCGCGGCGGGCTGGACGAGCTATCCGCCGCTCACGGAGCGGGGTCCACTGTCGTCACCGGGTCCCGGTCAGGACCTCTGGATCGTCGCGCTGATCCTCATCGGCACGAGCTCGATCCTGGGCGGGATCAACTTCCTGGTGACGATCTTCAAGATGCGCGCCCCCGGCATGACCCTGTTCCGGATGCCGATCATGGTCTGGACGATCCTCGTGACGAGCGTCCTCGTGGTCATGGCCACCCCGGTGATCACCAGCGCCCTGGTCATGCTCTTCATCGATCGCAACTACGGTGGCTCGTTCTTCCTGCCCGACAAGGGCGGCCAGGCGATCCTCTACCAGAACATCTTCTGGTTCTACTCGCACCCGGCGGTGTACGTCATGGTCCTGCCGGCCATGGGCGTGATCAGCGAGGTCCTGCCGGTCTTCAGCCGCAAGCCGCTCTTCGGCTACAAGGCCTTCATCTTCGCGACGGCGGGTATCGGCGCGCTCGGGTTCTCCGTCTGGGCCCACCACATGTTCACGACGGGCGCGGTGTTCCTGCCCTTCTTCAGCCTGATGACGTTCCTGATCGCCGTGCCGACCGGCGTGAAGATGTTCAACTGGGTCTTCACGCTGTTCCGCGGCCAGCTGACGCTGTCGACGCCGCTGATCTTCTCGGTCGGGTTCCTTACGATGTTCCTGATCGGCGGCATCAACGGCGCCTTCAGCGCCTCGGTCCCGATCGATTTCGCGCTCCAGGACACCTACTGGGTCGTGGCCCACCTGCACTACGTCCTCTTTGGTGGCTCGGTCTTCGGGATGTTCGCGGGGATCTACTACTGGTTCCCGAAGATGACCGGGCGGATGCTGGACGAGGGCCTCGGCAAGATCCACTTCGTGCTCATGTTCATCGGCTTCAACCTGACCTTCTTCCCGATGCACATGCTCGGCATCAAGGGCATGCCCCGTCGGATCGCCGACTACGCATCGGATGCCGGCTGGAACGACTGGAACCTCGCGGCGACGATCGGCGGCTTCCTGATCGCGGCCTCGATCCTGCCCTTCATCTGGAATGTCTTCATCTCGCTGCGCAACGGCAAGATCGCCGGCGACGATCCGTGGGAGGGCAACACGCTCGAATGGGCGACCTCGTCGCCGCCACCGCCCTACAACTTCGATCGGCTGCCGGAGATCCGATCGGAGCGGCCGCTGTTCGACGCGCGCCATGGGCTCGCCGCCCACGGCGGACACGGTGGCCCGGGCGACGAAGAGGCACCCAAGCTGCTCGAAGAGGGTGACCACGACGACCAGGGACCGGGGGACGCCGCGTGACGGCCGAAGCGCCGGCGATCGCCTCGGGCTCGGGCGGGGTGGCCCACGCCGACCCGCACGCCGCGGCGAGCGGCCACGCCCAGCGGGGCATCAGCAACCCGATCCTGGGGATGATCCTGTTCATCACCTCGGAGGTGATGTTCTTCTCAGGCCTGTTCGCGGCCTACTTCGCGACCCGCGCCGCGAACCAACCCTGGCCGCCCGACGTCTTCGCGGACATCCTCGACCCGCTCGGGCCGATCATCATCGCGACGATCATCCTGATCACGAGCTCGTTCACCTGCCAGTTCGCGGTGTGGTCCATCCGGCGGGGCGACCGCCGCGGTTTCAATCGGAACATCGCGGTCACGTTCGTGCTCGGGATCGTCTTCCTGATCATGCAGGCCTTCGACTACACGCTCCTGTTCGGTGAGGGCATGACCCTCGGGTCGGGCCCGTTCGGGACGACCTATTTCACGCTCACCGGGTTCCACGGCGCGCACGTCTTCGGTGGCGTGCTCATGCTCGGCGTGCTGCTCTACCGCGGCATGGCCGGCCAGTTCTCGGCCCGCCACCATGACGCCATCGAGGCCGTGTCGCTCTACTGGCACTTCGTCGACGTCGTCTGGATCCTGCTGTTCTCGATCCTGTACCTGCTGTAGCGAGGGATCCGATGACCGGTCGTCACCGCAACGCGATCATCATCGCCGTCGCCTGCGTGGTCACGGGCCTCCTCTATGGCGCCCTCGCGCCCGTCTTCGGCTATCGGATCGAGTTCGCCGGCGTGACCATGCTCATCGCGCTCGGCGCGGCCCTCGGGATCATGTTCTTCGTCCTGCACACCGAGTCCGGCGAATAGCGCCCCCCTCGCGATCGTGCCCTCTCCATCCCCGTCCCCGATGACCCTCATGGACACGCTCCTGAACGTGGCGGGGATCTTCATCACGCCCAACTGGAATGCGCTCCTCGGCCTCATCCCGATCGGCTTGGCCCTGCTCTTCCTCGCCTGGTTCCTGCTGACGGTCCGGAAGTGGGCGACGCTCGGTCCAACTCGCCGGGCCCCGGCGCGCATCCAGCCGGTCACGCCCGCCAGCGTCCACATGCCCGGCGGCTCGTCTGCGCCGATTCTCGTCGCGCTGGGCGCCGGTGCGCTGTTCCTCGGCCTCGTCGCCGGCGGCTTGCTGCTGTGGGTCGGCGTTGCGGTGCTGGTCGTCACCCTGCTCGCCTGGTTCCGCGAGGCGCTCCGCGACTACGACCGCATCGAGCCGAGCCGATCCTTGCCGGCGATCGTCCACCCCGGACCGCCGCCGGGCGTCCACATGCCCGGGCCGTCGACACGACCGCTCCTCGGCGCACTCGGCTCGGCCGCGCTCCTGGGTGGACTTGTCGCCGGCGGCTGGGTGCTGGTGCTCGCCGTGATCTTCCTCGTCTGGACGTTGCTCGGCTGGCTGCTGGACTTCACGGCCGAGTACCGCAAGGTCGAGGAAGCCGACCGGACCGGGCACCTCGAAAACATCCCCGTTCGGCGCCTGCCGGCGCGGACCCTCCAGTCGTTCGCCGTCCTGTTCGCCCTCGTGGTGCTGTCGCAGGTCGGCATCTTCCCGCCGGCCTCGCCCGCCACCGCCGGCGGCCCCGGGGCCTCGCCGGGTGCCTCGGGCGCGCTGCCGAGCGGCGTCGGTCCGCCCGCCGGAGGCCTGGAGATCGTCGCCAAGACCATTGCCTTCGACAAGAAGGCGCTCGAAGTGACCGCCGGCCAACCATTCACAATCGTCTTCCACAACGAGGACCCACCGACGACCACGCATGACATCGAAATCCGTTCGAAGGACGGGACGACGATCAAGGACCAGCAGCCGACGCCCGGCGGCACGACGCAGACCTACCAGTACGACGCGCTCCAGCCCGGCGACTACGTGTTCATCTGCTCGATCCATCCCATCGACGCGATGACCGGGACCCTGACGGTCAAGTAGGCGGGCGGGTCACGGCGCTCAAGCTGGACCGGCAGCGCCGGCCCGTCCTCGTCGGGCTCGTGGCTGCGGCGATCGCGACCTTGGCCCTGGTAATGATCCGCTCGGGCCTCGATGCGCCGGCGGCGTCCGACTCCGGCTCGATCGCCCGGGGAAAGCCCGCTCCGGCCGTCATCGGAACCACGCTCGACGGATCGGCCTTCGACCTGGCGTCCCTCCGGGGCCGGCCGGTGATCGTGAACTTCTGGGGCCCGAGCTGCGTGCCGTGCCGCGATGAGTTCCCGCTCTTCAAGGCCAGGCTGGCGCAGCACGCGGCCGACGGGCTGGCAATTCTCGGCGTGCTCACCTTCGACTCGCCCGCGCCGGCGCGGGACTTCATCGCCGCGTACGGCGCATCGTGGCCCACCGTCGACGACCCCTCCGGCGGGATTCGCACCGCCTACCGGGTCGCGGCGCGGCCACAGACGTACTTCATCGATCGCGACGGAATCCTGCGATCGATCCAGGTCGGCCAGCTGACCGACGCGGAGTTCGAGCGGCAGTACGCGCTGATTTCCGGCGCCCCGTGATCGAGGTCGCCGGCCTGCGCAAGGCCTATGCGGGCCGGACCGTTCTCGACGGCGTCGATCTCGTCGTCCGGCCGGGCGAGCTCGTCGCGCTGCTCGGCCCGAACGGGGCCGGCAAGACGACGACGGTCGAGATCATCGAGGGCTATCGGAAGGCGGATTCGGGCACGGCGCGAGTGCTCGGGATCGACCCCCGGCACGGCGGACCGGCGCTGCGGGCGCGCGTCGGGCTGATGCTCCAGGGCGGCGCCGGGCTCGAACCGCGGGCAACGCCGCGCGACCTGGTCCGCCTGTACACGGCGCTCCACGACGGCGGTCGGAGCCCCGACGAGCTGCTCGAGCAGGTCGGGCTCACGAGCGTTGCCGCGGCGCGCGTCCGACGCCTGTCAGGGGGCGAGCGCCAGCGCCTGGCGCTGGCCATCTCCCTGGCCGGCGACCCCGAGGTCCTCATCCTCGACGAGCCGACGGCGGGCATGGACCCCGAGGCGCGAAGGACGACCCGCGAGCTCGTCGGCGACCTGCGCGACGAGGGGCGGACGATCCTGATGACGACGCATGACCTCGGCGACGTCGAGCGGCTCGCGGATCGAGTCGCGATCCTGAGCGGCGGGCGGATCGTGGTGGACGACGCGCCCGAGGCGATCCTCCGGGGCAGCTCGGTCGCCGTGCGGTTCCGCCTCCATGCCGCCCCATCGCGAACGGCCATCGAGTGGCTGAGCCGCCGGATCGCCGCCCTCGACAGCGCATCGCGCCTCCGGCCCGCGCCCGGCGGGCGAGCCCTGGCCTCGCATGACGTGGCGGATCACAAGGCGGGCGACGAGGAAGCCACCGAATTCGAGATCGCCCCTGGTGCCGCCTCGGCCGACATCGTCGCCGAGATCGCGAAGTGGGCCGCGCGCGAAGGCCTGCTGATCGTAGAGCTGCGGGCGGGCGCTGCGTCGCTCGAGGAGCGCTACCTCGAGCTCACCGGCGACCGCGACGTCGAGGCCGTCGAGTGAGCCGGCCCGCATCGGCGCTCCGGGCCGTCTCGGCGCTCGCCGCCCTGGAGCTCCGCCTCACCGCCCGCCGAGGCGAGAACGTGCTTGTCACCCTCGTCATCCCCGTCGCGGTGCTGCTCTTCTTTGCCGGCACGTCGCTCGTGCCCGACCTCGGCGGCCGCCCGGTCGACTTCCTCCTGCCCGGGGCAATTGCCCTTGCGCTCATCGCGAGCGGGCTCGTCAACCTCGGGATCGCGACGGCGTTCGAGCGGTCCTACGGCGTCCTGAAGCGGCTCGGTGGCGCCCCGCTGCCGCGGTGGGGGCTCGTGGCGGCGAAGGTCGCGGCCATCCTGGTCCTCGAGGTGCTCCAGGTCGCGCTCCTGGTGGGCGTGGCGACGGTCGCGCTCGGCTGGCACCCGGGCGCCGGCTGGTCGCCGGTCCTCCTCGTAGTTGCGATCTTCCTCGGCACGCTCGCGTTCACCGGGCTCGGCCTGCTGCTCGCCGGCACCCTGCGCGCCGAGGCGACCCTGGCCCTCGCCAACGGCCTGTTCCTCGCCTTCCTCATGCTCGGCGGGATCGTCCTGCCCGTGGATCATCTCCCGGGCTTCCTGCAGCCGCTCGCGGCCGTGTTGCCGGCGACCGCCCTCGCGGACCTGTTGCGAATCGCGCTCGGCATGGGCGCGGGCCTCGACGCGACGCGCTCCGTCGCGATCCTTCTGGTCTGGGCCGCCCTCGCGACCGGCCTGACGGTGCGTACCTTCCGCTGGGATTGACCCCGAGCCGTCCGGGCATCTCTGCCCGAACGGACCTTGACCCTGCCCGAACGGCCTGAGACGGTTCCAGGATGGAGATCGCGGGGACGACGCTTGCCCGCCGCCAGCCGGCGGCCATTCGACAGCGAGCCTTGACCCGGTCGCGCACCGCCGACGACTTCGACGCCGCGCTGCCGGTCGCGCTCATGGATGGCGCCGCGCGCCAGCGTTACGCGATGGGTGTCCAGCGGACCGCCGGAAACCTCGCGATGAGCCACGTCGCGCACCACAGCGTCCAGCGACAAGGGCCGGCCCCCAGCGAATGGGACGTGGCGCCGAACCCATACGCGATCACCACGCCGGGCGGCGGCGCGCAGTCGGAGCTCGCCGCCAACCCCTACGCCACCGAGCAGGAGCCGGTCACGCTGTCGAATCCGCGCTTCGTCGGCGAGCCGCGGCTCGAGCGCATCGCGAAGGGCGAGGGCACCCTCTCGCCGCGGGACAACGGCGGGCCGGTGAAGGCCGTGCAGCAGGCGCTGATCGACCTCGGCTTCGAGCTTGTCCAGCACGAGCGCGACGGCGACTACGGCAGCGAGACCCAGACAGCGATCAGCTTGTTCCGGTCGCGCCGCTCGATCCCGGGGGACAAGCTCTCGGCGCGCGCCCTCGGCGAGCTCGATCGGACGGCGCCCAGGGCGGGCAAGGTCGAGGAGCACTACTTCGACTACGAGCGGCTGTTCGCTGACGGCTACCTCGACGTCACTCTCGCGGTCGGCTTCGACGAGAACGGGGCGCACAAGCAGATGCTCACCGAGGCGCGCACCTGGCTGGCCGATCGCGGGTTCAAGGCGACGCCGCCCGAGACCGGCAAGCCCGAGGAGTTCCGGCTACGCCGTGACGTCACGTACCCGACTCGAGCCGGCGACCGCACGACGCGCGAGGTTATCGTCCGGATCAACCTCATCCCGCCCGGGCCGGGCGCCGCCGGGCAGTATGGCCGCGGGCTGAGCGATTCCGAGATCTCGATCTACAACGGCCACGCCCGCCGCGGCATCGGCCCG
>JBBQFS010000001.1:0-84894 GCA_038322255.1 Candidatus Limnocylindrales bacterium | reverse complement strand
GAGGTCGTCGAGCAGATCCACCAGGTTGGCTCGGTCGAACGGGCCGAGCAATGGGTCAAGGAGACGCTCGATCGGGGCGACCGCCTGATGGGCTTCGGCCATCGCGTGTACCGCGCCTACGACCCGCGGGCCAGGGCCCTCCGCAAGGTCGTCGAGTCGATGGACCACAAGCCCGACTGGCTCGAGCTGGCGATCAAGGTCGAGGACGTCGCCCTGCGCGTCCTGGCCGAGCGGCACCCGGAGCGCGCGCTCAAGACCAATGTCGAGTACTACGCGGCGGCGGTGCTGCAGGGCGTCGGCCTGACGCCGGATCTCTTCCCGGCAACGTTCGCGCTGGCCCGGCACGCGGGCTGGACGGCCCACGTGATCGAGCAGTCGGCCGACAACCGGCTCATCCGGCCCGACGCGCGATACACCGGTCCGGCCGAGCGCGACCTGCCGGGCTGAGGTCGCCGCCGGTCGAACGCCGACCTGCGGCCGCGATCCACGAGCCTGGCCCGGTTGTAGACTCCGAGGCGAGGCGCTTGCCCTGTTCGCCCGCTGGAGGAGGTTGCCGTGCTCGCCCGATTGCTCCTGCGCGTGATCGATGTGCAGGCGGTCTGGACGAGGCCCCTCGGCGACCTCGTCCATCGCTTCCTGCACTGGCTGTTCCATCTCATGCCTGCTGTCCGTGACCTGCTCAATGGACGCTGGCTCGGCCATCCGCTCCACGCGGTCCTCACGGACGCGCCGATCGGGATCCTGTTCCTCGTCATCGTCTTCGACGTCCTCGGCAACCCTGGTGCCGCGACGGTCACGCTCGTCGTCGGGATCCTGACAATGGCGTTGGCGGCACTCGCGGGGTTCGCGGACTACGCGGATACGGATGGCAAGGCGCGCGAGCGGGCAACCCTGCATTCGACGCTGATGCTCGTCGCGCTCGTCGTGTACCTGGTCTCGCTGGTGGCGCGGCTTGGCAGTGGGTCGGTCGCATCGACGGCAGGCATCTGGCTCTCGATCGTGGCCTTCCTCGTGCTCACAGCAGGCGCGTACGTCGGTGGTGACGTCGTCTACGTGCTGGGCAACATGGTCAGCAGGCATGCCTTCCGTGGCGCCGGGGCGAAGTGGATCGCGCTCGATCCGGCAGAGCTCGAAGCCGGCGCCATCCCCGAGGGCCGGCCGGTCAAGGCCAAGCTCGGCGTCAACCAGCTCGTGCTCGTTCGCCAGGGCGAGCGGATCTTGGCGCTGCACGACACGTGCGCCCACGCGGGCGGCCCGCTGTCCGAGGGCCGCATCGTTGACGGCGCCATCGAGTGCCCCTGGCACGCCTCGCGCTACCGCTTGGAGAACGGCCACGTGATCCAGGGCCCGTCGGTCTACGACCAGCCGGCGTACGAGGTGAGGTCGCGTGAGGGTGGCGGCTGGGAGGCCCGCCGCCAGGCCGGGTGAATCGCCCAACGGGGCCGCGCGTCATGTCTCACGTCCCGTCTCGCTCCGGATCTCCCGTCTCGCCCCCATCCGGGTGGCCGAGCGTCGCGGAGCTGTGGCTGCCGAACCCGTGCCTGCTCGTCCTGATCGGTGCCGCCGGCTCCGGGAAGTCCACGCTGGCCGGCCGCTTGTTCGCCACGGACGCGATCCTCTCGTCAGACACCTATCGCGAGATCGTCGCCGGCGACGCGTCGGACCAGGGCGCGACGCGCACGGCGTTCGCGATCCTGCATCGCGAGCTTGATCGACGGCTCGCCGATCGACGTACGACGGTCGTCGATGCGACAAACGTTTCGGCCTACGCACGCCGCGGGCTACTGCGCCGCGCCGTGGCCCGTGGGATCCCCGCGGTCGCACTCGCCCTCGACCTCGATCCGAAGCTCGTGCTGGCCCAGAACGCCACGCGATCGGGCCGGATCGTGCCGGCGAACGTCGTGGAGCGGCAGCTCGCCGAGCTGGCGCGCTCGCTTCGCCGCGGGAGCCTTGAAGGCGAGGGCTTCGAGTCCGTGCATGTCATCCGGACGCGCGCCGAGTTCGACGATCTTTCTGTCGCATGGGAAGCGCCGTCCTGAGCTGAGCGCGACGCGTTGCCGGAGGACCCGTGCCGACGAACTGACCGGGCAGCGGCAGAAAATCTGGCTAAGACGCCTCAGGCGGCTGACGCGCGCGCAATCAGGACGACCGCCGCTGCCGCCGCGAGGATCCCGGCCGCGTGCATCGCCGTCACGCGTTCTCGCAGAACGAGGCCGGCGAGGATCGTGGTGATGACCGGGTACAACGACGCCAGGATTGCGGCGATCGCCAAGGGTCCGATCGCGATCGCGGATAAGTAGGCAGCCGTGGCGGCCATGTCGATCACGCCGATCCCGACGAGCGCGGGCCACAGGCTCCTGGAGACGCGCCACGGCTGACGGGCCACGAGGATCCAGATGGTGACGATCATCACCGACGTGGCCCGGATGGCAACGACGGGCGACATGATCAGCCCGTCCGCCAGGCCCGAGGCCGAGATCGTGAACAGCCCGAACACCACGCCCGCGGCAACGCCGAACTTGAGGCCGCTCGGGCGGCCGTCGGGCGCGGCCGGCGAGCGCGAGACCAGGATCACGCTGATGGCCGCAAAGACGATCCCCACGATCGCGAAGGTCGATGGGATGCCCTCGGTGAGGAAGCCGAAGCCGACGGGCAAGGTCGCCGTGAGGACCGCCGCCACTGGTGCCACCACGCCCATTCGCCCGACGCTCAGGCCGCGATAGAGGAGCGACAGGCCCACGGCCCCGAACACCCCGCCGAGGATCGAGATCAGGAGGTCGATCGGTCGCATCGCCGGCTCGTTGCCGAGGGCCAGGATCGGAACGGCCACGATGAGGCTGGCAACCTGGCTCCCGAGCAGCACGCCTAGCACGGGACCGCGCCGACTCGCAAGGCCGCCGCCGAAGTCGGCGAAGCCCCAGCCGAGTGAGGCGAGGAACCCCAGGACGACGACGGCGAGTGAATCCGGGATGAGGAGGCCGGGCATCCGCATATGATCGCGTGTGCCCATGACCTGCGTCCGCCTGCACCGCCCGGCCGACCGAGCGAGCCGCCTGCTCGCACTCCTGGCTGTGGCCGCATTCGGAGGCGCCGTCGCGGCGCCGCTCGCCTTGGCCACCATGACGCTGCCGCCCTCACGCGAGGGCGTGTACGTGTACGACCTCGCCGAGATCTGGGACGCCTCGACGGAGGCGCAGGCCCAATCGATCGCCCAGGGCATCCGCGACCGGACACAGGCCCAGCTGGCCGTTGTCTCCTGGCCGAGCGAGGACTTCGACGTCTCCACGGCGACCGCGCGGATCGACGCGCTGACGATCATGAATACGTGGGGTGTCGGCCGGCAGGGGGTCGACGATGGGCTCGTCGTCCTGTTCGACATGGACAACGGGAGCACGTCCCACGGCCAGATCTACCTGTACGCCGGCAAGGGCTTCGCCGACCGCTACCTCAATCCCGATGAGGCAGCCTCGATCGTCAACGGCGACATGCTGCCGCCCGCCAAGGATGGCGATCTCGCCAGCGCACTCCTGGCCGGGCTCCGCAGGGTCGACCACGTCGCGCAGGTCAACGGCAACCCCGACCGGGGCTTCCAGGCCGCCCTGAACGTCGTCCTCGCCGCGATCGTCCTCGGGGCGGGCCTCCTCGTCTTCATGCTCTTCATGCGCACGTGGTGGGAGCGCGGTCGCGACGCCGAGGTGCCGCTGATCGACGATTCGGTCCTCCTACCGACGCCGCCGCCCGGGCTCACCCCGGCCCTCGCCACCGTCCTGCGTCGCGACGCCGTCGACAAGGAGGCGTTCACGTCGGCGCTCGTCGACCTCGGCCATCGCGGGCTCGTGACATTCCAGCAGCCCGACGGGGACAAGAAGCACGTCGACCTCGTCGTCCCGCCGACGCCCCTGATCGACCCCAACTCGCTCGAGGCCCGGCGCCGTCCAATCGGCTCGGCCGAGGACGACCTCGCCAGGTCGATCGCGAGCAAGGCGCCCGGCGGCGTGCTCAGCTGGAAGGAGCTCAAGGCCGGCGATGGCGCGAAGCTCTATGCGTCGTTCCAGAAGGACCTGGGGCGGGCCGCGAAGGCCGCCGGGTTCTTCCGCGAGGATCCCAACAAGCTGCCGAGCCGGTGGCTCGGGATCGGGATCGGCCTCATCGTCCTGGTCGTCGTCTTCGGCTTCTTCTTTGCCTTCGACACGAGCGATGGCTCGGACAGCCTGTTCCGGCCAGGGCGTGGGTTCCTGGTCATCCCGATGCTGGCGGCGATCGGCTTCGGTGTCGCGATCATCCTCTTCAGCCGCCGCCTTGTCGCCCGAACCCTGGACGGCGCGCGAGCCCTGGGCATGGCCCTGGCGTACCGGAACACGCTGCGATACGAGCTCAAGAAGTCCCACACGGTCGACGAGGCCCTCGAGGAGACGAAGACCCGCCTGCCCTGGATCACCACGCCCGACCTCCTCACCGTCTGGGCGGTTGCCTTCGGGCTGAAGGACGAGATCGACGACCTCATCCGGGAGACGTTCGAGACGGCCAAGCAGACCGGCTCGGCGGTCTGGTATCCCGCTTGGTACTCGGGCAGCGATGGCGTCGGGTCGGTCGGCAATCTCGCGAGCTCGATCGGCTCGATCTCGACGTCGGCGACGTCGTCGTCGGGCTCGGGCTACGGCGGGGGCGGCGGCGGCGGCGGTGGCGGAGCCGGAGGCGGCTTCTAGGCCCTCGCCGGCAGCGTCGCCGGTCGCCAACGCAGGCGAAGCGCTGATCAGCGAGTGCGGGCGAGCGCCTTGCCTTTCCGGGCAGGAGTGCCCGGAGCGCCTGGGGTGCCGCCCGGGCTCGCGGCACCGTCTCCGAAATCGGGCTCGAGGTCGGGCGTAAGGGCCGTCGGGGCGGGGAGCTTCGCGACGGCGTCGGCAGCCGCATCGTACCGATCGGACGTCGTCAGGTAGATGACCTGAAAGTCGGCACTGATGTCGTGCAGCAGCTCGAGGGCCCGCTTCGCTCGCTCGTCGTCGAGGGTCACGAAGGGGTCGTCCATGACCAGCGGTGGCCGGCGGTCTCCGGTGACGAGCCGAACCAGACCAATGCGCGCCGTGAGGTAGACGATGTCGAGGGTGCCCTGGCTGAGGTTCGAGACATCGACCCAGTCGCCGCGCTCCGGGGCGTAGACGCGGAGCGCGAGGTTCTCGTCATCGACCTGCACCCGGCGGTAGCGACCCCCGGTCACCTTGTCGAGGTCGACGACCATCCGCCCCTCGAGGTAGCGGGTCGCCGTGCGCAGCGTCGCCCGCTCGGCGGAGTCGAGGGCCTTGAGGGCCGCGTCGTAGACGCGGGCACGGCGCTGGAGCATCGCCAGCTCCTCGGTCCAGACCGCGGACTGCTCGGCGTGCCCCGCGACCTCCTCGGCGTCGACGCCGTTCTGCTCGACGCGCGCCCGGGCCTGGGCCTCGTTGTCGCGCGCCCGGTTGACGGCGAGATCCGCATCGGTCACCGCGACCTCGAGCCGCTCTCGCGCGCGTGGCTCGCGGGCGATCGGACCGAGCTGCTCGAGAGCACCGGCCTTCTGCTCGATGTCGAGGGCCGCCTTGTCGCGAAGGTCGGGCAGCGTGTCGGTCGCCTCCCGTCCGACGAGTCCCTCGAGCTGGGCGCGCAATCGCAGGATGCTGCCGATATGCGCCTCCTCGGCGGCGACCAGCGCCTCGACCGCGGCGAGATCGGGCAGCTCCAGGGCCGCGAGGAGGTTCTGGAAGGTGATCTCCTCCATCTGCAGCTCCTGCTCGAGCATCGAACGCCCGCGGAGCCGCCGTTCGATCTCCAGGGATCGGAGGTCCTTCGTCTTGTTGAGGGCGAGGGCCCGGATGCGTTGCCGCCGGCCGACCAGGGCGAGGACCACCCCGAAGAGCACCAGAAGGAACGCGAGGACGCCGGGGCCGGGCAGGCTGATCTCGGCGTCGAGGCCTTTGAGCGTCAGCGTCGGCAGGCCGCGCGGTAGCAGCCCGATCTGGCCGGCGCCGACAATCAGAAGAGCGAGGACGATCACGCCGATGGCCGCGATGGCCGTCGGACGCCAGGCCCGCGGCGTGGGCTCGGTGATGACGAACGAGACCTCGACCTCGCCGGCGAGGGCCGCCCGGATCTCGCGAATGCGGAGGTCGGCCGCGCGGACCTTGGCGAGGGCCTCGCGCAACGCCGGCAGCCCGTTCGACGAGGGGTGCGACGCTTCGAGCGTCTCGATCTGCCGGGTGACGTCGACGGCCGTGCTGTAGCGCTCGAAGCGCACCTGGGCCTGGTCGCGCTCGCCGATCAGGCGCTCGGCGAGCCGGGCCTTCTCGAGGAGGGAGCGCCGCTCAGCGAGGTCCCCCTCGGCAACCGCCCGATCCCCGCGCGCCTGGCCCAGCGTGTCGCGATCCCGCTCCAGCTCGCCGAGGGCGGCCTCGCCGTTGCGCAGGGCCGCCGTCGTGGTGGCGAGATTCGCCTCGGCGGCCTTGAGCCGGCCGGGGTTCTTGTCGCCTTTGGTGTTCAGCTCGTAGAGGGCGCGCTCCAGCTTCCGCCGAGCTCGGCCGGTGCCGCGGTCAGCGCCGGAGATCGAGGCCTGGAGACGGTCCCGAAGCGCGGCCTCGTCGCGGGCCAAGCCATCGAGCTCGTGATGCCGAACCGAGGCCGTCGAGCGGAAGAACGCCTCGTTCGGGATCCCGGTCAGATCGGCGAGCAGCTCGTCGGCCCGGGCCGGATCCGTGACGGTCTCGCCGTCGAGCTCGAGCTTCACGGCGCCTTTCGGGCCGCGAAAGGCCTTCTCGAGGGTGCCGGTCCGGACGCCGTCCATGTCCTCCGCCTCGAACTCGAGGCGGACCCACGGCCGGTCGTCCTCACCCGATTTCCACGAGCGCATGCCGTCGAGATCGCCGGAGCCGGACGTCACGCGGCGCGTGAGCGCCAGCTCGATCGCCCGCTGGATCGTCGACTTGCCCGATTCGTTCGGGCCGCGGACGACGGTCAGTCCGGGGGCGAGCTTCAGGTCGAGATCGGCGTGGCGGCGGACGTTGCGCAGCTGCAGCCGGGTGATCCTCACAGCGTGACCTCGGTGCCGGCGAGGAGCAGCCGGCCGAGCCTCAGCGCATCGCGGAGCTCACCGGCCGCCTCGTCGTCATCGGCGGCCTCGACCTCGGCCACCCGCGCCTCGAGGTCGCGGATGAAGGCGCCGAGGACGGTTTCGGGCGAGGCGATCGGGCCGTCCGGCAGCGGCGCCACCGAGCGATCGCGCACGCGGACCTTCAGGAACCGATCGGCGAGCTCGCTCTCGACCTCCTCGACATGCACGTCGAGCTCGTCTGGCCGAACGCCCGTGAGCTCGACGTCGAGCACCAGGTCCGGATCCGCCTTCTCGCCGAGCTTCGATACGAGGCCGGGCTGCGAGCCGACCGTCGCCGCATCGACCTGGATGCGCTCAAAGCGCGTCTTGCCGACCTTGCGCTCTTCGAGCGTCACCTTCTTCTTGCCGTCCAGCGCGTCGAGGCTTACGAGCAGGACGTTGCCGGCGCGGTCCTGGTCGAGCGCGATCGGCTCTGGCGCACCGGAGTAGGCATATGCCGTCTTCCCGGCCTTGCCCTTGGTCGTCGAGTGCCAGTGGCCGAGGGCGAGGTAATCGAGATGGCTCGCGCTGATCTCCTCGCTCGTGATGACGATGCCGTCGCCGTCCGTCTTGCCCTCGATCGCGAGCGCGGCGTGGAGCAACCCCACGTGCCATGCGGCCCGATTGTCCTTCGCGACGTCGAGCCCCTGGAGCGGGGAGTGCGGCGCCCGCTTCGTGCCGAAGCAGCGGCCGTGGACGATGAGGTCGAGCGGCTCGAGGTGGACCTCGGGATGATCCGGATCGAGCACGGTCACGAGGTCCGAGCCCACGGCACCGGCCAGCGCCGGCAGATCATAGGCCCGGTAGATCGAGGCGCGGTCGTAGACGTCGTGCGTTCCCGGCACGATCACGCTCCGGATCCGGGCATCGACGAGGCGCTTGAACTGCGCGGCGGCGCGCTCCACGGAACGGCGGGGCTGGACGTTCGAGTCGAAAAGGTCGCCAGCGATCAGGACAAGATCGACCTTCTCGGCGAGGGCCAGATCGATCGTTGCCACGAAGGCCACGAACTGGCGCTCGCGCTGGGTTGCGGCTCGATCCCCGAGGTCCGCATGCCGAGCGCCCAGGTGGACGTCGGCCGTGTGGAGCAATCGCAGCATGCCTCTGAGCGGCCCTCCCCAGACGCCGCCGCGCCGGCTCGGCAGCCGGGCGAGCGGGGTGCCCCCAATTGCTCCCCGCTCGCCTGCACGAACGGTCGCCGGTCATTGTGACAGGTCGGTTGGCACGCCCTCGATCGGCTGACTGACAGTTCGTGGGATGGCGAGCAGACCCACCATCGATCGGCTGACAGACCCATCCGGGGGCGCGTTGTATCCTTCTACGCACCTTCATCCGGTGCGCCCGACCACGGGACTCCAGATCGGCACCATGGGTCGCGCGGCGCCGGCTTTGGCCGCCTCCGCGTTGCCGACGGTCCCCTTTTCCGGCGCACAGATACCTACATCCACGCGCTCCGGGAGGCTCTCGTGACCTACGTCGATCGAACCTTGAACTGTGTCGATTGCGGATCCGAATTCATCCATTCCGCTGACGATCAGAAGTACTACACCGAGAAGGGCTTCGCTTCGGACCCGAAGCGCTGCGTGAGCTGCCGCGCCAGCCGCCGCGCCGCACGCGACACGGGCTACACGGCCCAGGATCTCGGCGGCCCGCGCGGTTACGAGCGCAGCACCCCGACGCGCGAGTACTTCGCGGTCCTGTGCTCCGAGTGCGGCAACCAGGCCCAGGTCCCGTTCCGTCCTCGGATGGACCGCCCGGTCTACTGCTCCGACTGCTTCCGCAAGGCCCATCCCGACTGAGATCGTGGCCGGGCACCGGCCGCGTGTCGCCCGGTCACCGGCGGCGGGCCGGCCCGTCCGCACCCCGGAGGCTCGCCACGAAGGACCTCGCCTAAACTCGGCTAGATGACGATCCGGCAGCGCGGAACCTTGGCCGCGGCGATTCTCGGCTCGGCGATCGTCTTCCTCGACGGAACCCTGGTGTTGCTGGCGCTGCCGCGAATCGGGGTCCAGCTGACGAGCACGATCCTCGGGCGCCTCGAGGGACAGACCTACGTCACCGCGGGCTACCTCGCGACGCTGGCCGCGTTCCTCGTCCTCGCCGGTGCGCTCGGCGACTTCTACGGCCGGCGCCGGATGTTCATCATCGGGCTGATCGGTTTCGGGACGACGTCGGTCCTGTGCGGGCTCGCGCCGAACCTCGAGCTGCTCGTGCTCGGCCGGCTGCTGCAGGGGGTGGCCGGCGCGCTGCTCGTTCCGGGCTCGCTATCGATCATCACCAACGCCTTCGAGGGCGCGAGCCGAGCTCGCGCGTTCGGGCTCTGGGCCTCGGTGACGTCCGCGCTGTCGACCTTCGGGCCGCCGATCGGCGGAATCCTGGTCGACACCGCCGGCTGGCGGGCGCTGTTCCTCATCAACGTGCCGCTCGTCGTGGTCGGTGCCTGGCTGGCCTGGCGGTACATGGACGAATCGCGCAACGACTCGGCGACGGGCCACTTCGACTGGCTGGGAGCATTCGTGGCGGTCCTGGCGGTCGGAGGCCTGGCGTTCGGGGCGACTCGGGGCCAGCAGCAGCAGTGGAAGGATCCGGTGGCGTTTGCCGCGATCGGAATAGGCCTCGCGGCAACCATCGCCTTCCCAATCCTGATGGCCCGCCGCAAGCACCCGCTGGTGCCCCTCAGCCTGTTCAGGATCCGGGAGTTCGCCGCCGTGAACCTGTCCACGCTGCTGATCTACGGCGCGCTCTACACGACGTTCACGTTCCAGTCGCTATTCATCCAGAACACGCTCGGCTATAGCCCCCTGGGCGCTGCCATCATCGGCTTGCCGGGCGGCTTGCTCCTGACTTTCCTGTCCGCGCGAGTCGGGTCGGTGTCCGGCCGGGTCGGCGTCCGGCCGTTCCTTGTCGCGGGTCCCGTGCTGATGGCCCTCGGGCTGCTCTGGTGGGCTCGAGTGCCGCCGACCTCGCAGCCCTGGACGGTGTCACTCTCGAACCCGTCGACGTTCGCGCCACCGCCGGACGTCTTCGTCGACCCGCTTCCGGCGACGATCCTGTTCGGCCTTGGGATCTCGCTGCTCGTCGCGCCGCTTACGACGGCGCTGATGGGCTCCGTGCCGGTGCGCAACGCGGGGATCGCATCCGCGATCAACAACGCGCTGTCACGGGTCGGGCAGCCGATCATCGCCGCGGTGGTGTTCATCGTCGTGAGCGGCGCGTTCTACGGGACGCTCGCGGCGGCCGTCCCAGGCACCGACCCCAGCTCACCCGAGCTCCGCGCAGCGTACGAGCCGCTGAATCCGCCACCGAAGAACGCGCCACCCGAATTGGCGACGGCGACCAGGGTGGCTTCCACCGACGCTTTTCACTTGGCTGCGATCGTCGCGGCGGGACTGATGGTCGCGGGCGCGGCCGTCAACGCGGTGGGTCTGCGTCAGCCGCGACGCGCCGCGGCAGGCCCTTCGCCTTCAAGCGCCGGCGCTTCAGCCACTGGAGATGCCTGAGCCAACCGCCCGAGCCGAGCCCGGGAAACGAAACGGGCCGGGATTGCTCCCGGCCCGCCGTTTGGGCAGCTGGATCGGGCGACGGTCAGGGCGCCGGCGGGGCCGAGGGCGGGGTCGAATCCGGCGGAGTCGTGGAGGCCGGAGGAGGCGGCGGCATGGTCGACATCGGCGCCGATGATGGCGGCGGCATGGTCGACATCGGCGCCGATGGCGCTGACGGTGATGCCGAGCTCGAGGCGGCCTTCGGCATTGCCTGGTATTCCTTCCAGGCGCCGTACGCCATGATCCCGGCCCCGACCGCGTTCAGTAGGACGGCGAGCAGATAGATGATTCCGAGGAAGCCGAGCAGGCTCAGCAACGCCAGCAGCCCGAGGATCGACAGCAGGGCGGCGATCCCGGAGATGACCAGGACGATCGTTGGGATCGGCGCGGGCCACGTGATCGACTGGTTCGGGGCGTACTTGAGCCAGTAGATGATTGCGACGGCGATCGCGGCGACGAAGGCCCAGCTGCTGCCGAACCCGCCGCCCGTGACGATGCCCACGAGCCACGAGATGAGCACGATGACGATTCCGTAGCCGACGAGCTTCTCGTTGGCGTTGAGCTTGTTCCAGAACGCCGTGATCGTAGGTGGCATGGTTCCTCCCTCGCGTTCGGCCATCGAGCCGGTTTGATCCATCGCGGCAGACGGAGCACCGCGCCGCACATGCAGGCGAGAGCGTAACGGGCCCCTGCAAGCGACGAAAGGGGGTCAGCGAATCTCGCCTGCGTCCCAACGCTCCAGATCTCTCGGCTCGTCGACGTCCAGGAGGGTCCGGCCGGCCGGGTCGAGAGCCAACCATTCGGTGGCCGGAATCTCGACGGTCCGAAGGCGGTCAAGGAGGCGCACGAGCGAGCGATCGCCGTTTCCCAGGCGCGCGACGGCGGCCTTCGCGGCCGGTGCGACTCGGAGCCCGAGCGGGAGGACCTCCCGATGCGGGGGCTCTGTCACGCCGGCGAGGTGGACCGCATCGACAGTGAGGTCCGACGCGAGGTTGTCCAGCATCGCGGCGAGCACGGCGGGCACGAGGCCCGGCATGTCGCCACCGACGATGATGGCGAGCTCGGTCGAGGTCTCGCGGAGCGCGCCGGCGAGCGCCGCGAGCGGGCCGGCAAATGGCTGGTCGTCGTCGACGAACCGGACGGACGAAGCCGGGGCGTCGCCAGCAGCGCCAAGGCGACGTCGCGGGGTGGACGAACCCAACCGCGCCGCGGGCTCCGGACCAGCGACGATGACAAACGTGGCGACGGATTGGACCGCGCGCACGGCGCGGTCGAGGAGGGTCGCGCCGTCAAGCTCGACGACGAGCTTCGGGCCGCCGAACCGCGACGAACGACCGCCTGCCAGCACGATCGCCGTGACGGCCTGCCGGAGCGGGGCCGACACGCTTGGAGGATCCGGCGATCCATCGGGCCGTCGGTCGGGCCGTCGGTTCACGCGACCGGCTCCGCCCGCGGAGCCCGAGGGCCGGGAATGTGGCCCTCGGGGGTTCGCTGCAGGATTCCGCGCCGATCCAGGTCCTCGAGGATGGCGAGCACGTAGCGCCGGCTGGTCCCGGTCGCGTCCCGGTAGGCCGCGGGCGTGAGCGGCGCCTGGCGCGATCGGTCGAGGGCGACGGCCGCGAGGCGGTGGAACGTCGGCGTCGCCCAGGCGAGATCCGGCCCGAGTCGAACAATGCGCCCGGCGGCCTGGAGCGCGCGAATGCCCTCGGTTGGGCAGCCAGCCTCGAGCGCCGCGGCTTCGAGCGGCGGCGGCGCGGCGATCGCGAGGGCTGATTCGAGCCGATCCATCGCGGCGACCAGGTCCGGCGGCAGCTCTGAGCCGCGGGACGGATCGCGCAGCGCCTCGCCCTGCCGGACAAGCAAGCCCTGCTCGACGAGGTGGTCGAGCACGCCGGCAACGGCCGATCCCGCAGCCTCGGCGTCGCGGCGCTCGATGGTCGCGAGGGAGCGGAGCCGCCGGAGGAGCGCGGCGCGCGCGCGCGGGAGTGCCAGACCCGGACGAAGTGGCGCCTCGCGATGCTGCGCGGTCACGGCCTCGAGGGCGGCCTCCTCAAGCGCGGTTCGCACGTCGGCCGCGAGCGCCAGATTCGGCGCCGTCGGCCCTCGACCTCCGCCGTCAAGCGATGACGCCAGCGCGATGGCCCCGTGCAACTCGACGCGAGCCGACCAAGTCGCGCTGACGTCGCCCGTTTCGACCGCCGCCGACAGGACCTGAAGGCGTGCAGCGGTCAAGCGACGTCGCGAAGGGCCCCGAGGCGGTCGCGGGTCGAGGACGCGAACGCCGGCGACGACGTCCCCCGACGCTGGCTCCCGAAGGATTGCTCGATCGCCCACGAATGTCGCAACTGGTCGCTCCAGGGTCAGGATCGCCGCACTCGGGCGCGCGCGAACCAGCCGGAGCGTCGCCTCGGCCTTATCGGTGCCGACGTGCAGTCGGAGTCGAGCGCCGACCTTCGGTGGACGAGCCGTCGCTGGCCCAACGCGGGCTGGCGGCCGAAGCTCGACGAGGATCCGATCGCTCCCGAGCACACCGGGTCCGCTCGTCAGCACGTCGCCACGCCGTAGGGACTCGACCGGCAGCCCCACCACGTTGAGCGCCGTCCGGCCGCCGTCGTGACGATCCCGCGCATGGCTGTGCACTTGGACCTCGCGAATGCGGATCGATTCACCGCCTGGCTCGCGCCGGAGCGTCGCTCCGGATTCCAGCGCGCCGCCGCGAAGGCTCCCTGTGACAACCGCGCCCCGACCCTTGACCGCGAAGGCGCGGTCGACTGCGAGCCGGAGCGGGCCCGCGCCGTGAGGTGGCAGCCCAACCGCCGACCATCGCGCAGCAACCCCGTCACGCACAGATCGAAGCGCCGTTCGAACCGCCTCGATCCCCTCTCCTGTCACCGACGATGCCGGGAGAACGGGAGAACCACGGAGCGATGTCACGGCGAGGAGCGCGGTCACGGCGCTCACGACCTCCGTGACTCTCGTCGGGTCGACCGCATCGACCTTCGTCACCACCGCGAGACCCTCGTCGATGCCGAGCGCGTCGAGCAATTGCAGGTGCTCCAGCGTCTGCGGCCGAGGCCCATCGTCGGCGGCGACGACGACCATCGCCGCGTCGACCTCGCCCGCTCCGACGAGCATGTTGCCGATCAGGCGGTCATGCCCCGGCACGTCGACGAAGTCGAGCTCGACGCCATCGCCGAACGTGAGATGGGCGTATCCGACGTCGATCGTCATGCCCCGGGCCTGCTCCTCGGGCAGCCGGTCGGCGTCGATGCCGGTCAACGCGCGCAGGAGGCTCGTCTTGCCGTGGTCGATGTGGCCGGCGGTGCCGATGACGACGGTCGGCCCGACGTTGGGGTCATGCATCAGCTCGGGTCCGTGGCGTAGCGACGGAGCGCGATGACCGTCCAGATGGCTTCAACAACGCCGAACGGCCAGGCGCCAGACGCGAATCCGTAGGCGCTCGAGAGGGCGCACCCCGCTGCGAATGCGAGGACGAAGACGCGCCCGCGCCGTTCCAGCGCATACATCAGCATCATGAAGCTGAGGGCCGCGACGCCGAACGCCGTGGTCGCGTCCATGCTGGTGTCAACCCCGCAGGGGCGGTGAGGTCGACAGAATCGCTGCCCGAACGGCGTCGGCGAATCGCTTGTCGTCGCGTGGCTCTACCGTTCGAAAGTCGAGCACGACCGCGTCGTCGACCACCCGGCCGATCACCGGCGGGTGCCCGTCCCGAAGCGCGGCGAGCAGGCGCTGCGGCGGCGGACCGACGATGACGACTGCCCAGGACGCGAGCGTCTGCCCGGGCAGCGAGCCGCCGCCGATGGTCGACTCGGTCGGCTCGACGCCGAGCGTGACGCCGCGGGTCCCGGGCGAGGCGTCGGCGTTGAGCAGGGACGCGCCGCCGGTGAGCGCCGCGAGGACGTCGGTCGCGCGTCGTTCGAGCCCGTCGAGTGGTGCCGCAATCTGGCGCCAGATCGGGATGGCGGTGTGCGCGACCCCGGCTCGGTACAGCCTGAGCGTCGCAGCCAGCGCCGCGAGGACGACCTTGTCCGGGCGCATCGCGCGGGCCAGGGGGTCGCGCCGCAGCCGTTCCACGAGATCGGCGCGGCCAGCGATGATCCCGGCCTGAGGCCCACCGACGAGCTTGTCGCCGGAAAATGTCACGAGGTCAGCACCCGCTTCGAGGCGCTCGCGCGGCATCGGCTCGTGGGCGAGACCGAATCGCGCCGTGTCGAGTAGGGCGCCCGACCCGAGGTCGTCGACCACCAGGGCCCCGTGACGGTGGGCCACCGCCGCGAGCTCCGCGTCGTCCGGCGATTCCACGAACCCGGTTTGGGTGAAGTTCGAGGGATGGACGCGCAAGACGAGCTTCGCGCGGCCTTCGACGAGGGCCGTTTCGAAGTCGGCGACGCGGGTGCGATTCGTCGTGCCCACCTCGAGGAGGCGGGCGCCCGCGCGGCGCACGATCTCCGGAATCCGGACGCCGCCACCGATCTCGACGAGCTCACCACGCGAGACCGCAACGCCGCCGCGCCCCGCGAGCCCGACCGCAAGCGCAACCGCGGCGGCATTGTTGTTGGTGACCAGCGCGTCGTCGGCGCCGGTCAATGCGACGACTTCATCCTCGACCGCCCGGAAGCGCCGGCCCCGGCGCCCCGAGTCGGCATCGAGCTCGAGCATCGAGGGACCGCTCGCGGCCAGTTGGCCTGCCTTGATCGCCGCGTCGGGCCACGGCGCGCGCCCGAGGTTCGTGTGCAGGATCACGCCGGTCGCGTTGATGACGGGCTGAAGCCCGGAGCCGGCGGCCCGCGCGCCTGCCTCATCGCTTCCCCCCTCGAGCGCCTCGAGGCGTTCGCGCAGCTCGTCGGCGAGCTTCGCCGCGGCCGCCCCAGGGCCGCCGCCCGCGAGCCGCGCCCGCTCCCCCGCCACGACCTCGCGTGCCACGAGGACGACCGCCTCGTGGTCGCGCCCGTCGAGGCCCGGCGCCGCGGCACGCAGGATCGCGTCGACGCTGGGGGGCCGCCGTTCTCTCGTCATCGGCTCGATCCGGTCATCGGCTCGATCGTCCTCGCTGGTGCAGCCGCGCTGGCGGGAGCGCATGGGAGTCGAACCCACCGCGCGACGCCGAGCGCCGCGCCACTCGTTTTGAAGACGAGGAAGCCCACCGGGACCCCTCCGCTCCCGGAACATCGTAGTGAAGGTCTCGCGCCGGAGTGTCCGTCGGCCTCCGGCCGCGTGACGACGCTGCGCGCTGTCAGCGAAGGTGCAGCTCCCGACGGAGGAACGCGATCCTCGACCGGCGCGCCTTCGGGCTCCGCATCGCGTGATCGGCCGGATACCACTCGATCACCGGCTCACCCGGCGCGGCCTTCGCCAGCTCGACCGCGGACATCGGGGCGATGAAGAAGTCACGCTCGCTGAACTGCCAGAGCACTGTGGCCTTGAGGTCACGCGCCGCCTCGATCGGGTCGACTGGGGAAAGCCTGCGGAGGTAGTCGAACCGGTCGCCGTCGACCTGCCAGAACCGCAGGAACCAGTCGCCCCAGCGCGGCGTAGCCCCGATGAGGACGGCGGCCCTGAACCGCGGCTGGCGCGCGGCCAGGAGCAGGCCGTGCATCGCGCCGAAGTCGTGGCCAACCAGGCCGATCGGCGCGCCCTTGGGCAGCCCACTTGTGAGTGCCTCGAGCGCGGCTCCGAGCCGCCGTTGCTCGGCCTCGATGTTGGCGATATCGGTGGCAGCGTTCACCGGTTCCGGCACCCAGGGCAGTCGACCGGCGGGCAGGACGCTTCGAACGCCCAACGTGGCGAGCTCGCGGGCCTCCGAAAGGAACTGCGTCCGGTCGCTGCGGTGGTCGCCGAGCCAGTGCAGGAAGAGGATCCCGGCCACGACGGGCTCGTCGGGCCGTTCGACGACGTAGGCCTCGACCGCGGCATCGCCGCCGCCCAGGACCGTGTCGGTGATCCGCACCCGCCTCCGGGCTGCCAGCGACACCTCGCTCGTCAAGTGCCGCCCGCCCACTCGTCGATCAGCGCCAGCAGCTCGCCCTGCGTCGCATCACTGGCAAACGCCGCACGTGCGCCTCTCCGCTGGAGCTCAGCGAGGTCGTTCCGCGATAGCCTGGCCAGTCGGACGACGTGGCGGAGCTCATCAGTCAGGGTCGTTCTCATGAACGGCGGGTCGTCGCTGGAGATCGTCATGTTCACGCCGGCCTTCCAAAATTCCGCCACTGGGTGTGCGTCGAGCGACGGGAAGAGACCCACCCCGATGTTCGATGATGGGCAGACGTCGAGCACGACCTGGTCGCGCACCAGTCGCTCCAGGAGTGCCGAGTCGCCGATGGCCGCGACGCCGTGGCCGATCCGATCCGCCTCCAGCACATCGAGTGACTCGACGATGCTTTCAGGCGGGCCCATCTCGCCGGCGTGGACCTCGAAACCGAGCCCGAGCCGTCGCGCAGCGGCCCGGAAAGAAAGGAACTCCTCGACCGGAACCGTGCCCTCGATTCCGGTCAGGCCGAGACCGACGATCGGGGCGTCAGCGCCCTCGACGAGTTTGAGCGTGGCGTCCCCTTCAGCCCGGCCAAAGTCGCGGATCGCATCGACCACCAGTCCAATGCGCGTGTTAGGCCCGGCAGCTGCGAGGCCCCGTTGGAGCGCGGCCCACATCGCCGTCGGATCCATCCCGTTCCGGGCATAGATCATCGCCGTGAAGATCGCCTCGGAGTAGACGATGTTCTGGGCGGCCTGCCCCTCGGCAAACTCGGCCGCGACGAACTCCAGGTCCTCCGGCGTCCGAACGAAGGCGTTCGCGGCCATGTAGACGTCGAGGAACGCCTTGAAGTCCGGGTAGCTGCCGGGGTAGCGGCCGTCGCGCAGGATCAGGGTTTCCGCTGGATCGGCACCGTGGCGGCGCGCCAGCTCGGACGCCGTCGCCTCGGTGATCGAGCCGTTCAGGTGGATGTGCAGCTCCACTTTCGGGACCGTCACAAGGTCGCGCTCGGTCGCGAGGTCGGTCATCGCCTGCCCTCCCAAGGGCCCGCGTCAGAAGTGCGGGTTCGCGGCATCGTCGCGGCCACCGCGCCGACGGTCAATGGGCTGCGTCCTACCATCGCCCACATGCCGTCCCAGCTTCCCGAGCTGACGTTCCCGCCCATCCGTTTGACGGAGCTGACGACGTGCGGCGGCTGTGCGGCGAAGCTCGGGGCTGACGCTCTGGCCGAGGCGCTCGCCGGGCTCGGCATCGACGACGTTGACGCGGTTTACGGTCACGACCACCGGTCGGCGACCGAGGGCTCGACCGGCCTCATCGCCGGGCTCGACCCGCCGGACGACGCCGCCGTCCACCTGGTTGCGCCCGGCGTCGCCGTCATCGGGACGCTCGACTTCTTCCCCCCGATCGTCGACGACCCTCGCACCTTCGGCGAGATCGCGGCGGCGAATGCCCTGTCGGACGTCTTCGCGATGGGCGGCCGGGTCCTGTTCGCGCTCTCGGTCGCCGCGATCCCGGAGGACATGCCGAGCTACGCGTTCCGGGCGATCCTCGACGGCGCGGCATCGAAGGTCCGCGAAGCCGGGGGGCTTCTCGCAGGCGGCCATACGATCCGGGACAAGGAGCCGAAATACGGCCTGGCCGTTGTCGGGGTTGCCTCGCCCGATCACCTGCTGCGCAAGGGAGGCGCGCGGCCGGGCGACCTCCTGATGCTCACGAAGCCGCTCGGGACCGGGCTGCTCGTGAGCGGGCGCCGGCAGGGTCGGACGAGCGACGACGAGCTCGCGGCGGCCGTCGACTCCATGCGCGCGTTGAACCGCGCGGCAGCGGAGGTGCTCGTCGCGCACGGCATCCGCGGGGCGACCGACGTCACCGGCTTCGGCCTCCTGGGCCACGGCCTCGAGATGGCTCGAGCCTCAGGAACGAAGTTCGTGTTCGACGCGTCGGCGCTCCCGGCGCTGGATGGCGCCCTCGACCTCGCGCGTGACTGCGTGGAGACCGGCGGGGCCGCCAACAACCGCCGGTTCGTCGCGCCGGCCCTGACCGTTGGCGGCGACGTCTCGGGAGAAGTCGTCACCCTCGCCCACGACCCGCAAACCTCGGGCGGTCTCCTCGCCGCCATTCCCGCGCGCGGGGCGCCAGCGGTCGAAAGCGCGCTACGTGCTGCAGGCGTGTCCAGCTGGACGATCGGCCGCGTCGAAGCCGCGACACTCGCGGCCGTCGCCCTCGCGTGACCTCTCGGCGCGGTGGGTGGCTCGGCATCGCCGTGCTGCTTGCCGGGATCACGGTTCCGCTGGCCGTCGCCCTTGCGGTCGCCCTGGGATTCGGTCGGCCGGCTTCCGACGCAACCCCCGCGGGTCCGTTGCATTCGACCCGACTGGTCGCCTGCCGCATCGAGCCGCTGCCGTTGCCATCGACCCTTTCCGGCGACCCATGTCCCTCGGCGACGATGGCCGTCGAGCTCGCGATCGCCCCGGTCCGGCTGCCGATCGACCGGATCGCCATCGAGCCGGGGCCCTTCTTCTGCGCGGTGTTCTGGCCGGGTGGCGGATCGATGCCGCCGTGCTACGGCCCCGTCGTGCGACCTGGCCAGTTCATGCACGCCTGGGTCAGCTTCTCGGGTTCCGAGAAGGTTGCCGTCGTCGTGCTCGGGCTCGACTTGCCGACCGACCTCGACATCCCGGGATCGACGCCACCGCCGTGGAACGCAACCGTCCTCGCGGTCGAGGTGCCACCGGCGCGCTGGGTGATGCCATAGTCGTGCCATGACCGGCGACTGGAATGCGAGAGCGTACGATCGGGTCGCCGACCCGCAGGCGCGCTGGGGCGCGGCGGTCCTCGATCGGTTGCCGCTCGACGGCGACGAGACGGTCCTCGACGCAGGGTGCGGCACGGGACGCGTCACCGAGATGCTGCTCGGGCGGTTGCCGCACGGGCGCGTGGTCGCGCTCGACGCGTCGGCGTCGATGCTCGCGGAGGCGCGTGGACGGCTGGCGAGATTCGGCGAGCAGGTGGACTACGTCGAGGCGGACCTCGCCCGCCCGCTACGGCTCCCGCTCGCCGCCAACGTCGACGCGATCCTGTCGACGGCGACCTTCCACTGGGTCCTCGATCACGACGCGCTCTTTGCGAATCTCGCCGCCGTCCTGCGTCCCGGCGGCTGGCTCGTGGCCCAGTGCGGCGGCGCCGGCAACGTCGCCGCGCTGCTCGACACCGCCCTCGAGGTCCATCCAGGCTTCCACCGGGAGCACCGCTTCGAGACGCCCGAGGCCACGCGGGCGCGGCTCGAGAGGAGCGGCTTCGTCGAGATCGAGACCTGGCTCTCCGACGAGCCGACGCACTTCGATCCCGGCGAGCCCTTCGAGTCGTTCCTCGAGACGGTCTGCCTTCGGACCTTCCTCGCCGAGCTGCCACCCGGAGAGCGGAAGCCCTTCGTGCAGGCGGTCGCCGCGCGCATGCCCGAGGCGAAGCTCGACTACGTCCGCCTCAACATCGTCGCGCGGCGCGTCGGTGGCCCCAGGCGGACCTAGGTGGCGGAAAAATCGCCACGGACGTCCGAGCCGGTCCGAACTGGCCACAACCAACCGGGCGGGCCGGACGGGCCGGGGCCTCTCCGCCGAGACGGCCCGAGCTGGCACCCGGCACTCGGCGGGTGCCTCGCTACACTGGCCGGACCGGCAGCAGCCGGCGACGAACGCGGCCGATCGACGGCCACGAGAAGGCACGGAGGACCCTTGCCGAAGTCGTACGTTCGCCTGACCCAGCCCCTCGTGCGCGACACGAAGGGCGGCGAGCTCCGCCCGGCCACCTGGGACGAGGCGCTCGACCGGACCGTCGCCGGATTCCGCGCCGCGCTGGCCGCCAAGGCCACCGCGGACGCGCGAACCCCGATTGGGATCTTCAGCTGTTCGAAGGCGACCAACGAGGTCAACTTCGCGGCCCAGAAGCTCTCCCGGCAGGTCCTGGGCAGCAACAACATCGACAGCTGCAACCGCACCTGACACGCGCCATCTGTCGCCGGTCTGGCGACCGTGTTCGGCGCTGGTGGCGGAACCAGCTCATATCGCGAGGCTGAAGAGACGGACCTGATCGTGCTCTGGGGCAGCAACGCCCGGGAGACGCATCCGATCTTCTTCCACCACCTCCTGCGCGGCGTCCGCAACGGCGCCCGGCTCTACGCGGTCGACCCGCGCCGGACGAGCTCGGCCGAGTGGGCCGACGTCTGGCTGGGGCTCGACGTCGGGTCTGACATCGCCCTCGCGAACGCCATCGGGCGCGAGATCATCCACGCCGGCCTGGCGAACACCGAGTTCATCGAGCGCGCGACGTCAGATTTCGAGGCCTACCGGGCCAAGGTCGAGTCGTACACGCTCGAGTACGCGGAGCGCGAGACGGGCGTGCCCGCCTCCGCGATCCAGGAGCTGGCCCACGCCTTCGCGACCGCCGACAAGGCGATGATCTGCTGGACGCTCGGCATCACCGAACACCACAACGCGGTCGACAACGTGCTGGCGCTGATCAACCTCGCGCTGCTCTGCGGGCATGTCGGGAAGTACGGCAGCGGCCTCAACCCGCTCCGGGGCCAGAACAACGTCCAGGGAGGCGGCGACATGGGCGCCCTCCCCGACCGACTCCCTGGCTTCCAGTACGTCGAGAACGAGGCCCTCCGATCGAAGTTCGACGAAGCCTGGGGCGTCACGGTCCCGGCGCGGCGCGGCTGGCACCTCTCCCAGATGTTCGACGCCATGGAGGAGGGCGAGCTCCGCGCCGTCTACGTCATCGGCGAGAATCCCGTCCAGTCCGAGGCCGACCAGCAGCGGGCCAAGCGGCTCCTCGGCGGCCTCGATTTCCTCGTCGTGCAGGACCTGCTGCTGACCGCGACGGCCCAGATCGCCGACGTGGTGCTGCCGGCCGCCGCGGCGTGGGCCGAATCCGAGGGGACGGTCACGAACTCGGAGCGCCGCGTCCAGCGCGTCCGCAGGGCGATGAACCCACCGGGCGAGGCACGCGAGGACCTCTGGATCATCTACGAGCTTGCCCGGCGGATGGGCAGCGACTGGGGCGAAGCCTCGGCCGAGAGGACCTGGGACGAGCTGCGGTCGCTGTCGCCCGTCCATCGCGGCATGACCTACGCCCGGCTCGAGTCGCTCGGCGGAATCCAGTGGCCGTGCTGGGACGAGACCCATCCGGGCGAGCTGTTCCTGCACTCGCGCCTCTGGGAGGACCCGGTGCCGGGGCTGCGGGCGCCGTTCGTCGCGGTCGACCACGACCCGCCGGTCGACAAGCTCGACGACGACTTTCCGATCCGGCTCACGACCGGCCGGCGGCTCGACTCGTACAACACCGGCGTCCAGTCGAGCGGCTACACGTCGCCCCTGCGGCGCGGCGAGTCGCTGGACATCTCGCCCGAGGACGCCGCGCGGTTCTCGCTGATCGACGGCGAGCGCGTCCGGATAACCTCGCGTCGCGGCTCGATCGAGGCGCCGGTCCGGATCGATCACAGCCTGCGTCCCGGCCTGACCTTCATGACCCTGCACTTCCAGGATGAGGTCGCCACGAACGTCCTGACGATCGACGCTACCGACCCGAAGTCAGGCACGGCCGAGTTCAAGGCGACGGCGATCCGCGTCGAGAAGCTCCCGGCGCCGATTCCGGCCTGAACCGGTTACGCGTGTAGGATGCCCGGGAGGCGCATGAGCGCCCATGGACGAGGTGCGACATGGCCCATTTCCTGTTCTCGGCGAACTACACCCAGGCGGGCCTCGCCGGGGTGATGAAGGACGGCGCGGCAACCCGGATCAAGGCCCTCGAGGCCTCCGCCAGCAGCCTCGGCGGGAAGCTCGAGGCGATGTACTGGTCGTTCGGGAAGTACGACGTCATCCTCATCGTCGAGCTGCCCGACAACGCTGCGGCGGCGGCGCTGTCCACGACTGTCGCGACAACCGGCGCGGCCCACATCGTGACGACGGTCCTCCTGACGGCGGACGAGGTCGACAAGGCTCGTTCCATGCACCCCAGCTACCAGGCGCCAGGCGGCTGAGCTGCGCCTTCACGGCCCGCGAAGCAGGTGGAACGCGCCGCCCGGTACCGCTGATTCGAGGAGGCTCCGCGAAAAACCGGGTGGGAAGGATCTAGAGCCTGAGGATGCACACCCCGTGATCAGAATCGGGTCTACCTGAGCCCTAGCCACCTGCGCGCGCTGTGGCACCGTGTCGCGAATGGTCGTCGGCCGGCAGCCTGAGCGTGAATCCGGCGCCGCCGCTACGGGCCGAGGGGACGTGCACGGCCTTCAGCCGGGCTTAGCCCTGGTTTAGCCCCGAAATTGCTCAAGGCGTGCCCATTTGGCGGGTCAAGCGCGACCGCGCGACCGCGCGAAACCGGGCGACCGCGCGACCGCGCGAACCGGGCGACCGCGCGACCGACCTGACCGGCCACGTCGACGCGAACACGGCGAAGCGACGACCCCACGGAGGCGCCCTTTGGTCTCCTACGCGCGTCGGGCGCAGTGACACCTCTGTCACTGGTGTGAGCGCGACGGTGGCCGGATGTTAGCGCCCGTAGGGCTCCGGACCAATTTCAGGACCATTACAAGCGCGTCCCCACGGATCGGAACTTCGGCATGCCCAGCCGGGTCGGGCGGGCCGCGGTCGGTGGACGCGGCGGCAGGGCTAGACTCCTCACTCGATGGACCTTCACGTCATCGGGCCGCTGGCTTCCCCCGGGGAGCGCGCGGCGGTCGATGCGGTGCTCGGGCCGGCCGACAGCGGCTGGCGCGGCGGCGGGCGCGACTCGATGACCGAGGGGCACGTCGCGAGAGGCGGGCACGAAGCCCGGAGCCGGCGCGACCTCCTCCTGCCGGCGCTGCACGCGCTGCAGGATCGGGTCGGCCAGATCACGCAGCCGGGCCTGAACTACGTGTGCCGGCGCCTGTCGGTACCGCCCGCCGAGGCCTATGGTGTCGCCACGTTCTACGCCCTCTTCACCACGAAGCCGCGGCCGCCGGCCATCGCCCACGTCTGCGATGACATCGCCTGCCGTCTTGCCGGGGCCGAGGAGCTGTGCGCCGACCTGGGCCGGACGCTCGGGCCCGCCGGAGCCCCCTCGGGCGACGGCCGAATCGGCTGGCTGCGCAGCCCGTGCCTAGGGCTGTGCGAGCTCGCGCCGGCCGCGATGTTCACGATCGCCGGCGAGCAGCCGACCCGGGAGACCGCCGCGCCGATCGATGCCGCGGGCGTGATCGCTCGGCTCGAGCGCGCGGTCGCGGCCCCCTCGGCGGCGAACGCCCCGTCGGCCGCGAATGCCCAGTGGACAGGGTCCGCGGCTGCCAAAACCAATGGCCACGCACCGCCCGCACCGGATTTCCGGGACGCTGCGCACGCCTCGGTGCCCCAGACCGGCCAGCCGCAGCTCCTGCTGCTCCGCCGCGTCGGCCTGGCCGATCCCAGCTCGCTCGACGACTACGTCGCCCATCGCGGCTACCGCGCCCTCGAGCAGGCGCTGGCAATGGGCGCCGATGCCGTGCTTGGCGAGGTCACCGACAGCCGGCTCCTCGGCCGCGGCGGCGCGGCCTTCCCAACTGGGCGCAAGTGGGCCGCGGTCGCCGCCCAGCCTGCGCAGCCCCACTACGTCGTGTGCAACGCCGACGAGTCGGAGCCGGGCACGTTCAAGGATCGCGTGCTCATGGAGCTCGACCCGTTCGCGGTTGTCGAGGCCATGACGATCGAGGGCTTCGCCACGGGCGCGTCCAAGGGCTACCTCTACATCCGTGGCGAATATCCGCTCGCTGAATCGCGCATCGGTGGCGCCATCGAGATGGCGCGAGCCGCCGGCTACCTCGGCGCCTCGGTCGCGGGATCGAGCCTCGCCTTCGACATCGAGGTCCGGCGCGGCGCGGGCGCCTACATCTGTGGCGAGGAGACGGCGCTCTTCGAGTCGATCGAGGGTAAGCGCGGCGAGCCGCGCAACAAGCCTCCCTTCCCCGTCGAGTTCGGGCTGTTTGGCAAGCCGACGGCGGTCAACAATGTCGAGACGCTCGTTAACGTGCTCGCGATCCTCGAGGACGGCCCCGGCGGCGGGGCCCGGTTCGCGAAGGTCGGCAGCGAGGGCTCAACCGGGCCGAAGCTGTTCTGCCTGTCGGGCAACGTCGGGCGCGCAGGCGTGTACGAGGTCCCGTTCGGGACGACCCTGGGCCAGCTCATCGAGCTGGGCGGTGGCGTGCCCGAGCGGCGCGCCATCCGCGCGATCCTGCTCGGCGGCGCGGCCGGCGTCTTCGTCGGGCCTGAGGTGCTCGCCACGCCACTGACGTTCGAGGGCACGCGCGAGATCAATGCGACCCTGGGGTCTGGCGTGGTGATGGTCTTCGACGAGACCGCCGATCTCGTGGGTACGCTGCGCCGGATCGCCGCGTTCTTCCGCGACGAGTCGTGCGGCCAGTGCGTGCCTTGCCGGGTCGGCACGGTTCGCCAGGAGGAGCTCCTCTCGCGCCTGGCAGACGGCGTCGCGGTCCGGACCCGGGAGGAGGAACTGGTGCTCCTGGCCGACATCGGCCGGGCGATGCGCGACGCGAGCATCTGCGGGCTCGGGCAAACGGCCTCGTCGGCGATCGAGTCGGCCATCCGCCAACCGGAGCTGGCAGCGCTGTGACCCACGACCCCCAGCAACCGGGAGCGGTGGACACGGCGCCACCAGGCATCGTCTACACGACGCCGCCGGCCCGGGCGACGCGCATCCCCGGCCCGCCGCCGGCCGCCCTCCCAGCGCGGCTCAGCCTCTCGATCGACGGCGTCGCGGTCGAAGTGCCCGCCGGCTCGACCATCCTCGACGCCTGCCGGGCCCAGGGCCTCGACATCCCGACCCTGTGCTACCTCGAGAATCTCACTCCCGTGAACGTCTGTCGCGTGTGCGTCGTCGAGGTCAAGGGGGCGCGCGTGCTCGCTCCCGCGTGCTCGCGCCGCGTCGAGGAGGGCATGGAGATCCAGACCGAATCCGAGCGCGTCCAGCACTCGCGGAAGGTGGTGCTCGAGTTCCTCGGCTCGTCGGTCGACCTCTCGCTCGCCGGTCCTCGCGAGCCCGATGGCGACGCGGCCCGCTACGCGGCGCGGTACGGCGCCGACCCTTTGAGATTCGGGCCGCCGGCTCGCTCCGCCGCCGCGCACGAACGCGATGACCGTGATCCCGGGCATCACCACGCCCCCGCCGGCCCAGAAGCGTCCGTGGCCGAGTCCGTCGCCCAGCCGGTGAAGGTCGATAACAACCTCTACGTGCGTGACTACTCGAAGTGCATCCTCTGCTACAAGTGCGTCGAGGCCTGTGGCGAGGACGCCCAGAACACGTTCGCGATCGCCGTCGCGGGCCGCGGCTTTGATGCCCGAATCTCCACGGAGTGGGACGCGCCCCTGCCCGATTCGGCCTGCGTCTACTGCGGCAATTGCATCGGCGTCTGTCCGACGGGTGCGCTGATGTTCAAGTCGGAGTACGACATGCGCGAGGCAGGCACGTGGGACGAGTCGGCCCAGACGATGACCCAGACGATCTGCCCGTACTGCGGCGTCGGCTGCGCGATCGACCTCCACGTCCAGGACAACACGATCGTGAAGGTCACCTCGCCGATGGATTCGACCGTAACCGAAGGCCACCTCTGCATCAAGGGCCGCTTCGGCTTCGAGTTCACGAACGCACGCCGGGACTGACCTGCCGCGCTCGTCTCGGGCGGGGCGCGTCGCTCGCCTGGGCGTCGCCTACGCCTCGATCGTCGGCGCCCTGCTCGCCAGCGGAGCCGTCGCGCCGTTCGACGGCGGGCCGATCGCGATTGCCCAGCTCATCGCGCCGCACCTGGCCTTGGCCGGCCTCGTCCTCCTCCCCGTCGCGGCGCTCACTCGATCGAGAGCGCTTGGGCTGGCGCTGCTGCTCGTCGCCGCGGTCTTCGGCCTTCGCTTTGGCGGCGAATGGTGGTCGCCATCGGTTGCGACCTCGGGGATCGGCAGGCACGTCGACGTCGCAACCTGGAACCTGGAGGCCGGCGCGCGGGTCGGCCCCGACGCGATCGCGATGCTGCTGCCGCACCCGGTCGACCTGGTCGTCCTGGAGGAGCTGACGCCGCCGGTCGCGGCCGCGATCGAATCCGACCCAACGTTGCTGGACCGCTATCCCTATCGGGCGATGTCACCGACCGAAGGCGTGACCGGCATCGGCCTCCTCAGCGTCTACCCGATCCTGTCGTCTGACTACAGGCAGGATCCGGTGCGGCTCGAGACCCGGGTGAACCTGCCCGACGGGGAGCTCGTCGTCCTCGGTGCCCATCCATTCCCGGCGCTGATCGAGCGCGTGGCCTGGATCCCGTCTGGCTATGACCCGATCCAGCGCAACGCCGACCTCGGCCTGATCAGGGCCCGAGCTCTCGAGCTGGAGGCCGGCGGCGATCGGGTCCTGCTGATCGGCGACTTCAACACGACCCCGACCGAGCCGGCGTTCGGACGGCTCACGAACGGCCTGAACGACGCCCACGCCGTGGCCGGTATCGGACCCGGATGGAGCTGGCGACCCGGCCAGTTCGCCTTCCTCGGGATCGGCCTGCTCCGGATCGACCTGATCCTCTCTAGCCCGGAGCTGGTCCCCACCAGCACCTCGATCGACTGCCCGCCACGGGGCGATCACTGCCTGGTGGAGGCCTCGCTCGCGCTCGGCCCCTGAGGGCTTCGCCGCCCGATCCGGCAGAGGTGCGTGTCCTGGAATGACGTCGGGTGGTTCCTGGGCCGACTCAGCGCATGAGGTCGCGAAGGTCGACGCGGCCGTCGTGGGTGTAGACGTTGAAGCCGTCGCCGCGCAGGAAGCCGATGAGCGTCACACCGAGGCGATCTGCGAGCCGGACCGCGAGATCGGACGGGGCCGACACGGCGCAGATCATCGGGATGCCGGCCATCGCGGCCTTCTGCACGATCTCGAAGCTCACCCGGCCCGAAACCATCAAAAGCCGATCCCAGAGCGGCAGCTCGCGGGCCCGCAATCGCGAGCCGATCAGCTTGTCGAGCGCGTTGTGTCGGCCCACGTCCTCACGAACGGCGACGGCGCGACCGTCGGTCTCGAACAGGCCCGCCGCGTGGAGCCCGCCGGTTCGGTCGAAGGCTGCCTGCGCCGCGCGCAGCGAATCCGGCAGCGACGCAATGACTGACCGGGCGATGACGGGCAGGTTCTCTGGCAGCGGCTCGCACCGGATCGCGACGTCGTCGATGGAGGCCTTGCCGCAGATGCCGCACGAGGCCGTGGCCACGAAGTTCCGTTGGGCCACGAGCGATGGGTCGAAACGCCGAGCCAGGCGGACGAGGACACTGTCGTCGGGCTCGGCCATGACCCCGGGGTCGCCGTACTGAACGCTCTTGACCTCGTTGCCCGCGAGCAGGCCCTCGCTCATGAGGAAGCCGATCGCGAGGTCCTCCTCGTGGCCGGGGGTGCGCATCGTGACCGCCACCTGGACCGCCTCCTGGCGGGGACCGGCGGCGAGAATCTCGAGGGGCTCCTCGCCGACGACCAGGTCGTCGCGCACCTCGAGCTCGGAGCCGCGGATCGCGACGATCTTGGTGCTGGTGACGTGGCGGGTCGGGAGCTCGGGGGCGAGCGGTATCTGGGCTGCCTCGTCGGGCGACGCGCGCATCCTCGTCAGCGGCCCGGGTTGCGGGCGGTCAGGCGGGGCTGGCGGCGTGCGGGTGGACGTGCCCGTGATCGTGCTCACGCTCGATCCGGGGTCGGGACGGCGGGCGTCGATCGGGCCCGGGCTCGACGTCGCCGCCGACGGCCAGGATGAGCCGTTGCGAGGCGGCCGCGATCTCGGCGATGGCAGCCTCGAAGGCCTCGGTGTTGCGGGCCGACGGCTGGCGGAAGCCGCTGACCTTGCGCACGTACTGGCGCGCGGCGGCCTCGACCTCGCCGGTCGTCGCGGCGTCGTCCTGATGGCGGAGGGTCCTGATGCTTCGACACATGCCCCGGAGCGTACCAGCGCCCGCCTCGGACCGGCCCCGGGGAGCGGTGCGGGAGGCATCGGAAAGCCTTCCGGGCGTTCGTGGCGAGGCCGATTCCGGGCCAGAGCTGTAATGTCGACGTTATTCGCGGGGCGCAAAGACCGGCGATCACGTCAGCGCCCGTCGGGCAGCGGGAGTCCGTGAAACGACGGCTGGGCGCTCGCAGGCGGAGGCTCTCAGGCAGGGTGGACCCGATGACGGCGGCGCTTCAGGTCGCGTTCTACCTCCTCTTCGGCGCCAGCCTCTGGCGATACCTGCGGCACCGAGGCCCGCTCGAGCTTTCGGTCATGGTCATCTTTGGGTCGTTCTCGGCGCTGTTCGCCCTCAACTTCCTGAATGCGCTCGTGCCGGCGCTGGCGCCGGTGGCCAGGCCGGTGCTCGTGGGCATCCTGTTCGCGCAGCCGTTGTTCGTGATCCGCCTGATTGGGCAGATCCATTCGATCCCGAACCGGATCTCGCTCGCCGCCCTCGTCGGCGCGGTGGCCGCGTGGGCCGCCGTGACCTTCCTGCGCGACACGGGCTTCCAAGCGATTGGCACGGTCTTTGCCGTGGTCTACTTCTTCGCTGCCGAGATCGGCGCCGCCGCCTGGTTCGCCCGGGACAGCCGCCGGCGCTACGGCGTCGCCCGCATTCGCCTCGCCGCGGCGGCAATCGCCACCGGTCTGTTCGCTGCCGCCATCCTCATCGCCGGGCTCGTCGGGGTCGCCCGTGGCCCTGGAGCGTCGACCGCAGACGTCACGGCGGTCAGCCGGGCGCTCGCGTTGGTCGCAGCTTTGGGCTATTTCGCCGCGTTCGTACCGCCCGCGTGGTTCCGCGGGTCCATCAATCGCGCCGCGTCCTTCCAGCTGGTCCGCAAGCTCGTCGCCCCGCCTGCCGAGGTGAGCACCGTCAGCCTCTGGGCCGACCTCGCGACGACCGCGCGCGAGATCCTCGGGGCCAGCCGCGTCACGATCCTGCCGCGGTCGCCCGGCCCGGCACTGGCCGTGGTTGGCGACCGGGTGCTGGGGCCCGCCGTGCTGTCCGCCGCCGCGGAAGGGCCGGGATCCGCGGTCACCGCAGCGACCGCGTCCAGGGTCGAGCTTGCCGTCCGGCCGGACAGCGACACGACGGAGCGCCTCATCGCCGAGATCGAAGGGCGGCCGCTCTTCGTCGACGACGACGTGGCCCTGCTCGCCGACCTCGCGTCGCTGACCGCGCATGCCATCGATCGCGAGGAGATGCTTATCGGGCTGGGCGAGGCCCGCCGCGAAGCCGAGGAATCGCGGACTGTTCGAGCGAGCGAGGCCCGCTTCCGGGCGCTCCTCGAGGCGGACCCCAACGCAATCCTCGCCCTCGACGAGGAGAGCCGGGTGTCCTGGGCGACCCGCCAGGCCGCCGAGCTGTACGGCTGTAACGTCGATCGGTTGATCGGCATGGCGCTCAGCGACCTGGTTGCCCTCCACAAGGACGAGACGCCGACGACGTCCGGCGAGCGACCGGTCTTCCGTTCGGAGACGACCGGGCGGCGCATCGATGGCACCCACTTCCCGGCCGAGATCGCGCGCAGCACGTTCGAGCTCGACGGTCGGCCGTTCCAGGTCGCCGTCATCTCGGACGTCACCTGGCGCCACGAAGCCGACCTGATCCGGGACCGCTTCCTCGGCGTCCTGTCGCATGAGCTGCGGACGCCGGTGACCTCGATCTACGGCGGGACGCAGCTGTTGCTGGGCCGCGGCACGAGGCTCGATCCGGAGACGCGCAACGAGCTCCTCGTGAGCGTCGCGGCAGAGGCCGAGCGGCTGCAGCGGATGATCGAGAACCTCGTCGCGATGGCCCGCATCGAGCGCGGCGGCGATTTCGGCGGCGTCCGGCCGGTCCTGATCGACCGGATCATCAAGCAGCTCGTGGAGCGCGAGCGGGGCCTGTGGCCCGAGGTCACGATCAAGCTCGCCTCGAACGGCCCGGTCCAGATGGTCGCTGCGGACGAGGAATACCTCGCCCAGATCATGCGCAACCTCCTCTCGAATGCCGCGAAGTACAGCGGCGCCGGCTCGACCGTCGAGGTCAGCGTCGAGGACGGGGAGGGCGAGGTGCTCATCCACGTCCGCGACGATGGCCCTGGGATCGCGGAGGACGACGGCGATCGACTGTTCGGGCTCTACTACCGGTCGGCGAAGAATGCCTCGATCGCCCCCGGCGCCGGCATCGGGCTGTTCGTATGCCGCGAGCTCGTAGCGACGATGGGCGGCCGGATCTGGGCCAGGCCGCGGCCCGGCAAGGGCGCCGAATTCGGATTCAGCATTCCGGCGTACGTCGACGAGTTCGACGTGGCGCCCACGGCCGACGACACGGTCCACGTCTTCGACCGCGAGCCCGACGCGTCAAGCGCCCCGGCCTCGGCGGCACCCGCCAGCGCCTAGATCACGCCTTGATCGCTTCGAACCTCGCGGTGAAATGCCGCAGGGCCGCTGGCTGCTCGACGATCCGGAGCCCGCGCAGGGTCGAGGCGCGCTCGGCGACGTGGCGCACGACCTCGATCACGTAGTCGATATGGCTCTGGGTATACGTCCGCCGCGGGATCGCGAGCCGCACCAGGTCCATCGCCGCGGCTGACTCCGTCCCGTCCGGCCGGCGCCCGAACATGACCGTGCCGATCTCACAGCCCCGGATCCCGCCCTCGCGGTAGAGCGCGATCGCCAGCGCCTGGCCGGGGTACTCCAGCGGCGTGAGATGCGGCAGGAGGGCCCGCGCGTCGAGGTAGACCGCATGCCCGCCGAACGGCTTGACCAGCGGCACGCCGGCGCGATCCAGCGCTTCGCCAAGGTAGGCGGTCGAGCGGATGCGGTAGCGCAGATAGTCCTCGTCGACGACCTCGCGAAGGCCCTGGGCGATGGCCTCGAGGTCGCGGCCGGCGAGGCCGCCGTAGGTCAGGAAGCCCTCGGTCAGGATGAGCAGGTTCCGGCACTGCTCGGCCAGCGCGTCATCATTGACCGCGAGCCAGCCGCCGATGTTGGCCAGCCCGTCCTTCTTCGCCGACATCGTCATGCCGTCGGCCAGGGTCGCCATGTCGCGCACGATGTCGGGGATCGAGCGGTCGCCCTGGCCCGGCTCGCGGAGCTTGATGAACCACGCGTTCTCGGCGAACCGGCACGCGTCGAGGAAGAGCGGCACGCCATGCCGATCGCAGACGCCGCGGACGGCCCGCAGGTTCTCGAGCGACACGGGCTGCCCGCCACCCGAGTTGTTCGTGACGGTCACGAAGACGACTGGCACGTTGCCCTGACGCTCCGCCAGGAAGCGATCCAGCGCCTCGACGTCCATGTTGCCCTTGAAGGGATGAACGAACGACGGGTCTCGACCCTCGGGGATCACGAGGTCGATCGCCTCCGCGCCAGTCGCCTCCACGTTCGCGCGGGTCGTGTCGAAGTGGGTGTTGTTCGGTACCGCCTTGCCCGGGCCGCCGAGGACGCTGAACAGGATCTTCTCGGCCGCCCGGCCCTGGTGCGTCGGGATCACGTGCTTGAACGGGAACAGCGATTGGACGCTCTCGAGGAACGCGAACCACGATGGCGAGCCGGCGTAGCTCTCGTCGCCGTGCTGGATGGCGGCCCACTGGTCACGCGACATGGCGCCGGTGCCAGAATCGGTCAGGAGATCGATGAGGACGTCGTCGGCGTGGAGGTTGAACAGGTTGAACCCGGCCGTCTCGAGCGCCGCGTCCCGCTGCTCGACGGTCGTGAGCCGGATGGGCTCCACGGAGTGGATCCTGAACGGCTCGATGATCGTGCTCCAGCGGTTCACGGGCCCGAGGATACTCGCGACCGCCGTGTCGCTACCCGATCCTGTAGTAGACCCCTCCGCCGGTAAAGCAATGTCCGAGGAGGGCGCACAGCCCGTGGGTCATGTCCCAGGTGCGACCCGCGACGTAGGGCCCTCGGTCGATGACCCTCGTCATTACGGTCCTGCCGTTGTACCGGAACGTCACCTTCGTGCCGCACGGGAGCGTGCGGTGGGCCACGCCGACCGTGTCGGACTGGAGTCCGCCGGGGATCATCCCGCATGCGCCGTTGTTGCCGTAGAAGCCCGGCCCGTACCAACTGATATTCGAATCGAGCTTCCAGGTTTCCTGGACGATCGACTTGGCGGCCGGCAGCTTCGCGAGGGGCCGGGGCGCGACGAGACCGACTGGGGCTGCCGCCGGCTCGCCGAGCACGGCATCGGCATTCAGCCTTCCCGCGGATCGCGCCTGGGGATCGAACAAGGGGGTCGTCGTATCCGTCACCGGTTGATCGGCATCGACCTCGCGAAAGGCCGACGGATCGATGGCTGCAGGGACGCTTGGGATACGCGAGCCAACGAGACCAGGGACGGCGACCGAGGCGAGCGCCGCGATGAGCACGGCGCGCGCGACGACCCTTGGGAGTCGCACGTCAGGGCGAACCTTACCCCAGCTTGCCCGGCAGCGGGAAGAAGCCGCCTGTTGCAACGTTCTCGAAGCGCGGATGCCATCGCGTGATGGGCATCGTCGACGCCCGCGCCGGCGCAGCGGCCCGGTCCCTCCAGCTGGATGCGCCACTCGACCTGCGGGCCGTCCTGGGCCCGCTCGTCCGCGGTGCCGGCGACCCCACGATCCGGGTCGCGGCGGCGGCGGCGATTCGCGCCTCGGTGACGCCCGACGGCCCGGGGGCGATCGAGATCCGGCTGGATGGACTCGTCGCTCGGGCGTGGGCCTGGGGGCCGGGAGCGGCGCGGCTGCTCGACGGCCTGCCCGCTGCGCTGGCCCAGGACGACGACGACGCGGGCTTCGAGCCGGGGCACCATCCCGTCGTCGCGCGGCTCGCGCGGCGCCATGGCCGCGTCCGACTCGGCCGCACCGGCGCGGTCTGGGAGGCGCTCCTGCCGGCGATCCTCGAGCAGCGCATCACGGGCACCGAGGCGTGGCGCAACTACCGGCGCCTGGTCCGGGCACACGGCGTGGTGGCGCCCGGCCCGCTCGGGCTGTGGCTGCCACCGACGCCCGCGACCATCGCCGCACAGCCTTCGTGGACCCTGACCGAGCTCGGTATCGAACCGCGACGCGGCACGCTCCTCCGCCGGATCGCCCGCGACAGCGCCCGCTTCGAGGCCCTCGGCGAGGCGGCCCGCGCCACTGGCGGAGGCGGCGCCCAAACCGCCGCCGTGGCCGCGGCGTTGCGGGCCCAGCCCGGCATCGGGCCGTGGACGGTCGCCGAGGTCACGCTCCGGGCGCTCGGGGACCCCGACGCGGTGAGCGTCGGTGATGCGCACCTGTCGCACGTCGTGGCATTCGCGCTGACGGGGGCGCCGCGCGGCACGGACGAGGAGATGCTCAAGCTGCTCGCGCCGTGGGCCGGGCACCGGGCGCGGGTGGTCCGCCTCCTCGAGTCGTCGGGGATCATGCCGCCGCGCTATGGGCCACGAATCGCGCCGCGCGATCTGGCTCGCGACCTCGTGGCCCGCTCGGCCAACCGCGCCCGGCGTCCCTAGGCCGCGCCACGGCGGAAACGGCTATCGTCCCGCCATGGCCGACATGCCGAAGTTCGAGAAATCGCCGCCGGAGCTCGTCGAGCGTTTCTCGGGAGTCCTCGATCGGGCGGGTCCGGATGCGACCCGGCGCCCGATGTTCGGCTACCCCTGTGCGTGGGTCGGCGGGAACATGGCGACCGGCCTGTTCGCCAGCTCGTGGTGGGTTCGTCTCGAGCCGGGGCGGCTCGCTGCGGTGCTGGCATCGGGCGAGGGCCGGACCTTCGAGGTCATGCCCGGGCGCGCGATGAAGGGCTACGCCGCGCTGCCGGACGAGGTCATCGCCGACGACGCGCAGATCGACGCGTGGGTGCGCGAGGCGATCGACTACACGGCGACGCTTCCCTCGAAGGTGCCCAAGCCCAGGGCCTCGCGCACCTAGCGCCGGCGCGCGACTACGGCGTCGCCACCGAGAACGTGTCGCAGCTCTCGATCGTGGCCTGCTTGAACCCGGTGTTGAACCACTTCACGCGCTGATCGGCCGAGCCGTGGGTCCACGACTCCTGGTCGATCGTCCCGGTGGCCTGCTGCTGGATCCGGTCGTCGCCGACGGCGGCAGCCGCGTTGAGGGCGTCGCGGACATCGGCGTCGGTGATGGATTCGACGTTGGCCTGGTCCGGATTGGCCCACACCGAGTGGGCCCAGTCGCCGGCAAGGCAGTCGGCCTGGAGCTCGAGCCGGACCGAGAGGTCGTTGGCCCGGCTCGGGTTGGCCTGCTGTTCGGCTGCGACGTTGTCCATCGTCCCGAGGGCATTCTGGACATGGTGGCCGAACTCGTGGGCGATGACGTACGCCTCGGCGAAGTCACCGGGTGCGCCGAAACGCTGGTGCAGCTCGTCGAAGAAACCCGCGTCGAGGAAAACCTTCTGGTCGGCGGGGCAGTAGAACGGCCCGGTCTGCGACGAGGCGACGCCGCAGCCCGATTGGGTCTGGTCGGAAAACAGCACGAGCGTGGTCTGCGGGTACTGGCGCCCGGTCCTCACGAACTCGTCGGCCCAGAACGTCTGGACATCGACCACGACCGAGTTGATGAACTGGGCCTGGTTGTCGCCCGGATTGAGCGACGCGATCGCGCCACCTCCGCCGCCCTGGAGTCCGCCGGTCGGAACGCCCCCGTTGCCGCCGAGCAGGTTCATGACGACGATGACGATGATGATCAGGACGATACCGCCGAGGCCGCCACCGACCGGGATCGGGATGCCGCCGCTGCCGAGGCCGCCCGTCCGCAAGCCGCCGAAGCCGCCCATGCCCCCGCCACCGCCGCGGCGGTCCTCGACCTGGGTCGAGCCTGATGGTCTCCAGCGCATGTGACCGTCTCCCTGGCGGCTCCGCGTCGTGCCGGGTGGCGCGTCGCGCGAAGCTGACCGCGCCCCTTGCTCAGGCGGAGGGGCGGGTCATCGCCTCCGGCCGCATGAGCGTGTCGAACTCGGCCTCGTCGAGATAGCCAAGGGCGAGAGCCGCCGCGCGAAGCGTCGTGCCCTCATGATGTGCCTTCTTGGCGATCTCGGCCGCCTTGTCATACCCGATCCGGGGTGTCAGCGCCGTCACGAGCATGAGCGAGTTCGTCACGTGTTCGTCGATGCGGACCTTGTCCGCCTCGAGGCCCACGACGCAGTGCTCGCGGAAGCTGCGGCTCGCGTCGCTCAGCAATTCGATCCCGTGGAGGAGGTCGTGGGCGATCACCGGCTTGAACACGTTGAGCTCGAAGTTGCCCTGCGAGCCGGCAAAGCCGATGGCCGTGTCATAGCCCATGACCTGGACGCAGACCATGGTCAGCGCCTCGCTCTGGGTCGGGTTGACCTTGCCGGGCATGATCGAGGAGCCGGGCTCGTTCTCGGGCAGGCGCAGCTCGCCGATCCCCGCCCGCGGCCCGGAGCCGAGCCAGCGGATGTCGTTGGCGATCTTCATCAGGCTGGTGGCGAGGGTCTTGAGGGCGCCCGACGCGAAGACGGTGGCTTCCTGGCCGGCGAGGGCCGCGAACTTGTTGGGTGCGCTGACGAACGGCAGGCGCGTGAGCTCGGAGATGCGGGCGGCGACCAGCTCGGCGAAGCGTGGGTGGCTGTTGAGGCCCGTCCCGACAGCCGTCCCGCCGAGTGCGATCTCGTACAGCCCCGGCAGCGTCGCGTCGATCCGGGCGAAGTCACCGTCGAGCTGCGCGACGTAGCCGCTGAACTCCTGGCCGAGGGTCAGGGGCACGGCGTCCTGCAGGTGCGTCCGGCCGATCTTGACGATGTCACGGAACTCGGCCGCCTTGGCGTCGAGCGCGTCGCGGAGCTCGCGGACCGACGGTTTGAGGTCCTCGACCAGGGCCATCGCGACGGCCACGTGGAGCGCGGTCGGAAAGGTGTCGTTGCTGGACTGGCTGCGGTTGACGTGGTCGTTGGGGTGGATCGGCGCCTTGCCGCCCCTCACCCCGGTGGCCTGCTCGTTGGCCCGAGCCGCGATGACCTCGTTGACGTTCATGTTCGTCTGTGTGCCCGACCCCGTCTGCCAGACCCGCAGCGGGAACTCGGCCGACAGCCGGCCGTCCGCGACTTCGCGGGCCGCCGCCACGATCAGGTCGTGCTCGGCGTCGGTGATGAGCCCGAGCGAGGCGTTGACATCCGCGGCGGCGAGCTTGAGCAACCCGAACGCGCGGATGATCCGCTCGGGCATGAGGTCGCGCCCGATCGCGAAGTGGTGGATCGAGCGCTGGGTCTGGGCTGCCCAGTAGTGGTCGGTCGGGACCTCGATCGCGCCCATCGAATCGGCCTCTCGCCGGGTGCCCGTCGAACGGTCGCTTGCCGTCACCTGCCCAGTATGGCGGGGGCGACCGCGCTAGGCTGCGGATGATGCGACGGCTGCTGCTGTGGATGGCCCGGAACCCCTGGCTGCGGGAACACCTGCCGAAGCTGTGGTTCGCCCGCCGTGCTGTCCGCCGGTTCATGCCCGGCGAGGACCCTGGCAGCGCCCTCGATGCCGCGGTCAGATTCCGCGCGGACGGCATCTCGAGCGAGTTCACGCGCCTCGGCGAGAACGTGACCCGGGCTGAGGAGGGTGACGAGGTCGCGGAGCACTACCTCGGGCTGATGGCCGACATCGCCGCGCGCGACCTCGATGGCGAGGTCAGCGTCAAGCTCACCCAGCTCGGCTATGACATCGATATCTAGCGCACGCTCGCCCACGCCGTCCGGCTGGCCGAGCGGGCGGCCGAGACTGGCAAGACCCTCTGGATCGACATGGAGGGCAGCGCCTACGCCGAGGGCACGATCGCGTTCTACGAACGCATCAAGGTGACGCAACCCAACACCGGCCTCTGCCTCCAGGCCTACCTCCGCCGGACCGCTACCGACGTCCAGCGGCTGCTGCCGCTCGATCCCCGGATCCGCCTCGTGAAGGGCGCGTACGCGGAGCCGGTCGAGCGCGCCTACCAGAGCCGCCACGACGTCGATGCCAACTTCGTGGCTCTCGCGGTCGCCCTGCTGGAGGGCGCCCGGAGCGGTCGCAACGTGCGCCTCGGGCTCGGGACGCACGACGTCCGGCTCATCGAGCAGATCGCCGAGCACGCGACGGCGATGAGCCTGCCGAAGACGAGCTTCGAGGTCCAGATGCTGTACGGGATTCGCATGGACCAGCAACGACGGCTGGCCCGCGAGGGCTACCTCGTGCGTGATCTCATCGCCTACGGCGAAGCGTGGTACCCGTGGTATATGCGACGACTCGCGGAGCGACCGGCGAACGTCATCTTCGCGCTCCGCCAGATCATCGGTTAGCGCGACGCGTCAACTCTTCGGGCGAAACTGGTTTTCGCGCGAAACTTTGTACTTTGGCGCGCGATTCGTTACGATGCGCTCCCGTTCGTTACGGATCCGCGCGTAGCCCTGCATTCCTTGAGGAGGACCCCCTATGGTTCGCGTGCGCGACGCCAAACCCGAAGAGCTTGCACCCAAGCCGCGCAAGCCCCGCGCCCTCAGTCCGCGCCAGCTGGCAATCAAGCGACGCGAGCAGTTGATCGAGAAAGTGCTCAACGAGCTGGGTGCCGGATCGGTGACGTGGATCAAGAAGATCGAGCTCGAGGACAACGAGAAGCTGGTGACGATTCGCGCCGCCGTGGCCCGCCAGATCAAGGCCAGCGGCAGCCCCGTGAATCTCGGCGTGCGCAACGGCGCGATCTATCTGAGCCGCGGCCCCATCCCGGGCGGACGTGGCGGGCGGCGCAAGAAGAACGCCTGACCGGCTCCGCCAGCAATCCGCCAGCCGGCCTCGGGTGAGCCGGTCTCAGGCTCCCGGCTCGTGGCGGTAGAACGGCAAGGGCTCGGGCGGCATCACGGTGTGGCCGCCGATCAGGTCCGCCGCCCGCTCGGCGACCATCATCACCGGCGCGTAGATGTTGGCGTTCGTGACGTACGGGAATACCGAAGCGTCGACGACGCGCAGGCCGTCGATTCCATGGACGGCCATCGTCGATGGATCGATGACGGCTTCGTCGTCGATGCCCATCCGCGCGGTGCACGACGCGTGCAGGGCGGTCTCCGCGTCGTGCCCGACCCAGTCGAGGATCTCCTCGGGCGTGGAGACCACCGGCCCGGGTGACACCTCGCCGGCGTCGTAGCGCTTGAACGCGGGCTGGCCCAGGATGTGGCGGGCGACCGTGATCGCCTGGACCCATTCGCGGCGATCCTGGTCGGTCGAGAGGTAGTTGAACCGCAGGGCCGGGTGGACCTCCGGATCGGTCGAGCGGATCAGCACAGAACCCCGGGCGTCGGAGTACATCGGGCCGACGTGAACCTGATAGCCGTGCCCTCCCGCTGGCGAGGTCCCGTCGTAGCGGATCGCCAGCGGCAGGAAGTGGAACATCAGGTTCGGGTAGGCGACGTCCTCATCGCCGCGGACGAACCCCCCGGCCTCGAAATGGTTCGTCGCGCCCGGGCCGCGACGGAGGAACAGCCACTGGAAGCCGATCCACGGCCGGCGCCATTGATCGGTCGCCTGCGGCTGCATCGAGACCGGTTCGAGGCTCCCGTGCTGGACATACACCTCGAGATGATCCTGGAGGTTCTGCCCGACGCCGGGCAGGTGCTGGATGGTCTCGATGCCAAGGCTCCGGAGGTGATCGCCGTCCCCCACCCCGGACAGCTGCAGCAGCTGGGGCGTGTTGATCGCTCCGCCGGCGAGAATGACATTCCCGGCCAGGATGCGATGGTGCCCGCCCCCGGTCCGGTACTCGACGCCTGTCGCGCGACGGCCGTCGAACGTGACCGAGGTGACCAGCGCGGAGGTGCGCACCTCGAGGTTGCGGCGGCGCAGCGCCGGCTTGAGATAGGCCGTCGCCGCCGAAACCCGGCGGCCCCGGTGGATGTTCCGGTCGAACGGGGCAAAGCCCTCCTGACGGTAGCCGTTCACGTCCGGGGTGTGCGCGTACCCCGCCTGCTCGACCGCGTCGAAGAACGCCCCGAACAGTGGCCCCTTCGCCGCGCCCCGCTCGAGCACGAGCGGTCCGGTCTGGCCGCGATAGGGGTCGTCTGGCGCGGCGGACAGGGCCGTCTCCATCCGCTTGAAGTACGGCAGGGTGTGGGCGTAGTCCCAGTCGGCGAGGCCCGGCACGGTCGCCCAGCGCTCGTAGTCGAGGGGGTTGCCACGCTGGAAGATCATGCCGTTGATCGAGGAGGAGCCACCGAGGACCTTGCCCCGGGCGTGGTAGACCCGGCGGCCATGGAGATTGGGCTCGGGCTCCGAGCGGTAGCCCCAGTCGTAGAACGCGCTCCCGATCGGGAAGGCTAGCGCCGCGGGCATGTGCAGGAAGACGTCGAATCGCCAGTCCGGTCGGCCCGCCTCGAGGACCAGAACGCGGCTGCCCGGATCCTCGCTCAGGCGGTTGGCGAGGACGCAGCCGGCTGATCCCCCGCCGACGATGACGAAATCGAAGCGGTCGTCGGGCATCCGCCGCGATCCTACAGCGTGGTCAGCCCTCCGGCGGGGCCAGCACCCTCACGGTCAGTCGGTGGCGGCCTTGCGGGACCCAGGCGGCCGCCCGGCCGAAGCGTCAGGCGCGTCGGAAGTGCAGCTGCAGCTCCATGGTCCCGTGGTCCTCGATCGACAGGACGAGGAACGAGCTCGGGCGCTCGATGCCGTAGTCGGCGAACAGGATCGGGATCGACCCGGTCACGGTCACGACGTCGCCCGACAGGCGCGCCTGGAGCGCGACCTCGACGGGGCGAGTCACGCCGTGGAGGGTGAGCTCACCGTCGGCCGTGACGGTGATGGTCTGGCCGTCGGCGGGCACGGATCCGAGCGCGAGGGGGCTGGTCAGCTTGAACGTCGCGGTCCGAAACTGCGAGGTCTGGATCGCCTGCCGATCCAGCTGGCCGTCGCGCCGCTGGTCATCGCTTCGCAGCGCCGTCAGGTCCGCGGTCACCTCGACGCTCGCGATGGATGTGCCGGCAAGGACGAGCGACCCGCTCACCTTCGGCGTCCGCCCGACCGCGGTGTTCGCGCCGACGTTGGCCAGCGTCTCCTCCACGCGGTAGCCGACGAACGACGAAGAGAAGTCGGAGAACGACCCGATCGTGGTGTCGATGGTCCAGGTGCCGTCGACGCCCCCCGGACCGATCGTCGAGACCGGCCCGGTCGGCATGACCCCGATGCTCGCCGGTGCCTGGCTCGAGCCCGGCGATGCGCTGCCGAGGCCAACAGCCGGCGGCGGCGCGCCTCTGATGAAGAGATAGGCGAGCCCGCCCGCGGCTCCCAGGCCGACGAGCAAGGCGAGTGCGATGAGGCCCGGAACGAGCGGCGAGCGGCGAGCTGGGCGAGTTGGGCGAGTTGGGCGGGTGTTCACGATCCAGCCTCCGGGGTGGGTCGCGCGGTTGGGCTGGGGAGCCTGACCTCGAAGCGGGCCCCGCCTGCCTCGGATCGATCGACGGAGATGCTGCCGTCGTGGTGCTCGGCGATCCACTTGGCGATCGCCAGGCCGAGCCCCGTCCCGCCGGCGGGCGCGCCGGCCGCCCGCCAGAAGCGGTCGAACACGCGGGGCCGATCGTCGGGCGCCACGCCGGGCCCGGCGTCCTCGACAGCGAGGGTGGCGGAACCCGCGCCCGCGGGATCAGGCCGGATAACCACCCGGACCGCGCCACCGCGGGGGCTGTGCCGGATCGCGTTGTCGACGAGGATCATCACCAGCTGCCGGAGCCGCGCCGGATCGCCGATCGCGGCCGTCGGCTGCGGGTCGATCTCGACGCGCACCCCCGCGTCGGCAGCCGGCTGAGCGAGGGCCGCGGCAGCGTCCGCCGCGACGTCGTCGAGATGGAGCGGCACGCGCTCGAGCGTCACGGCGCCCGAATCGGAGCGGGCAAGGAGGAGCAGGTCGTCAACGAGGGTCGTGAGCTGCTGGACCTCGGCGTCGATGTCGAGCAGGGCGTCGCCGACCTCGCGAACCGGCCGGGCGGCATTGCGACGGAGATGCTCCACGGACGCGCGGATGACCGTGAGCGGCGTCCGCAGCTCGTGACTCGCATCCGCCGCGAACTCGCGCTGGCGCTGGAGTGCGACGCGCTGGCCGGTGAGCGATTCGCGGATCGGAACGAGCGCCCGGCGGGCATAGATCGCGCCGAAGCCGACCGCGACGAGCACCACGACCAAGCCGCCGACGACGAGGACGACGAGCAGGCTTTCGAGGGTCCGGGCCTCGGCGGTCCGATCCTGGACGACCTGGACGAAGAACCGGCCCTGGGAGGAGTCGGCGGGGATCGTCAGCTGGCGGACCGGCACCGCAACGGCCTGGTTGCCCGGGTTCGAGTGGACCGTGATCGTCGACAGGCGCACGTCGCGGCCCGACCTGCCGGCCGCCGTCGCCGCCCCTCGGTCGGGTAGCCCATCCGGCATCTGGAACTGGCGTGGCCCGATCGCGCTGCCGTCGGGCGCGATCAGGATCGCGAAGGTGCTGCCGCCGCCGCCGAAGATGATGTCGGTCGGGTGGTCGTCGCTGCCGCCCGGCGGCCGGCCGTGAACGAAGTCCACGAGGTCGCCGGCACGCTGCTCGAGATTGCTGAGGGCCGTCGCCTGCAGCGATGAGGCGACGCTCAGGTACAGCGCGATGCCCAGGACGAGCAGGATCAGGAGCGTCGAGCCACCGCTCCAGGCCACCAGGCGCCAGCGGACGCCGCGAACGAGACGGGCGTCGGTCTCGGACGCGTGACGATCGACCGAGTCCGGCGAGGCGCCCTCGTCAGCCATCGGCCAGACGGTAGCCCACGCCCCGGACGGTCTCGATCCAGCGCCCGGCGTCACCGAGCTTGGTCCGCAGGTAGTGGACGTAGGCGTCAACGGCGTTGGGGGTCACCGCGACCGAGAATGGCCAGGCCTGGTCGAGCAGCTGATCGCGGGTGAGCGACTGGCCGGGGTGGCGGAGGAAGCACTCCAGCAACGAGAACTCGCGCGGGCTGAGGTCCACGAGGCGGCCCTTGACGGTGACGCGACGGCTTCGCTCGTCGAGAGCGATGGGGCCGGCGGCCAGCACCGGGTCGGGCCGCCGCACGCCCGATTCGGTGCGCCGCGCGAGAGCCCGCAGCCGGGCCGAGAGCTCCTCGTAGGCGAACGGCTTGACCAGGTAGTCGTCGGCGCCGGCATCCAGCCCGTTGACGCGGTCGCTGACCGCGTCGCGAGCGGTAAGCATGAGGATCGCGACCTCGCGCCCGTCGCGGCGAAGGCGGCGCGCGACGTCGAGGCCGGACATGTCCGGCAGCCCGAGGTCCAGGATGACCGTCTCGATGCCCGCCGTGGCGGCTGCGAGCTCGAGCGCGGTCTCACCGTCGGGCGCGACCTCCACCACGTGGCGGTCGTCCTCGAGCAAGCGCCGAAGGACCCGCTGGAGGCGTGGGTCATCCTCGACGAGTAGCAGGTGCATGGGCTGGGCTCGGCTGGAGGTCAGGAGCTGCGAACGGCAGCGGCGTTCCGGATGGGATGGTTCATGGGATGGGGATGGTAGGCGGGGCGCCGGTCCCGGGGCTGCAGGGCAGCGCCATGGGCCACGTCAGGCCGCGGCGCCGCGCGCCAGGCTGATGAGGTCGCTCGCGGCGGCGATCGGGATCGCGAAGCCGAGGCCCTCGGCGCTGGTCGCGACCGCGGTATTGATGCCGATGACGTTCCCGGCGGCGTCGAGGAGGGGCCCGCCGCTGTTGCCGGGGTTGATCGCGGCGTCGGTCTGGATCAGGCCGTTCAGCGTCGTGTCGCGGCGCGTGGCCTGATCGGTGACGGTGATCGTGCGGTTGAGCCCGGAGACGATCCCCCGGGTGACCGTCTCGGTATAGGTCCCGAGCGGGCTGCCGATGGCGATCGCGGTCTGGCCGACCTGGAGCGCCGCGGAGTCGCCGATCGGGGCCGCCCGGAGGCCCGTCGCGTCGATCCTGATCAGGGCCAGGTCCGTGGTGTCCGAGATCTTGACGGTCGTCGCAGGGATCTCCCGGCCATCGAAGAGCGTCACGGTCAGGCTCTGGCTGTTCTCGACGACGTGGCGGTTGGTCAGGATGTAGCCATCGGCGCTGAGGATCACGCCGGACCCGACGCCGGTCGTGGGCACCGCGAATGGCGAGAAGCGGTTCGAGGCCATGCCGTTGGAGGTGATCGTGACGACGGATTCCCGCGCCGCGGCAACCACCGCGGTGATGTCTCCGGTCGTGTCGACGCTCGTGACGGTCCGACCGCCCACAGGCGCGCCCGAGGCCGCAGGCGCCGCGAGGGAGCCCTGGAGCACCGCAACGGTCCCGGTCGAGGCGAGCACCGCCGAGAAGAGACTCACCGCCAGCAGGCCGGCGAGGCCCCGACCGCCCGCGCGGGACGGTCGGGTTGCCTGGTCGGCCACCGATGCGCCGAGTGGGGGAGGAGGACCCGGATCGGCGTCGGTGAACAGGAACGTGTCGGTGGTCGGCGTGAAGGCAACGGGCGCCGAGTGCTGGGCCCCGTCGCTGGTTCGAAACTCGTCGTTCATGTCAGCATTCAAGGATCGGAACGTGAGATTTTCCTGAGAAGTCGCCAGGCCTCTCGGACCCGTGGGGGCTGCTGCCGGCTCAGGCCGTCGGTGAGCTTTCGAGGGTCGACTTCAGCTTGTCGAGTGCAGTCATCTCGGCGTCCATCGTCGATTGGACGGCCCGACCCATCACGAGCCGCTTCCAGCCCGAGAGCTCGACGTGCAGCGAGAAGGTCACGACCGTCCGGCCCGAGTCAGGCGAGAACCGGTAGGAGCCCTCGGGCCGAACGGGCCCGGCGATCGCGCGGAACGCCAGGAGCCGTCCTGGCTCGTAGCTCGTGATCTCGTAGTCGGCGGCGACCCTGCGGCCACCGGGACCGCGTACGCCCTGCCGGTAGGCAGCGCCGACGCCCTCGCCGGATTGGTGCGCGACGTCCTGGACCCCGCTACGCCAGCGCGGTGCATTTCGCCCGTCGGCGACGAACTCGAAGACCTCGGCCACCGGCCGGTCGATGCTGACCGTGCGCTCTGCTGACGGCATCCGTCACCCCCTGCATCCACCCTACACCCCAGGGCTCCAAACGTGCGGCTACCCCCCGCCGCTTACGCCCCTCGGCCCCGGACCAGCGACACTGCGAGGCAGGCTGGGCAGGCGGCCTCGGCCCAGGTCGCGAGGCTTGGGAGGTCGAGTGGCAGCGCGCGCTCCCCGCTCGCGCCGGACCGGGCGGCCCGCGCGGCGACCGGCGACGCGCTCGAACCCCCCGCAGACGCCGCAGCCCGACGGCGGCGAAGGACGCGCCAGCCGCCGGCGCCGATCAGAGCGAGGATGACGAACCCGCCGACCGCCAGCGCGAACCCGCCGGTTGCGGCGATGAGCGCCAGGGCCGCCGGGCCTGCCACATAGCCCAACGCGAAGTGACCGCCCACGAAGAGCGTGTTCCCCGCGACGAGGCCAGGCAGGAACGCCCCGAACGGCAGCGCCGCGAGGCCGCTCGCGGCCGTGGCCCCGACCCGCACGCCGGGTGTCGCACGCGCGAGGGCCACGCCGACAGCGCCTCGTTGCCGAAGCCACCCGGCGAGACCATCGAGACGGTCGCGCGGCACCCCGAAGCGGGTGAGCAACCGCAGAAGCGGCTCCCGAAACGCCACTCGCACGAGCGCAAATTGGAGGCTCCCCCCGACGAAGCCCGCGGTCAGGATGGCGGCCAGAAGCAGCGGTGCCGGCAAGGCCGGCACGCCTCCGGCGGCGAGGCCCGCGCCCGCCGCCGCGATTCCGGCGCCGAGAACAAGCAGGTCGCCCGGCACGGGCACCGGCACGCCGGCCTCCTTCACGAGGAGCAGGCCGATCAGGCCGAGCGCGGGAAGAAGGTCCATCGGCGCACGATCGTACCGCTCGGGAGGGTCGCCGGACCGACCCCGCACGCGGTACGTGGTTCGATGGGAGACTGACGGACGAGTCGGGCGCCCGGGGTGTGGCGCAGCCCTCCAGGGAGGTCGGGATGCATCTGGACCGAGTTGAGGCGATGCGTCGGGCCGCGGCCGCGGACCACGGCGTGCTGGCGACGCTCAATCGCACGGGCGTCGCGGACGTCGTGCCGGCGTGCTTCGCGATCGATGGCGACCGCCTCGCGATCCCGATCGATTCGGTCAAGCCGAAGGGGTCCGCGGCGCTCGGGCGGGTCCGCAACCTCGAGCGAGACCCCCGGGCGACGCTCCTGGTAGAGCACTGGAATGCCCACGACTGGTCGACCCTGTGGTGGGTCCGCCTGGCCCTGGTCCGGACGGTCGAGCCGGCCGAGCGAGTCGACGCCCTCGAACGGTCGCTTCGCCAGCGCTATGCGCAGTACGCCGAGACGACGTTCGCCCAGATCGTCACTTTCCGCATCGATGCGGTGTCGGGCTGGTCGGCGGCCGATTCGCCGGCGGGGTTCTCGGCCGGGGCGACCGCAGGGACGTCGCCCTAGCCGGCGGGAACCTGGCCGCGGTCGACGTGGACGGCGTGCCAGCAGTAGAGCGCGACCACGCTCCGGTGCGGTCGAAATCGATCGCCCTCTGCCTGGAGCTCGCGCGGCTTGAGGAGCTCCGCCTGTCCGTGGATGAGGCGCCAGCCGTGGCGGATGCCGAGATCGTCGACCGGCCAGACGTCCGGCCGCTGCAGCTCGAAGAGGAGGAACATCTCGGCCGTCCAGCGGCCGATGCCACGCACGGCCGTGAGCCGCGTCACGATCTCGTCGTCCTCGAGCGCGTCGAGACCGTCGAGCGGGACCGTCCCGTCGGTGACCTTCGCGGCGAGATCCTGCAGCGACGCGGTCTTGGCGCCGGAGAGGCCGGCAGCGCGAAGGGCGGTCACATCGGTGGCCAGAATCGCCTCGGGCGTGACGGCTCCGCCGATCGCCTCGACGAACCGCCCGTGGATCGCCGCGGCGGCGCGAGTCGCGAGCTGCTGGAAGACGATCGCCCTCGCCAGCGATGCCAGTGGGTCACCCTGGCCCGGCCTCGGGGCATACGGCCCGGCCCCCGCGATGAAGGCCGCGAACATCGGGTCGGCGGCGGAGATCGCGGCCGTCGCCGTCTCGAGCTCGATCGTGGCGCCTGCGGGCGTTGTCACACCTGGAGCGTGACAGGTGATCCGCCGGCGGTCAGGCCTTGCGGGAGGTCAGGCCTTGGCGACCGCGTACAGCGCCCCGCCGTGGTCGACGACGTAGAGCTCGCCCGCAGCGTCCTCGCCGAATGACGAGATGTTGAACGCTGTGTCGAGGAGCAGGTGCCGGGTCTGCGGTGGAGCGGCATTCGCGGTGATCCAGAAGATCTCGCCGCTGCAGTAGTCGGCGAAGACATACGAACCAGCCAGCGCCGGGATCGCCGTGCCGCGGTACACGTAGCCGCCCGTCACCGAGCACCGCCCGTTGCCATGATCGAACTCGACGATCGGCAGGTTCTTGCCGGCCGAGCTGCAACCGGACGAAGGATTGAAGCAGTGCCGGCCCTCCATGAACCGCCAGCCCCAGTTGACGCCCCTGCCCGCTCCCGCTGACGTCTTCACCGCCCGGTCGATCTCCTCCCACTTGGCCTGGCCGACGTCACCGATCCAGAGATTGCCGTTTGCCCGATCGAAGGAGAAGCGCCACGGGTTGCGCAGGCCGATCTGCCAGATCTCGTCGAGGCCGGTCTTCCCGACGTGGGGGTTGGTGGACGGGATCAGGTAGCCCCTCGTGGACGTCGTGCCATTCACGTTGATCCGGAGCATCTTGCCGAGGAGCGTGCTCGTGCTCTGGGCACGGTTGCCGGGGTCACCGCCGGAACCACCGTCGCCCATCCCGATGTAGAGGTACCCGTCGGGCCCGAACGCGAGCATGCCGCCGTTGTGGTTGGCGTAGGGCTGGCTGATCTTGAGCACGTTCCTGGCCGTGCTCGTGTCGACGACGTTCGGATTCGTGCTCGAGGCGCGGTATTCGCGGATGAGCGTGTCGCCGGCCGCATTGGTGAGGTTGACGTAGAGCTTGCGGTTCGACGGGTAGCTCGGGTGGAAAGCCAGGCCGAGCAGGCCCTGCTCATGGCCGCCCGCCAGCCCGGCGATCGACAGGAACGGCATGGCGAGCAGGTTGCCGCTCTGGTAGATCCTGATCCGGCCGGTCTGCTCGACGATGAACAGCCGTCCGGTCGAGTCCCGCGCGGTGGTCACGAAGACAGGGTTCGACAGGCCGGATGCCCGAAGCTGGAGGACGAGGCTGCCCGGGCCAGGGACCGCGAGGGCTCCCTGGGGTGCGGCATCGACTGCAACCGGCCGCCCTGCGGCGACTGACGCCGTCCCTGCCAGCGCCATGAGGGCGAACGCCGTGGCGAGGGCCACGAGCCGGCGGGGTGACGAGAGCCGGCGACCCGATCCGGGTGGCTGCGTCATGCCCACCATCTTGCCCATCGACAGGCCCACGTCCATAGGCTTGATGTCCTGACCCGGTCTCAGCTTCCGGGGCGCGAGGCCCGGCGCTGGTCCTGCTCGTGCAGCTCGCGAACGATCTCGCAGCCGAGCCGCGCGAGCCGCTGGATGGAGTAGGCGGTGTGCTCGAACTGCGTATCCGGGTCGAACTCCTCGCCCTTCGCCGAAACCTTGCGGGCGTATCGAGAACGACCGAGATCCCACCGGCACGCAGGCGCCAGACGCGTGCCAGTCGGGACGCGGCCGGGGTCGCCCGGCATCAGGACGGTCGGGGCGACATCGCCCTCGTCGATGGCGAGGTGGTACTGGGTCAAGGCTTCCTCCTCGGGCTCGAGCGGACGCCAACGTATTCGGATCGGGAAGCGGTGAGTATGGTCGGGGCGGCGGGATTCGAACCCACGACTTCTTCGTCCCGAACGAAGCGCGCTACCAGGCTGCGCTACGCCCCGACTGAGGTGCCCGTTTGACAGGGCTCGGGGAGCATAGCAGAGGGCCTCCGGAGGTCAGTCGGCGAGGCCCTGGCGCGGCGCCGATTCGCGCGGCGCCGACCGGCGCGGCGGGTCCCGGACCGGGTACATGATGACGGCCGCCCCGACGAACGACGCGGCCATCAGCCCGAACACGATCGGCAGCCCGGTCGCCTCCCCGGTCGCCTCGATGATCGCGCCGTACGCGGCGGTCCACAGCGAGCCGACGCCGAAGGCGAGCGTGAAGTACAGGGCGAAAGCGACGTCCCGGATGCCCGTTGGCACGATGTCCGCGAGGAGGGCCTGCAGCTGGGGGCTCTCGGCGAACGAGAACAGGCCCATGATCGCGATGCCGACCCACAGGCCCAGCAGGCTCGAGCCCGCGGCGATGAAGATCACGAACCCGGCGGCGCCGCCGAGGTAGGCCCCGAGGATCGTTGGCCGCCGCCCATAGCGGTCCGAGAGCCAGCCCGCCACGAGCGGCATCGGCACCGAGAGCACGATGAGCCCGGCGTACATGAGGTTCGTCGTCGATTCGGGCAGCCCCAGAACGTGGGTGATGTACAGCAGCGCGAACAGGTTCGCGACGCCGAGGCCGCGCCCGCCGCCGCCGAAGACGGACGCGAGGTACGTGCGCTTGATCGTGGAGCTTCGCGCGATCGTGCGCATCGCGTCGCGCACGGAGCCTTCGCGGATCGCGGCCAGTCGGTCGGCGCCGGTCTCGCGAATCCAGCGGAACATCGCCACCGCGATCAGCGCCGCCGGGATCCCGAAGACGATCGAGACGCCCCGCCAGCCGGCAGCCGCGAGGAGCGGCGGGCCGGCCAGTGCCGCGACGACCGTGCCGACGTTGCCGCCCGAGATGTGGGCGCTGATCGCGAAGCCCCGCCGCTCGGTCGGGAACTGCTCGACCAGGAGCGCGTTGCCGACCGGGTGCTGGGGCGAGCCGCCGACTCTCGACACCACGTTCGTCACCGCGAAGCCGAAGAAGGACGTCGCCGCGGCTTGGGCCGCGAAGCCCAGCCCGAAGAGCAGCCCGCCGGCGGTCAGCAGCAGGCGCCGCTCGACGTGACGGGTGACGAAGGCGTAGCTCGCCTGGATGATCCCGGACGAGATCGCGCCCGCCGCCGCGACGAAGGTGACCGCCTGCACGCCAACCCCGAACTCGTCGATGATCCGCAGGAAGATCAGCGGCAGGACCACCGCCTGGGCGTGGTTGACCGCGTGGGCGATCGAGAGCAGCCAGAGCGTCCGCTCAGGGTGGATCCGCGGCGACGCGGCGGAGCGTGGATCGTCGATTGACACCGGCGGCGCCAGGTTCGCGCCGGGCTCAGTCGGGCAGCGGCGTCGAGGCGCGCAGGCGCCACGTGCTCAGGTAGCCGTCGCCGACGCGGATGGCGCTCGGGCCACACTGGTCGAGCTGTCGGGGCGGTTCGGGCATCAGCGCAGCATAGGGCGACATGGCTCGCCGATAAACGAACCGAGCGGCCGGAGAACCCGGCCGCTCGGTGGTGTTGCTGGGGACCGAGGCGGGGCCCGCGACAGGCGATCGCTAGAACTGCTCGAGGTAGCGCTCCACCTCCCAGTCGGAGACCTGGGTCCGGTACTCGTCCCACTCGAGGCGCTTGGCGTCGACGAAGTGGCTGAAGACGTGGTCCCCGAGGGCTTCGCGGATCACGTCGTCCTTCTCGAGCTCGTCGAGCGCCTCGCCGAGCGTGCCTGGCAGCTCCTTGATCGACTTCGCCGCGATCTGGGCCGCGTCCATCTCGAACAGTGACTCCTCGACCGGCTCGCTGAGCTCGAGGCCCTTCTCGACGCCGTCGAGGCCGGCCGCGATCATCGCCGCGAAGGCAAGGTAGGTGTTCGATGAGGGGTCCGGGCAGCGGACCTCGAGGCGGGTGCCCTCGATCGACTTGCCCGGCGAGACCATCGGAACGCGAATGAGCGCCGACCGGTTCGTCCGGCCCCAGGTCAGGTACGTCGGGGCCTCGTAGCCCGGGACCAGCCGCTTGTAGCTGTTCACGAGCGGCGCGAGGACCGCGATCATGCCCCGGGCGTGGGCCAGGATCCCGGCCGCGTAGGACTTGGCCAGCGGCGACAGCCCGTACGACGCCTCGGCGTCGGCGAACGAGTTCCGAGCGTCGTCGATCGAATAGAGGCTCTGGTGGGTATGCATGCCCGAGCCATTGATGCCGTGGATCGGCTTGGGCATGAAGGTCGCGTAAAGGCCGTGCTGCTGGGCGATCGCCTTGAGCGTGAACTTGAAAGTGATCGCGTTGTCTGCGGTCTGGAGGGCGTCGGCATACTCGAAGTCGATCTCGTGCTGGCCCGCCGCGACCTCGTGGTGGGCCGCCTCGACGCGGATGCCGAAGGCTTCGAGGGCGTCGACCATGTCATGCCGGATCGTGGTTGCGAGGTCCGAGCTGAAGTCGAAATAGCCGGCCTGGTCGTGGGGCAGCGGCTCGATCGTGCCGTCGTCCCCACGTCGGAACAGGAAGAACTCGAGCTCCGGCCCCATGTTGACGATGTAGCCCAGCTTCTTGGCGCGCTCGACCTGGCGGCGGAGGACGAAGCGCGGATCGCCGGCGAACGGCTCGCCTCGTGGCGTGAAGACGTCGCAGATGACCCGGGCCGCGGTGCCGTTCGACCACGGGATCTCCGAGAAGGTTCGCATGTCGGGCATGAGGTACTGGTCGCTCTCGGCGATCCGGGTGAAGCCCTCGACCGAGGAGCCATCGAACCAGGTCCCGTGCCGGACCGACCCCTCGAGCTGGTGGACCGGGATCGTGACCGCCTTGACGACACCGATGATGTCGGTGAACTGGAGCTGGATGAACCGGATGCCCTTGGCCTTGGCCTGCTCGATCTGCTCCGTGCCTGACACCGCTTCGTAGGGCGCAACCACCGACGCTGCCTCCTGTCCTTCTGACGGACGGTTCCCGCCGATCGTCTTGTGCGCCACGCACGAGGAACGGCTCGGCCGGGTTTCTCGGGAGGTCACCTTACCATCGCCCGGAGGGCAGCTGAGCAGGCAAATCGCCCGCCACAGGAGGTCAGACTTGTTCTTCTTGCACGAGTCCGATCGCGACTGCCAACGGGAGCCGCAACTCCGGATCTGCGAGTCGCCAGCCCGTCGCCGCCTCGATCCCGCGAAGGCGGTAAGCCACGGTGTTGCGATGCACGCCGAGGGCCGCCGCCGCTTCGCCGACGCTGCCATGGGCGAGCAGCACGCGGAGGGTCTCGAGGCGCTCGCGGCGGACGTCGGGACGGGCGTGGAGCAACGGTTCGAGGACGGCCAGCGCGAGCCGCTGACCGTCAGGCAGCTTGTGCAGCGCGCCCAGCATGCGGTAGACGGCCAGCCGGTCCGCGCGGGCGACCGTCGGCGCGCGCTCGAGGACGAGCGCGGCTTCGAGGGTCGCTCGGGCCTCGGCCTCGGCGGCCGGCCGATCGGCGGGGACCGCGAACTCCCGCGATATCGCGACGGACCGGCCGAGGATCTCGCCCGTCCCCGCGACGAGCCGGCGCATCTCCTCGGCCGTGCCGGCGGCGACAAGGCGGATCTCGAGGCTGTCCGCGTCGCCTCGGAGGCTCATCCGCCGGGCCGGGGCCAGGAGTCGGAGCGCCCGGCGCACGCCTTCCCGCGACGTCCGGGCGGCCGGCGCATCGTCCTCCCCGCCGGGCTCGCGCTGGCGGGCGAGCACGACGACCCATGGCGGGCCCGCGGACGGCATCGGCTCGGGGCGGCGCGCACGATCGGTCGCGCCCCGAACCGCCTCTTCGCGGGCGAGCTCGAGCGCCAGCAGGCCGGCCACGCGCGGCAGCGTGACCCGACCAAGCTCCGACGCCGGCTCGGCGCCCAGGATCAGCACCGACCCTGCGGCGCCGGAGGCGGATGGTAGGGCGACCCGCATCGCCACAGCGGCCTGGTCGCCGGCTCTCGCCTGATACCGGGCCGCGTCGGCGGCCGCGGTTGGAACCTCGGCGGGCGCGTGGACCACGATCGCCTCGCCGCGGCTCGCCTCGACCGCCAGCGCCCGGCCGAGGAAGCTCGAGACCGCGGCGACCAGGGCCGCCACGCCGCCGCCCTCCAGCGCCCGGCGGCGCAGCTCGGCCTCGAGCAGGGCCGCCTGCCGCTCGAGCTCGGCGCCACGCGCGACGATGAACCCGACCACGCTGCGCTCCAGGGTCGCGGCATCCGTCCGGGCCACCCGCATCGCCGGGACGCCGGCCGAGCCGAGTGCCGCTGCGGCCGCATCCGCCGCATCGAACGGCGTCGTGCCGGCGCCCGCCTCGCTCTCGAGGAGGAGCACGCCCGAGACCGGCACGGCGGCGAGCGCCGCGACGAGGTCCCGCAGCTCGCCCTCGCCGGGCGCCACGACGGCGAGGGCCGACGCCGGCGCGATGACCAGGTCGCCCGACTCGAGGGCGTCGAAGGCCGGAACGCGGGCTCGGAGGATCCGCACCCACGCGATGGAGCGGCCCGTCGCGGACGGCTCACCGCCCTTGGCCTTGGGCCCGCCGACCCACGTCGCGCCGGGCAGCAGCTCGGCCGCCAGCGCGGCGAGGTCGGTCACCCTGTCGGCCCCGTTGCCGAGGTCGAACTCAACGGCGAGGCCGGGCTGCCCGATGGCCCCCGCGCGACGACCAGGGCATCGACCAGGCTGCCGAACTCCCGGTCGAAGTCGACCTGGCGATCCGATCGGCCCACGAGATCAAGCCGGCCATCCCCACGGAGCTTCGCCCAGACGCGTCGCCGGGGCAGGTAGAACGTCACCGCGAGGCCGGCGAGGAGGGTGATGAACGCGCCCCAGATGATCGGCTGGCCGGGGTCGCGCTTCGCGATCAGCAGCGTGTAGTCGCTGAAGCCCCGCAGGTGGACGCTCATGTCGAGGCCTTCCATGGTCACCGTGTCGCCGCGCACCACGAGCACCGGGAAGCCCTGCACGATGTCCGGCGTGCCGTCAGGATTCGTGCCGCGAACGGCGTACGGCAGGGTGATCAGCGTCCCGACGCCCGTGTCCGTTCGATCGAGCAGCAACTCGAGGCCATAGGGCCGCCCCGGGATCGGGATGGCTCCAAACGGCCGGCCGCCCGCGGCGTCAGTCAGCGGGACGGGGCCGGACCACAGGACCGAGCCGTCGATGGTGGATTTGATCTCGATGTCGGGCGCCGGGCCGAAGCCGTTCTGGTGGAACGTGTAGCCGCCCGCCGTCAGCGGGTCATTGACGCGGATCGTCTTGCGCGCCAGGAGCTCGCCGTCGCGATAGACCGCGAGGTCGGTCGTGAAGTCGCTGGGCACGCCGGTCTCGAGGCCCGGCGCATCGAAGCCAAGGTTCTTGACCAGGAGCAGGCCCGGCGTCCCGATCGGCTGCACCGTCAGCGTGTCCCCCTCCGCGACCACGAGCCCCTGCTCGTCGCCGAGGCGGGCCGTCACGAGCCCGGCCACCAGGAACAGGATCAGGCCGAGGTGCGAGACGAGCGTCGCGAGCTTCACCCAGCGATTGCGGTCACCGTAGACGAAGCTCGAGCCGTCAGGGCCGGCCGCTTCCCGGACCGAGAAGTGGTGGTCGCGGAGGGCGCGGCCAACTGCGGCCGCCGTGAGCCCCGGCCCGGCTGCAATCGAGACGCGATCGGGCAGCTGCGGGTCGAAGTACGCGTCTGGCTGGACGACCCGGATCGTGGCCGACTGCTGCCACAGCCGCGGCAGCCGGTCGATCGTGCAGATCAGGATCGAGACCGCGAGGACGAGTAGCGCGACGCTGAAGGGCGTCGAGCTGAAGACGCGGAAGAGCTGGAGGCGCTCCATGACGTCGACCAGGCCGACACCGAGGGCCGGCTCGTAGATCGAGCGCAGCTTGTCCATCTGCGTCGCGTAGTCGCCGGCCGAGCGGAACGCGAAGCCCGGCAGCTGCCGGATTGTCATCCCGAACACCGCGAGCACGGCCACGGCCACGATCTGGACGACCGCGAAGTTGACCGACGTGAACAGCCGCCACAGACGCATGCCGGCGCGCGCTGCGAGGCTCGGGGCGGCGCGGCCTTCGGGCCGGCCCGCTGCGTGGCCCGCGGGCCGCTCGATCGTCAGGCTCGCCAAGCGTGGGCCTGATCAGACCCCGGCCGGGACGGCGACGGCCGCTCGCGCCGCGGCGAGTGCCCGCTCGAAATCGTCGCGGAGATCCGGAACGTCCTCGAGCCCGACGCTCACCCTGAGCAGGCCCGGGGTGACGCCGCTCTCGATGAGCTCAGCCTCGGACAGCTGGCGCTGCGAGGTCGAGGGCGGATGGACAACCATCGTGTGGACGCTCCCGAGCGAGGCCGTGAGCTCGGTCAGGCGCAGGGTATCGATGACCGCCTGCCCGCCGACCCGGCCGCCGACGACCTCGAAGGCCAGCACCCCGCCGCCGTTGCCTCGGCGGAACTGGCGTTCCGCGACCGCTCGCTGGGGGTGGCTCGCGAGACCCGGATAGAAGACCCGTCGCACGCCGTCCTGGCCCTCCAGCCAGGTCCCGAGGGCCAGCGCGTTGGCGGCGTGGCGGTCCATCCGGACAGCGAGGGTCAGCAGGCCGCGCAGCACGAGGAAGGCCTCGAACGGCCCGAGGGTCGCGCCGGTCTCCACCTGGGTTCGGGCGACCTTCGCAACGAGCTCGCGCGGGCCGGCGACGAGGCCAGCGATGAGATCGCTATGGCCGCCGAGGTACTTCGTCGCCGATTCGATCACCAGGTCGGCACCGAGCTCGAGCGGCCGGCAGACGTAGGTCGAGGCGAAGGTGTTGTCGGCAACGTAGGCCGCGCCGTGCTCGCGCGCGATCCCCGAGAGGGCCTGGTGGTCGGCGAGGAACGTCGTCGGGTTGGCCGATGTCTCAGCGTACAGGATGCGCGTCGGCGCGGCTGCGACAGCGCGCCGGACCGCATCGAGGTCGTTCACGTCGACGAGCTCGACCCTGATGCCAAAGCGGCCGAAATAGCCGGTCAGCTGGGTGCGCGTCGAGCCGTACAGGGCCGTCGGCGCGACGACCCGGTCACCCGCCTTCAGCAGCGCGGCGAGGGTCGCGTGGATCGCCGCCATCCCAGAGGCGAAGGCGTACCCGGTTTCTCCGCCGGCGAGCTCCGCGTAGGCATCGCCGAGCGCCTGGGTCGTGGGATTCGAGAGGCGGCTGTATGAGTACCCCGCCCACGGATCGCCGACGACGTCGCCGAGCCCCTCGGCATCCTCTGAGGTGAATGTCGCCGTCTGGTAGATCGGCACCGAAGTGGAGCGCTGGGCGACGGGGGGGGTTCGGGACGCGGCCCGGATCGCGCGGGTCGAGAAGCCCTTGGGCCGGGCCTCGAAAGGTCGCGGTCGGTCGCCGTCGGTCATCGCCCGGCGATGCTACACCGCGCGCCGGGTGGCGCCCGGAAGCGCCATGACGAGCGCTAGCCGGCGCGCTCGCCCTCGCGTGGCCGCGCTGCCTCGATCGGCTCGATGGACAGGACCATCGGCTCGGTGGTGGCCCGTGCTACCCGGTTCTTGCCGCCGCGCTTCGAGGCGTACATCGCCCGGTCGGCGCTCACGAGGAGCGCGTCGGCCGACCGTCCGTCGGCCGGGTACGACACGACCCCGACCGAGATCGTGGGGCCGGGGTCGACGCCCGGCAGGCCCTGCTCCGCGACGGTCAGGCGGATCTTCTCGGCCAGGACCCAGCCGCCCGTCGGGTCGGTCTCGGGCAGCAGCGCGACGAACTCGTCGCCGCCGTAGCGCGCCGCGACGTCGATCTTGCGGACGCCGATTCGTACGATGTCCGCCACGGCCCGCAGCACCTGGTCGCCTGCCACGTGCCCGAACCGGTCGTTGACCGCCTTCAGGTCGTCGAGGTCGAGCATGACCAGGCAGAACGCCCGGCCGGAGCGGTCGCCCCGCGCGATCTCCCGCTCGAGGGCGGTGAAGAAGTACGTCCGGTTGAAGAGCCCCGTCAGGGAGTCGAGGGTCGACAGGCGGATGGCGGCGTCGCGCGCCCGGCGCTGCTCCCGGCCCACCGATGCGCCGATGTAGGCGAGCAGGAAGACGCCGGTCAGGGTGACGGCCATCTGGACGAGCGGCCCGATCTCGGGCGTCGGGTCGGCGACGAGGCCGGCCGCGAGGTAGCAGGCCGTCGTAAGGACGGCGAGCGCAAGCGCGATTCGCGGCGCTACGAGGAGGGCCCCGGCGCCCACGATGAGCGGGAACCCGAAGGTGAACGGGCTCTGGAGGCCGCCGGTCAGCGCGACGAGGCCGGTGGTGAAGACCAGCGCCAGCAGGCCCTGTAGAGGACCGCCCGCGCGGCGCAACGCCGTCCGGGGCAGGACGTCCTGGAGGATGAGCATCAGGAGGCCGGTGATCGCGATCGCGACGACGATCGTGGGCAGCTCGGCGGTCCAGGCTCCGCTCGCCGCGGCAAAGACGGCGACGGCCATCAGGAACGCCCAGCTCACGATCCGGATGACCCGGTCCTCGAGGCTGGGGTCGCTGGTCACAGCGCCGAGCTTCCCCGCGGGCGGATCCGGGTCGACGTCGGCGACCGGAACGAGCGCCCGGCTCATCGCCGCGGCGGAGGCGTCGTCGCGCGGTCCGTCTTCGGTGCCCGGCATGCCACCCAACCTTGTCTCACCGTGTTCAGAGCCCCGTCCGAAGACCCGTCGGCCGGCCCAGACAGTGGGGCCCAGGAAGATTGCGAACGCGAAGAAGACCAGGATGCCGATCGAAGCGAGGATCAGGTTTGAGAGTGCCGGCATCACCGCGTTCCGAACTGGTAGGTCTGCTTCACGAGTCGCAGGTACGAGAACGTCTCGGTGTCGCGCACGCCGTCGATCCGCTGGAGGCGGTCGGCGAGGAAGTGCAGGAGCCCTTCGTTGTCCTCGGCCACGGTTTCGATCAGGACGTCGAAACGGCCTGTCGTTACCACGACGTAGTCGACCTCGGGCATGCTCGCGAGGGCCTCCGCAACCTCGAGGAGCTTGCCCGGCTGGCAGCGAACGCCGATCAGCGCCTGCTGGAAACCGAGCTTGTCCGGGTCGGCCACGCCGACGATCTGCAGGATGCCACGCTCGACGAGCCGATTGGTGCGGGCGCGCACCGCTGCTTCGGAGACACCCAGCGCCGCGGCGATCTGCGTGAACGGCCGCCGGCCGTCCTGCTGGAGGTGCTCGATGATGCGCTTGTCGAGGGGCGAGAGCTCATCCGGGCGGCGATTCCGGCGATTCTCCTCAGCCGGATGCGAATCTCGCAATAGCGACCCCCTTCCCCTCGATGGTAGCAGCGGACCTGTTGCCGGGCCTCTCGGCGAGCCCCCAATACGAGGCCGGCGGAGATCCTTTCGCCGTGCGGTTTGGCGCGGTCCCGGGCGACGCGCTCCCTAGCCTCGATCGAGCTCCAAGAGCGCGGGAGCGAGGGCCTGGACGGACTCGATCGTGATCGGGTCGACGACCAGCTGGACCTCGGCGACGCCGAGGGCTGCGTATTCGCGGAGCAGGCTCGCGAGCTCCATCGGCGAGCCTTGGAACGGCGGCACGCCGGCCTGCGTCGTGTCGCCCATCACCCGGCCCTTCCCCTCGGGGAGGCGCACCAGGACCGCCGCGGTGCGCTCGATCTCGGCGGGGTCGCGCCCGACCTTCCGGCTGATCTCGTCGACGCGCCGGAGGTGCGGCTCGAGGCCCGCAGGCGAGTTACCCGTCTCGGCGTACCAGACGTTCCAGGCATTGACGTGCGGGAGCGTGATCTCGAGCATCCGCGGACCGATGCTGCCGACCATCAGCGGCGGCCCGCCCGGGCGCGTCGACGCCGGGAGCAGGACGGCGTCGCGGGCCTGGAAGAAGCGGCCGTCGAAGTCGATCGCGCCCTCGCGCAGGAGCGTGCGGATGATCGTGAACGCCTCCTCGAAGCGCGAGATCCGGTGGTCGAATGGGAAGCCGAACGCCCGGAACTCGGTCTCGTTCCAGCCGGCGCCGAGGCCGAGGATCAGCCGCCCGCCGCTCACCTCGTCGACCGTCGCGGCAAGCTTGGCGAGCATCGCCGGCGCGTGGAACGCGGTCGACGCGACGAGCGGCCCGAGCCGGATCCGCGAGGTGCTCGCGGCGAGCGCCGAGAGGATCGTCCAGACCTCCCACGGCCCGCGGGTGGAGCCGTCCCCATAGCGGTACAGGAGGTGGTCGCCGAGCCACAGCGTGTCGAACCCGACGTCCTCGGCGGCCTTCGCGAGCGCCACGTACTCCGGCCAGCGAACGACGCGCTCGACCTCTGGCAGCTGGATGCCAACACGAATGGGTCGGCGGGCGGGCGTCACGCGCCGAAGCCTATCGAGCGCGCAACGGGCGCGTCAGGCGTTGCGGTCGTTCGGGTTCGGGGCGGTGATCAGCCGGTATTCGTTCCGGAGGCGCTCGACGTTCCCCCGGGCAGCCGTCTCGTCGTCGGAGCCCAGCTCCGCGGCCGCGAGCCTGCGCTCGGCCGCCCGCCAGTCGGCGAGGATCGCCACGGCGTCCCGGCGCGGCGGCGTGTCACGGATCGACTGGTCGATGGCGACGTCGTTGGTCTTCGCCTCGCGATGGACCTCCTCCGCGAGCTCCACCTGCTGACCGCCGGCGAAGAGCAGCGCCCGGGCCATGTCCTCGACCTCGCGGGCGAGCCGGATGAACTCGGGCTGGTCGGGCGGCAGCTCGCGCTTGCGCGTCTCGAGCTCCTGCAGTCGGTCGAGCCGCTGCACGAACAGGTCCGACGCGCGCCGAAGGTCGGCGGCGTGGTCCAGCTGCGCGTTGTCGTCGGTGAATTCCGTCATGACCCTCCCTCCGCCGAGATGATCCATGGCGCGGCCGCGGTCAGCCCGTGCGTTCGACGCATCCTCGCCCAATCGACCTTGCGCCAGCCGTCCCATGCCACACGGTGACTTGAGACAAGTGCGTCGCCTTCCGCGGTGCGCCAGCCGGCGCGCGCAATCATCACGCACGCCGCGCTGGAACGCAGTCGATAGGCCAACGCGCGCGGCGTTCCGCTCCGCGTGCCTCAGCCCACGCACGCTTCCAGGACGTACGCCGACAGGAGGCTTCCCATGACCATCGAACGCGGCCCGTCGGATCCCTGGGATCCCGATCGCGAGCCCCCGGACGGGCCTGGGGCGCCCGATCAGCCCGGCGACGGGCCACCGGCGCAGCCCAACGACGGGCCACCGGCGCAGCCCGGCGAGGAGCCGATGCGTGCGCCGGGCGCCGGCCAGGAGGATCCCGACTCAGGCGGGCAGCCGCCGATGCGGGCCAGCTCCCGCGAGAACCTGCTCGATGGCCCGGGAATCGCGCGCGAGCCGGTCGGCAACGACAACATCCGCGAGGGCCGGGTGGGCGGCGTCATGGGTGCGCCCCACGCGACCAACGGTCAGGGCCAGGGCGGCTGACCGAGGTGGTGGTCGGGGCGGTGGGATTCGAACCCACGGCCTCATGCTCCCAAAGCATGTGCGCTACCAGGCTGCGCTACGCCCCGACGGGCGCCGCCAATCATAGGGGGTGCCACTCCCCGATCCGGGAACCGACCGCCTGACGTCGGCGTCTCACGGGCGGCGCCGGACGGTAGCTGGCAGGCTGATGGAACCGTCCGGCGTCGTTGATTCCACCCCTCCCGGGTCGAGCCCGGCATCGCGCCCCCGGCTAGAGCTCGAGGCGTCGAAGCAGCGGGCTCATCCGGCGCGCGGCGCGGCCGCGGTGCGAGATCGTATCCTTCTCCTCGCGGCCGTATTCGCCGAACGTTCGCCCACCCGGCCGCTCCCGGGCCGGCTCGAACAGCGGGTCGTAGCCGAAGCCTCCCCGCCCACGCGGCGCCGTCGCGATCCGGCCGCGGCTCGTGCCTCGGCGTGTCACGATCCGCAGCCCGCCGGGGGCTGCCGGATCCGGCATCGCGAGTGCGAGGACGCAGACGTAGCGCGCGCCGCGCCGGTCCGGGGGCACGTCGGCCAGCTCGCGCAGCAGCTTCGCGTTGTTCTGCGCGTCCGTCGCGTCGGCGCCGGCGTAGCGCCGGGTACGTACGCCCGGCGCGCCATCGAGCGCATCGACCTCCAGGCCGGAGTCGTCAGCGAGGGCCGGCAAGCCCGTCGCCCGGGCGGCGAACCGGGCCTTGATCCTGGCGTTGGTCTCGAACGTCAAGCCGTCCTCGACCGGCTCGCCCGGCACGCCCAGCTCGTCAACCGACACCAGATCGACGCCATCGAGGCGAAGCAGGTCCCAGAGCTCGCCCAGCTTGTGCTCCGAGTGGGTCGCGACGACCAGGCGTGGCTTCGACCGGGCGGCCAGGCCCCGACCGCTCGGCAGCCGACGGCTGAGCGGCGGACCGCTCAGCGGCGGACCGTGGCGAGCGCCGCCGTCTGCGCCTCGAACAGGCGAGCCAGGCCCTCGTTGGCGAGGTCCAGCAGGGAGTCGATCCGTGCCCGGTCGAAGGGCACGCCCTCGGCCGTGGCCTGGACCTCGACATAGGTCCCGGCGTCGGTCCCGACCACGTTCGCGTCGACCTGGGCGTGGGAGTCCTCGGGATAGTCGAGATCGAGCACCTCGATGCCGTTGACGATGCCAACCGAGATCGCGGCAACCTTGCCGATCAGCGTCCGCTCCAGGCCCGCGCCCATGAGCGCCGCGGCGAGTGCGACGTAGCCGCCCGTGATCGAGGCGCAGCGCGTCCCGCCATCGGCCTGGAGGACGTCGCAGTCGACCGTGATCGTGCGCTCACCGAGTTTCGCGAGGTCGACCACGCCACGCAGCGACCGCCCGATCAGGCGCTGGATCTCGTGCGTCCGACCACCGATCCGGCCCTTGACCGACTCGCGATCGGACCGCTCCGCCGTCGCGCGTGGAAGCATCGAGTACTCGGCCGTGACCCAGCCCGTGCCCTTGCCGCGGAGGTGTGGCGGCACCCGGTCGCCGATGGTCGCGGCGCACAGGACCTCCGTGTCGCCGGCGCGGATGCGGCACGAGCCCTCGGCCCATTTGAGCACGCCCAGCGTCATGATGACCGGGCGGAGGTCGCGCGGACCCCGGCCGTCGGCGCGCACCGACGGGGGTCGATTACCGATGGTCATCGCACGTCCTCACTCCCGACGGTCAGCGGCGGGCTCGCGGCTGCGGCCCGCTCCTCAGCCTTGGCAGCATCCCACAGCTCGTCGAGGGTCGCGAAGTCGAGGTCGCGCATCGCGACGCCGCGTGCGGCGACCATCCGCTCCACCCGCCGGAAGCGCTCCCGGAACTTGGCGTTCGCCGCCCGCAGGGCCGCTTCCGACTCGATGCCGAGCCTGCGCCCGACGTTCACCACGACCAGCAGGAGGTCGCCGAACTCTTCCTGGCGGTCCACGGCGGACGCCGCCTGAGCGAGCTCGCCGAGCTCCTCGGCGACCTTGTCGAGCACGCCATCGACGTTCGGCCAGTCGTAGCCGAGGGCCGCCGCCCGTTCCTGCATCTCCTGGCTCGCGGCGAGCGCGGGCATGGACCTGCTGATGCCGTCGAGGGCGCTCTTCGGCGTCCAGCCGGCGGCGGTCCCGGCGTGGCTTCGGCCGCGACCCTCGTTGTCGGGCGCGTCGGCGGCGTCGGTAGCTTCGACCGTGTCCGGCAATCCGGCCGCTTCGGCGCGCTCCTCGGCCTTGATCCGCTCCCATTGCCGGTTGACGTCCGCCGCGGTCCGCGCGACGGCGTCACCGAACACGTGGGGGTGGCGGCGAACGATCTTGCGGGCGATCGACGCCTGGACGTCGGCCAGGTCGAACGCGCCCGCCTCGGCCGCCAGCTGGGCATGGAGCACGACCTGGAGCAGGAGGTCGCCGAGCTCCTCCGCCAGCTCCGGCGTGACGCCAGCCTCGAGCGCGTCGTACACCTCGTACGTCTCCTCGAGCAGGTGCTTCCGAAGGGAGGCGTGCGTCTGCTCCCGGTCCCACGGGCAGCCGTCGGGCTGGCGGAGACGATCGCTGATATATGGCATCGCCCACGGGCCGGCGGCGGCGAGCTCGGGGGCGATCGGCGGGAGGTAAAGCGGACCGAGGAGGTCGTCGGCCGTCAGGCCCGCGACGGTCCCGGCTTCGAGCCCGGCCTCGAGCCCGGCCGAGGGCAGACCGCCGGCGCCGACCGGGGGATCGCCGAGCCGCGCGACCGTGGCATCGGCCGGATAGAGCCGACCGAGGACGGCCAGCGGATCGCGTCCGGCGGGCCCGTGCCGCCCGGGCAGCGCGCTCGCGGGCGGGGTCATCCGTGGCGGGAGCTCCCCGACCCCGGCGAGGATTGCCAGGGGCACGATCAGCAGCGGTCGCGAGGCCTCGATCGGCGTCGCGGGCAGGCGCTCCGCCGCGACCACCTGGATGCCGGCCGAGACGTCGAGGCCCCAGCGATCGGTCGCTTCGGCGACGAGGGCATCGAGCATTCGCGGGTCTAGCCGGTCGCCGAGGCGGTCCCGAGGGGATAGTCGATCTTGGCCTTCTCCTTCTGGCGGGTGTACCAGTAGGAGAAGCCGCTGTCCTTGAAGATCTTGAGCTGCGCGTCGGTCGGCGTCCTCGTCTCCTCGGCGAGCACCTTCATCAGGTAGACGCCGCCCTGGTCGACGGTGACGACCGCCGAGAGCGAGCCGACGGCCGTCCCGAAGATGGCGGCGTCGACCTTGTCCGCGAGCTGTCCCGGGGCGATCCAGCCGATGTCGCCGCCGGCCATCGCCTCGGGTCCTTCGCTGTTGTCCTTCGCGAGCTGCTTGAACGACGCGTCGTCCGTGACCTTGGCCTTGATCGCCGCGAGCCAGGCGGCATCGCCGTCGCCCGTCGGTCGCATGATCTGGATCACGTGCCAGCCGAATGCCGTCTTGACGGGCTGGAGCAGCTGGCCGGGCGTCAGGCCGGGCGCAAAGATCGCGTCCTTGAAGGCCTGCTCGAGCGAGCTGGACGGGTAGTACCAGGGCTGCTTTCCGCCGGTCGACTTCGCCGACGGCTCATCCGAGAGCCCACGTGCCAGCGCGTCGAAGGTGTCGGGATGCGTCTTGAGCTCGAGGTAGGTCGCGTCGGCAGCCGCCTTGGCCCTGGCCCATGCCGGGTCGCCGGCCGGGACGTCCGCGGCCTTGGTGGCGTCGTCGTTCGGCGCGAAGAGGATGTGGCGGACCTTCACGCCGCTCTCGGTCGTGACCGTCGGCGCGTTGGGCTCGGGCAGGTAGATCTGGAGCACGTGTCGCTGCGGGCCGGGCTTCGACATGTCGGCGACGACCTTGTCCGAGAGCTTCTTGCGGACAACGTCGGCGCGAGCGGCGACGCGGTAGTCGTCGAGCTTGATGCCGATATCGACGATCGAGGGCTGGAGGTTCGCATCGACCTCCTGGGCAGCGACCTCGGTGTACCGCCCGATGCGGTAGGTCCCGTCGGCGCCCTGGATGACCGTGGTCGGCGCGTTGAGCTCGGCCGCGAACACGCCGGTCATGAAATCCGCGTCGTAGCCGCTGTCCTTCGACAGCCAGCCGAGGTCGCCGCTCTGGGGTGCGAGCCCCGACGTTGACATCGTCCGGGCGACGTCGTCCCAGGACTCACCGTTCTTGAGCCGGGCAAACGCCTGCTGGGCCCGAACGAGCGCGGCCCGCTTCTGGGCCTCCCCGACCTGGCCGGTGGCGGGGTCCGTCGCGGGCTCGACCGCGATCATCCAGACGTGACGCTGCTCCGACGTCGTCGCCTCCGAAACGAGCTGCGCATCGACCTCCGCGTCGGTCACGGCGACGCCGTCATCGGCCGCGAGCTTCGCCATCAGCGTGCCGTCGACCAGCCGCTGGAGGGTCAGGTTCGCCAGCTGCTGGCGGCGCTGGTTGAGGAAATCGACCTGCTGCTGGGCGTCGGCGCTGGAGATGCGGCCCTTGGCCTCGAGGGTCTTGATGCGGCTCTCGATGTAGTCGAGCCGGAAGTTCTCGATCGCGAGCCGGTTGCGCAGGTCGTCCTTGGTGATGACCTGGCCGTTGACCACGGCTGCGGCGCCGAAGTGGCCGTCGTACCAGCTCCAGGCCGCGTAGCCGAGGAGGATGAGGACGGCAAGGCCGATCGCGATGAAGAAGCCGGCGTTGATGAGGGTGTTGCGGCGGTCGCCGGAATCCCAGCCGGCACGGCCCCGTCGGCGTGCGACGGGTCTGGCTCGGAGCGTCATGCGGTACGGGTGTCCTGTTCGATGTCGGGCGCGCCGATCACGCCTGGCGCGTTGGCGGGGCCGAATGGTACCGCAAGGCGTCGGACCAGCCGCGTGGGTGCGGGGCCCGGCGTCGGCTCAGGGTCGCCCGAGGCGCTCCAGGCGAAGCCCGGCGGACGCGACCCGTTCGGGATCGGCGATGCCGCGCGTGTCGTAGACGAGGTCGCCGCGCATCGCCGCCGCGACCGGCGCCCAGTCGAGCGCGCCGTACTCAGGCCACTCGGTGACGATCAACACGGCATCGGCATCTGCGGCGGCGGCCGCCGGGTCCGGGGCGGTCACGAGGGCTGGATCGGCGCGCCGAGCCCGATCGGCGGCGCGCGGGTCCGTACCGGTGACCGTCGCCCCGGCGGCGCGGAGCTCGGTCGCGATCGCCAGCGCCGGCGATTCCCGCACGTCGTCGGTGTTGGCCTTGAACGCCAGGCCGAGCAGCCCGATCCGGGCGCCGCGCAATCTTTCCCTGCCCGGCCCGCCGCCGAGGAGTTCGCCAAGTCGGCTGACGATCGCGGCCTGGTGGGTCCGATTGGAGCTTGAGACCGAGTCGATGAGGGGCGCGGCGACGCCCGCGGATGCGGCCATGCGGGCCAGCGCGACCGCCTGCTCGGGCAGGCACGAGCCGCCGAAGCCGGGGCCGGCGTCAAGGAAGCCCCGGCCGATTCGCCCGTCCATGCCCAGCCCATCCGCGACGAGCGGCGCGTCCGCCCCGAAGGCATCCGCGAGGCGGGCGAGCTCGTTGGCGTACGCCACCTTCATCGCGAGGAAGACGTTCGAGGCGAGCTTGATCAGGGCGACCGAGCTGGCGTCGGCGACCAGGGTCGGGGCCTCGATGCCGGCGTACAGCTCCAGGACGCGAGCCGCGGCCGGGCGATCCCGCTCCTCGAGCCAGCCCGCGACGACGCGCCCAGGGCGCTCGAAATCGCGCAGCGCCGAGCCCTCGCGCATGAACTCGGGGTTGGTCACGATCGCGGGCGTCCCGGGCCGTCCGCCGCGAAGCGCCGTCAGCGCGCCGGGGGCGGTCATCGGCAGCGTCGAGCGGACCACGATCGTGTGATCGGGGCCGGTCCCGTCGAGGAGCGCCTCGACGACCTGGAGCACGTTGTCGATCGTGAGCGGGCCGTCGCGCCCGGATGGGGTGCTCACCGCCACGAACGAGTGGCCGGCGTCGCGGGGCGGGCGCAGCTCCGTGGTGAAAGCCAGGCGGTCGCCGAGCTCGGTGATGGCGTCCTCGAGACCGGGCTCGAAGATGGGTGCCCGGCCGGCCTTGAGGCCGTCGATTCGGGCCGCGTCGATGTCGGCGACGGTCACGCGGTGGCCGAGCCGGGCCATGCCGACCGCGGTGACGAGGCCAACGTGGCCAGCCCCGATCAGAAACAGCTTCATCTTCCCTCCGGCGGCGCGCGGATTCGGGCGCGGTCCCGCGGACCGGGCCTCGTTGCGTTCGAGGATAGGGGGATCGACCGACACCCACCCACCCGCGGCTGTCTCGTCGGAGCCGCCGGGTCAGCGTGGGATACTGTCCACTCCGATGATGAGCGTTCCCCGGGCATGACAGCGGCCCGTGCCCACGAGCAGGCACCCGCCGGCACGATCTACGTGCTGGCCCCCGTCCACGACCGTCGGGCGCTGACCGAGCGGTTTGCGCGCTGCCTTGCCGCGCAGACCGACCAGGGCTTCCACCTCGTCCTCGTCGACGACGGCTCCCGGGACGGCACTGCCGACGCGGTCCGTTCGGTCATCCCCTCGGTGACCGTCATCCGTGGCTCCGGGGACTGGTGGTGGGCCGGCAGCCTCGAGCAGGCCCGCCGCTGGCTCAAGCGCCGGCCGCGCGCGCCGGGCGACCTCGTCCTCCTCGCCAACGACGACACCACCTTCGAGCCGGACTTCCTGGCAGCGGCCCGCGCCGCGATGCCGGACGGCAGGCGGGTCTTGCTGCTCGCCCAGCCGTCGAGCGCCCAGACGGGCGAGCCGGCCGGGATCGGCGTGCATGTCGACTGGCGAAAGCTGGCATTCACCCCCGCGTTCGAGCCGCAGGACATCGATTGCTTCCCGACGCGCGACCTGTTCCTCCGGCGCGCGGACTTCGTCGAGCTCGGGCGATGGCACACGATCCTGCTGCCGCACTACCTGTCCGATTACGAGTTCACGATTCGCGCCGCACGCAAGGGCTTCGAGCTGCGGACGGATCCCTCCGTCCGGGTCGTGATGGACGAGGCGACGACCGGCATCCGGTCGCTGGACCTCAGCTCCGTGGGCGCCTACCTGCGGTCCTCGCTCACGATCAGGGCCACGAAGAATCCCTTCTACTGGACGACCTTCGTGATCCTGGCCTCGCCGCGGGGCCTGATCCTGTCGAACCTGGTGCGCGTCTGGCGCCGTTTCCTGATCGGGCTGCTGCAGGCGGCCCGGCTCCGCCCCGTCCCAACGCCGTGACCATCCTGCCGCGGGCCCGGGGCTGGGCCCTCCGCCGCGTTCGCCGGTCGGTCATCCGGAGCGTTCGCGAACGCCCCGATCTCGGTCTCGAGAAGATCGGCACGACCTATGGCGGATGGATCGTACCGACGGTGCTCATCGGCCCGGCCTGGCGCTGCTACGACGGCGGCGTCGGCGAGGATGTCAGCTTCGACCTGGGCGTCATCGAGCGGTTCGGCTGCGACGTCTTCGCCTTCGACCCGACGCCGCGAGCGATCGCATACGCGGAGCCGATCGCGAGCCGCGAGGCGCACTTCCGCTTCCGGCCGGTCGGGCTATGGTCCTCGAACACGGTCATGAAGTTCTACCGTCCCCGAGACCCAGCGCACGTCTCCCATTCGGTCGTCAACCTGCAGCACACGAGCGAGTGGTTCGAAGCCGCTGTCGTGAGCATCGAATCGATCATGGCCGAGCTTGGCCACACCTCGATCGACCTGCTCAAGCTCGACATCGAGGGCGCGGAGCACAAGGTGATCGCCGCGACCCTGCGAGCCGGCATCCTGCCCCAGGTCCTGTGCTTCGAGGTCGACCAGCCGGTCAGCGCCTATCGCTTCTGGTCGACGATCCGACGCGTTCTCGGCAGGGGCTACGACCTCGTCGCGGTCGATGGCTGGAACTTCACCTTCGTTCGCCGGGACGCGCGACGCATGGCGGCCGAGCCGGCGTGACCGCCGCGACCACCGGCGAGCCGAGGATCACGTTCGGCGTGATCGTGCTGAACGGCGAGCCGTTCACGAGCTACACGCTGCGATCGCTGTATCGGTTCGCGTACGAGATCATCGTGGTCGAGGGGGCCGCGCCGGGGGCCGTGAACATCGCCACCGCCGAGGGGCATTCGCGCGACGGCACGCTGGCCGAGCTCCGCCGGTTCAAGCGCGAGGAGGACCCCGAGGGCAAGGTCTCGATCGTCACCGCCGAGGACGAGGGGCATCCCAGCGGCTTCTGGCCGGGCGAGAAGGACGAGCAGAGCCGGGCCTACGCCAAGCGGGCGACGGGGGACTATCTCTGGCAGGTCGACATCGACGAGCTCTACCGCGGCGAGGAGATGACGCGCGTCGTCGGGATGCTCCGTGACGACCCGACGATCACGGCGGTCACGTTCAAGCAGATCACGTTCTGGGGCGGCCTCGGTTACACCGCGGACGGGTGGTACCTGCGGCGCGGCGCGACCTACTACCACCGCCTGTTCCGGTGGGGCCCGGGCTACGCGTATGCGAGCCACCGGCCGCCGACCGTCCTCGACCCGGAGGGACGCGATCTGCGCGCCGGCAACTGGCTGCGCGGCGAGGATCTCGCCCGCCAGGGCATCCACCTCTACCACTACTCGCTGCTGCTGCCGAAGCAGGTCATCGAGAAGTGCGACTACTACGGCCACGCCAGCTGGTCGAAGCGCCCCGGAGCGGTCGCCTGGGCGCAGGACGCGTTCCTGCGGCTCGGCCGGCCGTACCGCGTCCACAACGTCTACGACTTCCCGAGCTGGCTCGAGCGCTACGCCGGTCCGCATCCCGAGCAGATCACCCGGATGGTCGACGACCTGGCGCGGAGCAGGCCGGGCGAGCTGCGCGACACGGCGGACATCGAACGACTCCTGCGCTCGCGCTGGTACGGCTTCGGCCGCCGGGCGCTGAAAGCCCTCGACGTCGTGGACGCCGGCTCGAGGAGCATCGTTCGTCGCGTCGCGCGCCGGGCCCGGCGCCTGGGCGGGCGAACCAGCTCGGGCGTCATCCGCCAGGTTGGCCGCCAGGTTGGCCGCCTCGTGCGCCGGCCTTGAGGATCCTCCAGGTCAGCGCCTCGGACGGTGGCGGTGGCGCGCACAAAATCGGCTACGCGCTCTTTCGCGGCTACCGCAGCCGGGGCCATACCTCGGCGATGGCCGTCGGGACCCGGACCACGCACGATCCGGACGTCCACCTGATCCCGGCGAGCGTTCCGGACTCCGGGCGGTTCGCCCGGCGCGTGGCGGCGCGGCTGCTCAGGCCACTCGCCCGGCGCAGCCCGGCGCTCCAGCCGGTCCGGCGCGCGCTCCTCTCACCGCATCCGGTTGCCTATCTCCGGAGCCGGGCGAAGGGCCGCGAGTTCTTCGACTATCCGGGCAGCCGGGCCCTCCTGGAGCTGGCGGGGTTCACGCCCGACCTCGTCCATCTGCACAACCTGCACAACGAGTACTTCGACCTCCGGTCGCTGACGGCGCTGACCGCCCGGGTGCCGACGGCGCTCACCCTGCATGACGAGTGGACGTACACCGGCCACTGCGCCTACACGATGGGCATTGAAAACTGGCGGTCCGGCTGCGTGAGCTGCCCGGATCTCGCCATCCATCCCGCCATCCAGCGCGACGCCACGCACGAGAACTGGCTGGCAAAGAAGGCGATCTACGAGGGCAGCCGGCTCTACGTCTCCGCGCCGTCGAGATGGCTGCTGGAGCGGGCCGAGCAGTCGGTCCTCGCGGCCGGCGCGGTGAATTTTCGGTTAATCCCGAACGGCGTCGACCAGCAGGTGTTCCGGCCGGCCGAGCAGGCCGCGGCGCGTGAGCTGCTGGGGCTTCCGCGCGACCACCTGATCCTCCTCTTCACGGCGAACGCCATGCAGCGCAACCCGTTCAAGGACTACGAGACCGTCGCCGCCGCGGCGGAAAGCGTGGCGTTTGCCCTGCGCGATCGACAGCTGCTGCTGATCGCGCTCGGCGACGACGGCCCGGCCCGACGCCTGGAGAACGCCGAGCTGCGGTTCGTGCCCTACGAGAAGCTTCCGGAGCGGGTCGCGGCGTACTACCAGGCCGCCGATGTCTACCTCCACGCAGCCAACGCCGACACGTTCCCGACGACCGTGCTCGAGGCGCTCTCGGTTGGCCTGCCGGTCGTCGCGACCGCGGTCGGCGGGATCCACGAGCAGGTCCGCAGCCTCGAGGGGGCGCCCGGATCCTGGACCGGCGCGGCTGAAGGTCCGGAGACGGCGACGGGCGTGCTCGTCGGTGCGCACGACGCGGCCGGCATGGCGACGGCGACGGCCGCGCTGCTCGGCGACGACGACCTCCGGACCCGGCTCGGGCGCAACGCCGCAGACGATGCATCGCCGCGCTTCGGCCTCAACGGCCAGCTTGATTCCACCCTCGCGTGGTACGCCGAAACGATCGAGGACTGGCGCAGCTGGCGGCACGGCCCGGCCTGAACCCCGGCTAGCGCGGCAGCGCTGCGTCCAGTCGGTTCGTCAGGCCCTGGACGAACGGCCTCGTCACGTGGTTGGTGTCGGCAAAGACCGCATACCGGCCGATCACCATCGGGCACGGATCGGTCGGGCAGATCCACGCATCCACGTCCACGAAGGTCGCGCTCAGGCCCTCCGCGGCGGCTCGCTCGGCGACGAGCCAGCCGAGATCGATCGCCTGCGAACGCGGAATCGCACAGCGGATGACGTGGTCGGCGTTCGCGCTCAGGCAGTCGGCCGGATCGAACGGGACCTGCGGCGTGTCCGCGAGCACGGCGACGCGCGCGCCGATCGACTGGAGCGTGGTGATCGTTCGCGTTGCGCCGGCCTGCATGGCGGCCGTCGCCTCGGCCCCAGCCAGGGCCACGCCTGCAACGACCGGCGGAGGGCGCTGGTTGGAGGACACGACGACCAGCGCGGGCTGCTCGGCCCTGATCCGGGCGAGGGCACCAGCCCGCCACGTGTCGCACTCCGTCTTGGGGCCGGAATCGCTCATCGCGGTCACGTCTGCGTAGGTGCAGCTGGTCTTGATCAGGAAGACGACCTTCCAATCGCGGTTCGCCATGATCCGCTCGAGGGCCGGCCACCATTGGGCCAGGTGCGAATCCCCGAAGAGAACGACCTTCGTGGGCGATGCGACATTGCCATACGTGCACGGCCCATTCACGGTCTGGCCGGTGAGCAGCGAGCAGCCGTCGGCACTCGGGTTGTACTTCACCGTGCCGCGATGAAGGTTGAGGATCGGGGGGATCAGGTCGGCCGGCAGGGGCCCGTCGACGGTCGGCCCGAAGGTGCGGATAGGCCAGACCGTCGGGGTCGGCCCGTCGCTGGAAATCGGCCCGACGGTCGGGATCAGGCCGCCGAAGGGATCGTCGCCCGCCGGCGGTGTCACCACCGCGGCGGGTTGCCTGAACCTCGCAGTGGCGAGGCGGCTGCCGCCCAGTGCAGCCCCGGCGACGAGGGCGGAGGCGACCAGCGCCACCGTGAGGTTCCGTAGCGGTCGCCGACCGATGAGCTGCCCACGGCGGAGCGGATCCTCGACCCAGCGATACGTGACGGCGGCCAGGGCGACCGAGGCCGTGACCGCCACGACAGCCGGGAGCGGCTTCGGCATTGCGCCCAGGGCGATGCCGCCGAGGATCAGCACGGGCCAGTGCCACAGATAGAGCGAGTACGAGATCCGGCCGACGTAGCGCATCGGCGGCAATCCCAGGGCGACCCCGGCCCAGGTCGGCGAGGCGCTCCCTTGCGCGCCCGCGAGCGCGCCCATGCCCCCGACGAGGACGAGGACGGATCCGAGCACCGGCAGGAGGGCCGCGGTCCCGGGGAACGGCGTCGATGTCCCGAACGCGACCGCTGAGATGCCGATCGCGCCGAGACCCAGCGCCCCCACGACATTCGCGATGGCTGGCGCCAACCCTCGCGCGCGCTGGCCGGCAAGCGCCACGAGCGCACCCGCACCCAGCTCCCACGCGCGCGTGGGAAGCAGGTAGAACGCCGCGGTCGGATAGCGGCTCGTGAGGAACGCTGAGAGGAGGAATGAGCCTGCGATAGCGGCGACGACGACCCAGGTCAGCCGGCTGCGTGCGCCGCCGGCGAAGCGGTGCGCCAGCCACAGGAACACCGGCCAGACGACGTAGAACTGCTCCTCCACGCCGAGCGACCAGTAGTGGATCACCGGCGATACGTTGGCCGGATGGAAGTAGTCGATCGTCTGGAACGCGAACAGGATGTTCGGGACGTAGGCCGCCGCGGCGGCGATGTCCGGCGCCACCCGCCAGAGGCCCACCGGCGACAGGAAGACGACGCCCCCGACGAGCGTCGCGGCGAGGACGAGCAGCGAGGCGGGCAGGATGCGACGCGCTCGGCGGGCGTAGAACTGCGGCAGGTCGAGCCGGCCGGTCTCATCCAGCTCGCGGACAAGGAGGCTCGTGATGAGGAAGCCGGAGATCACGAAGAACACGTCGACGCCGACGTAGCCGCCGGACAGGCCGGGCACGCCGGCGTGGTAGAGCAGGATCAGGAGCACCGCGACCGCGCGGAGGCCTTCGATGTCCGAGCGAAACCCAGTAGCTTGCTCGGCCTCGGGTCCCGATGCGGCCGTCATCGACTGCCGCGCGTCAGCGTCTGCCGTCGCATCTCGGGCTAGACGAGCGGCTCGGCCGCGAGCAAACCCAGGTCGCGAGGGTCGGACTCCCGGCCCGCGAGTCGACGGTAGTGCGCCCGCATGGTCAGTGCGGTCCGGTGCCAGTCGAACTGGCGGGTACGCGCTCGGCCGCACTCCACGAGCTCGCTTCGCAGGACATCATCGACCCACAACCGCTCGATCGCCGAGGCGATTGCTCCCGGATCCGTCGGATCGAACACGACGGCGGCGTCACCGACGAGCGCGGGCAGCGACGTCACGTTCGAGCAGGCGACGGGCAGGTCGGCGCCGAACGCCTCCAGGATCGGCAGGCCCCAACCCTCGTACAGCGACGGAAACACGAGGCAGGTCGCTTGCCGGTAGACGACCTGGATCTCGGTCGAGCTGAGGAAGCCCAGAAAGAGAATCTGGCCCTGGATGCCGAGCTCGGCCGCGAGGTTCATGAGCGCGGGATAGCGGTCGCTCTGGTGGCCGGAGCACACCAGCGGCACCTCGATTCCGCGGTCACGCAGCCGGCGCAGGGCCTCGAACAGGCGCTCGTGGTTCTTGTGGCCCCACGTCTGCGCCGGATAGAAGGCGTACCGATCCGGTAGCCCGAGCCGGGCGGAGATCGCCGTCACCTCGTTGGGCGTCGGGGGAACGTACGCCTGGGTCACCGGCGGCGGATTGACGACGGCGATGCACTCGGGCGCGATGTCGTACTGCGCCGATACGTCGTCCTTGACCCATCTCGTCGCGACGACGATGAGTGCCGCCTGGGCACAGAAGGCGCGGTACGTGGCATCTCGAGCCTGAAGGGCGTCCGGACCGAAGAACTCCGGCAGGTGGAGATGCTGGAGGTCCCATGGCTGGTAGATGCTCGGCACCGTCGTGGTCGAAGCCGACTGCCTGGTGAAGTGCATGACGTCGGTGCCTGCCTCCTTGATCGTCCGATCGAATGGCGACACCGCATGGATGGGCTTCCTGGTCATGAATCGGCGCCGCCGGATCCTCCAGAGGATTCCGAATAGCCGGGCCCGGCGACCGCGGCGCGGCCGCGCACGTCGATCGACCCTCGGCCCGGATTCAGTGGCGAGCGTGGCCGGATACGCCAGGAGGCGGCACCGCCCGCCGAGATACGGGGTCAGCCACGCCTCGTGACCCTCGTTGACCAGGAACCGGTAGTCCTCGGTCCCCTCGTCGAGCCGGGAGAGTGCCGCCGCGAGTCCGATGACCCATTGCTGGACGCCGCCGCTCCGGCCATCGGCCATGCGGGCATCGATCACGACGCGAAGCGGTCGCAACCGCCACGAGATGCGCCGCACGAGCCGGCGCGGACCGTCAGCGACGGAGCGTGACGTGCCCAAGAAGCTCAGCCGCGCATGACCGATGTCGCCCGATCGGACCGAACGCCTTCATACCACTCGATCGTGGCCCGCAGGCCATCCTCGAACGATGTCTTCGCGACGAATCCGAACCGCTCCCGGGCACGGCTCGTGTCGAGGGCCCGGCGCGGCTGCCCGTCGGGCTTGGACGAATCCCAGCGAAGCTCGCCACTGAAGCCGGTCAGCTTGGCGATGAGCTCGACCAGGTCGCGGATGGTGATCTCGCGGCCGACGCCGAGATTGACCGGCTCGGCACCGTCGTAGCGCTCCGCGGCGAGGACGATGGCCCTCGCGGCGTCGTCGACATAGAGGAACTCGCGCGACGCCGAGCCGGTGCCCCAGACCTCGATGTGGTCGTCCCCCCGCTCCCGGGCGTCGACGCATTTCTTGATCAGGGCCGGGATGACGTGCGAGCTCGCCGGGTCGAAGTTGTCGCCGGGCCCATACAGGTTGACCGGGATCAGGTGGATGACGTCGTAGCCGTACTGCTGCCGGTAGGCCTGGCCCTGCACGAGGAGCATCTTCTTGGCCAGGCCGTACGGCGCGTTCGTCTCCTCGGGGTAGCCACCCCAGAGGTCGTCCTCTCGGAACGGCACGGGCGTGAACTTCGGGTACGAGCAGACCGTGCCGATCTGGACGAACTTCTCGACCCCGGCCCGGCGGGACTGCTCCATGAGCTCGATGCCCATCGCGGCGTTCTCGTAGAAGAACCGTCCCGGGTTTTCGCGGTTGGCGCCGATCCCGCCAACGACCGCAGCGAGGTGGATGATCAGGTCCGGTTTCCCGTCCGCGAGCGCACGCCGCACGCCGTCGGGAATCCGGAGGTCATAGTCGGCCGAACGGGGCACGAAGATATCGCGAACGCCGGCCGCTTCCAGCCGCTCAACGACGGATCGACCGAGGAAGCCGCCGCCCCCGGTGACCATGACCCGGCGATTGGGCCAGCTGGTCACGACGGGACGGGAGTCGCCGGAGCGGCGTCAGCGTCCGTCGCCGCGATGAGATGGTCCTCCGGTCGCAGCCCGGCATCACGCAGGTCCGCGGCGAGCATCAGTCGGACGAGGCCGGCGAAGGTGGTCGTCGGGCGCCAGCCGAGGACTCGCGCCGCCTTCGAGGCGTCACCGCAAAGCTCGTCAACTTCCGTGGGCCGGAAGTAGCGCTCGTCGATCCGGACGTGGCGCTCCCAGTCGAGGCCCACGAGCCCGAACGCCACCTCGACGAACTCCCGGACCTGGTGCGTCTCGCCGGTCGCGATCACGTAGTCATCGGGCGTGTCCTGCTGGAGCATCCGCCACATCGCCTCGACGTACTCGGGCGCGTAGCCCCAGTCGCGACGGGCTTCGAGGTTGCCCATGTACAGGTGCTCTTCCTGGCCGGCGACGATCGCGGCGATGCCGCGCGTCACCTTGCGCGTGACGAAGGTGCCACCACGCCGCGGCGATTCATGGTTGAACAAGATCCCGTTGCTGGCGTGCATGCCGTAGGCGTCCCGGTATTGGATCGTCATCCAGTGGGCGAACAGCTTGGCGATCGCATACGGGCTACGGGGATGGAACGGCGTCTGCTCGTTCTGGGGCGCGGGCGTGCTGCCGAACATCTCGCTGGAGCCCGCCTGATAGAAGCGGACCGGCCAGTCGGCGCTCCTGATGGCCTCGAGGAGTCGCAGCGTTCCCATTCCGACGCTGTCCGACGTGAACTCGGGGACCTCGAAGCTCACCTTCACGTGGCTCTGGGCCCCGAGGTTATAGACCTCGGCCGGTTTGATCTGGTGGAGGTGCGAGAACAGCGACGACGGGTCGATGAGATCCGCGTAGTGGAGGAACAGCCGAGTCCCCGCGTGGTGGGGGTCCTCGTAGAGGTGGTCGATCCGGCCGGTCGTGAACGAGCTCGACCGGCGGATCAGCCCATGGACCTCGTAGCCCTTGGCGAGGAGCAGCTCGGCGAGGTACGAGCCGTCCTGGCCGGTGATCCCGGTGATCAGTGCCTTGGTTGTCACGGAGCGGAGTATCGCCGATGGGCCTCGTGTTCGCCCGTCGAGGCCGCCCGGCCGCGCCACGAGGCGCGGCGGTCTAGGGCGCCGGCCGCGGAATCGCCCGACCGACGACCTGCTCGACGAAACGCGACGTCGCGAGGCCATCGGCGACGTCGAAGCTCTCCGCAGCAAAGCGGCGGACCCGGTCGAGGTCGAACTCGGCGGCGCGCAGGTAGCCCGCCAGGTCCCGCGTCGTCGTGAAGATCGGACCCGGCACGCCTGAGCGGTAGTCGAAGTAGAACCCTCGTTCCCGCTCGTAGGCCTCGTGGTCCGGGGCGAAGAAAGCCATCGGCCGGCCGAGGAGCGCGTACTCGTACACGGCGCTGCTGTAGTCGGTGACGAGGACGTCGCTCACGAGCATCAGGTCGTTCATCTCGGCATGATCCGAGACGTCGATGACGAAGTCGCCGAGGCCGGGGCCGGCCCGGAGCCGGTCGCGCACGAACGGGTGCGAGCGGAGGAGGAGGACGTGGTCCGAACCGAGCGCCTCGTGCAGGAGCCCGAGATCGAGATCGGTCGGGTCGCGCGCAACCGTGGTCCGCTCGCCTCGGAACGTCGGCGCGTAGAGGATCACGCGGCGGCCCTCGGGGATCCGGTAGCGGCGCCGGAGCTCGGCGACCGTCCGGACCTTCCGCGGCTCGTCGAAGAACAGGTCCGTGCGCGGAATGCCGAGGCGAGCGTCGAACCGCTGGATCGGCACGCGGAACGCCTCCGCGTAGGCCCCGGCAAAGCGAGCGGCTGACACCAGGCAAAGGTCGTAGTTCGAGTGGATCGGCACGGACTGGACGTAGGCCTCGTCGGCTCCGAATGCCTTGTCGAGGATGCTGTAGCCGAAGCGCTTGAACGCGCCGCAGGCATGCCAGACCTGCACGTAGGTGCTGTCCGGCCTCGGCGTCACCACGTACATCGGGAAGAAGTAGTCGTCGACCACGAACAGACGCGCCGTCGCGAGGTGGTAGCCGGCCCGGATGGCCTGGATCGCGGCCGCGACGTGTCGGAGCCGCCCGCGGGGATCCATGGCGAGCTCGACGATCGGGACGTCCGGCCGGGACCGGCGCACCTCGTCGCGGATCCAGCCGAGGTTGCCGCCGATCCGCCCGGCGTGACCGGTGGCCAGAACGACTCGACGGCCGATGGGAAACGCCCGACCGGCGAGGAAGCCCAGCCGCACGAGCGCGACCCGCAACCGGACCAGGCCGTTCATGGATGCTGCATGTCCGGGGCCCGATGATACGGGCTCCGAGCGTCCCTCCCGGCTATCCTCTGTCCGATGCGAGTCCACGCGCTCGTGCTCGCCGGCGGTTCGGGTGATCGCTTCGGCGCCGAGATGCCCAAGCAGTTCGTCCGCCTGGCGGGCGAGCCGATCCTCCTGCGCAGCATCCGGGCCATCGTCGGCGTGGGGGTCGACCAGCTGATCGTCGTCACCCACCCGAGCTGGCTGGTCGAAACCCGCGCGCTCGTCGAGGCCGCCGGCCTCGAGGTGCCGATCTCGATCGTCGCCGGCGGGATGACGCGCAACGCCAGCACCCGCAACGGCCTCGCGGCCCTCGATGCGGCGGACGACGACGTCGTGCTCATCCACGATGCGGTTCGGCCGCTCGTTCCGGCGGAGGTGATCCTTCGCTCGATCGAGCCGATCATGTCGGGGCGCGCGGATGCGACCGACACCGTCATCCCGAGCGCCGACACGCTCGTCGTTGTCGAGGGCGACGTCGTCGTCGAGATCCCGGACCGGTCGCGCTATCGCCGCGGCCAGACGCCGCAGAGCTTCCGCAAGTCCATCCTGGATCGCGCTTACGAGGCTGCGGCCGCAGTCGGCGACCTCAGCGCGACGGACGATTGCAGCCTGGTCCTGCGGCATGTTCCGGGTGCACGCATCGTGGCGGTCCCGGGCGACGAGGTGAACCTCAAGATCACGACCCGCACAGACATGGTCCTGGCCGACCGGATGATCCAGATGCGCACGCTCTCGGCGGCGGCCGACCCGCAGCCGACGCGGTCGCTGCGCGGCGCACGGATCCACGTGATCGGCGGCACGAACGGGATCGGCCAGGAGATCGCCGAGCTGGCGCGGGAGGACGGCGCGGCGGTCATCGTCGACGGTCGCCGGACCGGGCTCGACGTCCGCGACTACGACGCGGTCGAGGCGCACCTGACCGCCGCCGCGGACCAGCTCGGCGGTCTCGATCACGTGATCTGTACGGCCGGCGTGCTGCGGGTCGGGCTGGCGGTGGAGCTGAGCCCGGCCGAGCTGGCCGAGGTCATCGATGTCAACGTCGGCGGGAGCTTGAACGTGGCCCGCGCCGCCCACGCCGCGCTGCGCGCGAGCGGCGGGTCACTGACGCTCTTCGCATCGAGCTCGTTCACGCTGGGCCGGCCGAGCTATGTCGCCTATTCCGCCAGCAAGGCGGCCGTCGTCAACCTTGCCCAGGGCCTCGCCGCGGAGTGGGCCGCGGACGGCATCCGGGTCAATGCCGTGAGCCCGGAGCGGACGGATACGCCGATGCGCCGCGCGGCGTTCCCGACGGAATCCCCCATCGGCCTGCTTCCGGCTCGCGACGTCGCCGTCGCGACGCTGCGCCTCATCCGCTCCAATCTGACGGGCCAGGTCCTCGACGTGCGCAGGCACGACGGCGTGGCCCAGGCGCTCCCGGCCTCGGCGCCGCTCGGTCCGGTGGCGGGCTGACGACGGGACCTGGTACCGGGCGCGGGACCCTGGGGTGACACCGCTCGAGTACTGGCTCGCCGCCGCGGTCCTGCGAATCCTCGGCGGGCTGTTCTCGATTCTCCCGGTGCGTCGCCGGCGAGTCGTGCTGGCGACGGCGCGCAAGTCCCGGCTGGACGGCAACCTCCTGCACATTCACGAGGCGATCCGACGGTTGCGCCCCGACCTCGACTGCGCGCTCCTGCTGGAGCCCTACTCCTACGGCCTCCGCGGCAAGATCGCCTACGCCGCCACGCTCGTCCGCGGCATGTACCTCCTGCGGGCCTCGCGGCTCGTCGTCGTTGACAATGCCTACCTCCCGATCCACGTGAGCCCCCACGGATCCAGGACCGAGGTCGTCCAGGTGTGGCACGCGGAGGGCGCGCTCAAGCGCTTCGGCGTCGACGCCATCCGGCCGCTCGATGAGCCCGAACGAACCTTCCTCCACCGGCACTACGACTGGGTCGTAACCTCCGGCGAGGCGTCGCGCGAGGCGTGGTCGAGGGCGCTGCGGACGCCGCTCGATCGCGTGCTGGCGCTGGGCTCGCCCCGCACGGACTTCTTCTTCGACGCGGCGGGCATGTCGGCCGCCCGGGCTCGCGTCCTCGCCGATTACCCGGTCATCGCCGGCCGGCGCGTCGTGCTGTATGCGCCGACGTTCCGGGGCCGAGGCCGGCTGAAGCATCCTGGCGAGGGGCTCGACGCGGCTCGCCTTCGAGCCGCGCTCCCGGCCTCGGACGTGCTGGTCCTCAAGACGCATCCGAACCTCGATCCACGCCTCGTCTCGAGCGGGGGCTTCGACGTCGTCGTCGATCCGGCCACGGACCTGAACGATCTCCTCACGACGACCGACATCCTCGTCACCGACTACTCCTCGGCGATCTTCGATTTCGCCCTGCTCCGCCGGCGGATGGTGCTGCTCGTCGACGATCTCGAGGCGTACGAGCGAGACCCAGGCCTGTACCTGGACTACCGGACCGAGATGATCGGAACGCAGGTCACGGACACCGATGCGGTGATCGAGGCGATCCTGGCCGACCGGTTCGACCTCGGCCCGTACGAGGCGTTCATCCGGCGGCACCTCGGGGCGGCCGACGGGCACGCCAGTGAACGCTTCGTCAGCCACTTCCTGCCGGCCTGACGTGCCGGAGCCAGCCATGCCCGCCGCCGGGTCGTCGTCGCCCGCCCTGAGCTCGTCCTCGCCCGTCGTCTCCGTCCTCATCCCCTGCTGGAACGCCGAGGCCTCCATCGAACGGGCAATTGCGTCGGTCCTCGTGGAGCGGTCCGTGGCCCTCGAGTGCGTCGTCGTCGATGACGGCTCCACGGACCAGACCGTCGAGATCGTCCGCGCGTTGGCAGCGGCCGACCCTCGTCTCGTTCTGGTGGCGCTCCCGCTGAACGAGGGGGTTTCTAACGCCCGCAACCGGGGGCTGGCGGTCGTTCGCGGCGACTGGCTCACGCTCCTCGACGCCGACGACCGGTTCCTGCCTGGCGGCCTGGGCACGCTTGCCCGGGCGGCCCTCGGATCCGACGCCGTGGCCGTCGTCGGGCAGCAGATCTGGTGGGACGGCCGGCGTCGGTGGCGAACACCCCAGTACGAGATCCCGGACATCCGCCGTCCCGGACGGAAGTCTCTGGCCGCGAGCCCGGGCCTCCTCTACTACGTCTCGCCCCACGCCAAGCTGCTCCACCGAACCTCCTGGCAGGGGCTGACGTTCAGCGGGCGGGTCCTGGGCGACCAGCCGTGGATCATCCGCGCGCTGATCCGAGCCGGCGACCGCATCGAGGTCCTGGGCGAGACGGTCTACGAGTGGTACCGCCCGTCGGATCGAAAGGGTGGCTCGTCGATCACGGCGACGACCCGGGCGTCGGTCGCACGCGGCGTCGAGGCGGTCGGCGTCGCCCGAGCGGCGCTCGCGAGCGTGCGCGATGAAGCCGAGGCACGGCTCAACGCGGCCGACAGCCAACGCATCGTGACCCGATACGTCGCGCGGCTCCTCGGATCGGACGTGGCAGCGCACGTGTCAAGCGCCCTCGACCGAACCGATCCGGAGATCGGCCAGCTCTTCGACGCGATCGGCTCGTTCGTGGAGAACGTCCCGGCGCGCCACCTTGCCGGCTCCGAGGCACTGGCCCGAGACATCGTGGAGCGACCGCTCCGGCGCTGGCACCGGGTCCATCCGGCGGGCCGTGAGGCCTACTGGCGCCTGTTCGACACCGCGCTGCGCGTGGACCCGGGGCTCGCCCACCACGGCAACAGCCCGGTGGCGCGCCTCGCCCTGAGGCTGCTGTCGCGTTCTCGGAGACGGCCGGCGCGCGCCGCGGCGATCGCGATGCTCGTCGGCCTGCGGCTGGTTTCAGGCGTACGCCTGTTGGTGACGCGACACGCCGTCGCGGCCGTTCGATCTCGCCGGGGGAGGCTGCGTGGCTGACCCGGCGAAGCCTCGTGCTACCCTCCGCGGGATGTCCCAGGGCGAGGCCGCGATCTCGATTCGGCACGCCCCCGGCGGTGTTTCGACGCTCACCCTGCTGCGCGAGGGCATCGCCGACATCCTGTCGCGCCGACGCCTGGTCCGTTACCTCGTCCAGGCCGAGATGAAGAAGCGCGGCTCGGACACGATCCTCGGCAACCTCTGGTGGATCCTTGACCCGCTCCTCCAGATGGTCGTCTACGTGATCTTCGTCTCGATCATCGCGCGCAACCCGGTGGCCGACTATCCGCTCTTCATCTTCGCCGCGATCCTGCCATGGAAGTGGTACTCGGCGGTCATCACGGACGCCGCGGTCTCGGTCGTCAGGCAGGAGACGCTCATCCGCCAGATTGCCTTCCCGAAGCTCGTCCTGCCGGTGGCGACGACGACGGCCGGGGTGGTCGGCTTCGCCTGGGGCCTCGTCCCGCTGGCCCTGATCATCCTGCTCCATCCCACCCGGCTGACCGCGATGCTGCTCTGGATCCCCGTCATCGCGGCCGTACAGTATGTGTTCACGCTGGCCTCGGCGATCATCGTCTCGGCTGCGAATGTGTTCTTCCGCGACCTCGGCAACGCGGTCGGCCACGTCCTCCGGCTCTGGTGGTTCCTCTCGCCCGGCCTCTACAGCCTCGCCTGGCTCAATGACACCGCGACCGTGAAGGCCCATCCGATCCTGGGCTTCATCGCCGGCTTCAATCCGTTTGCGGTGCTGTTCGAGGCCTACCGGGCCGTGGTCTACGGCGCGGCCGACGGTGGCCCGCCGCATCCACCCGATCTCGTGTCGCTCTTCTACCTGCTGCTCGGAAGCCTGGTGTTCCTGGGCGTGGCCATCATCTTCTTCAAGCGCGTCGAGCCCGACTTCGCGAAGGTCCTGTGAGCGCCACGGGGGATTACGCGATCGCCGTCCGGGACCTGGGCGTTCAGTACAACCTCCGGTTCAATCGCAAGACGACCCTCCGCCAGACGATCGCGAACATCGCCCTGCGAAAGCCGCCCGAGCGGTTCTGGGCGCTGCGCCACGTCACGGTGGAGCTCAGCCACGGCGAATCGCTTGGGGTCATCGGTCCGAACGGCGCCGGAAAGAGCACGTTCCTGCAGGTCCTCGCGGGGATCATGCGCCCCTCGGAGGGCTCGGTCGACGTGCGTGGCAAGGTCTCCGGGCTGCTCGGCCTGGGGGTGGGCTTCGATCCCGAGCTGTCGGGCGTCGAGAACATCCTGCTCGGCGGCGCGTTCCTGGGCCTCGATGACCTCCGGATCAGAGAGCTCCTGCCGTCGATCGTCGAGTTCGCCGACCTCGGCCAGTTCATCGAGGCGCCGTTCAAGACCTATTCGTCGGGCATGCGGGCCCGGCTGGGCTTCGCGATCGCGACTGCGGTCGACCCCGACATCCTGCTGCTCGACGAGGTCCTCGCGACCGGCGACGCGAACTTCCGGGAGAAGTCGAAGACCCGGGTGATCGAGCTCGTGAAGGCAGCCAAGGGCGTCGTGCTCGTGACCCACGACATGGATTGGGTCCGCGAGTACTGCAACCGGGCGCTGCTGGTCGAGAAGGGCCAGATCATCCTGGAGGGGCCGCCCGAGGAAGTTACCGCCGTCCATCTCGAACGAACGGCGGCCGAGACGGAGCGGCGCCAGGCCGAGGCGCAGTCCAGGGGCCTCGATCCGGTCGTTGGACTGCGGTAACGCGGCTCAGCGCTGGCGGCGCATCCTCGAGAAGATTCCGAACAGCAGACCGGCGGCTGCCCCGAACGCGAGCGCACCGCGCCAGTCGAACAGGACCCGGATGTCGCCGGACACGCGCCGCGCCACGAGGAACATCACGGCCGTCTGCTCGGCGCGAACGTCCGCCGCGATCACGATCCGCGCCGCGGCCCGATCCATCTGGACCTGCCGGGCGAGGATCGAGCGCGCGTAGCCGCGGCTGAGCTCGGCCCGATCGGCCAGCACGGCGCCGACGGCGCCGCGGTCGACCGAGAGCTGCTGCGTCCGGGCCGCGCCCAGCGCGCCCTGCGTCACTGACACCTCGCCGGCCTCGACTCGACCGACGGCGCTCATGTGCACGTCGACACTCTCGGCGGGGAGGGCAGCGCCGACGCTGGCGACCGACGGGCGCCTGGCTGCAGGCTCGATGACCTCGACGTCACCGGACGGCCGCTCGGCGGCCGGCGCGGCCGCCTTCCGGCGCGACCGCGAGCGCTTCGTCGTCGTCGGCTCGTCGTCGGTCATGCCTCGCCTCCCCAGCCTTGCGCGCCCGGGTCGCAGCCCGGTCGCGCTTCGTGCCTCGCCAGCCTAACGCCTCGGGCCGATCGGACCCGGGATGCGGGTCAGGTATCCTGCGCCGGCGGCCGGCGCAGCGGCGCCGGCAGGGAGGCAACGTGACGCAGAAGACTGTGCCGGGGGGCAGCCCGGCGCGGCGGGGCTTGATCGGGCTCGTCGGGGTCGGCGTGGCGACGCTCGCGTTCGTGGCCGTCTCGCACTTCGGGGCGCAGCCTGGCGCGGTGGCCGCCGCCACGAGCTCGCCGGGACCACAGCCGAGCGGCATCGCCTCGCTCATGCCGTCGCCCGCAACCAGCCCCCCGACGCCCACGGCGCCGGCGCCGACGGCGATCCCGACGCCTGCCCTGGTCCCGGCGCCGCTCACCGGGCTGCCCGTTCCGGCCGCCGCCGCGCTCCAGCAGCCGATCGCCGTGATGGTCGACGACCACGTCGACGCGCGTCCCCAGTCCGGGTTCAACGCCGCGTCGATCGTCTGGCAGGCCCCGGCGGAGGGCGGCATCCCGCGCTACATGCTCATCTTCCAGGACCAGGTCCCCACCGCCGTGGGCCCGGTGCGGAGCTCGCGGGAGTACTACATCGAGTGGGCCGCGGAGTGGAAGGCGATGTACGTCCACGCTGGTGGCTCCCCGCAGGCGCTCCAGACTCTCATCGCCAAGGGCCGCGGCCAGTGGGTCTACAACGCGGACGAGTACCGCTGGGGCGGGCGCTACCTCTGGCGCGCCAAGGACCGCTTCGCTCCCCACAACGTCTACACCGATGGGCCGCACCTGCGCGACCTGGCGGTGCGCCTCGGCGCGCTTGACCAACCGCTCACGCCGGTCTGGTCGTTCGGTCCCGACGCGGCCCTCGGCCGTCGACCGGACGGCGGCCGGATCACGGTCACGTACCCCTACGAGTCGATCACCTACCGCTACGACGCGATCACGAACCGCTATGTCCGCTACCTCGGCAAGTCGAAGACGCCCCAGGTCGACGCGGCCGACGCCAAGGTCGTGGCGCCGGCGAACGTCGTCATCCTGCGGATGTTCTTCGGGCCGCTGCACGACGGCCACCCGGACAAGTTCCGGCTGGAGGCCAGGAACGTCGGCAAGGGCGAGGCCTGGATCGCGACCAACGGCCGGACGGTCAAGGGGACCTGGACGAAGGCCTCGGTGACGGCCACGACCCTCCTGTTCGGCCCCGACGGCAACCCGGTGACGCTCGCCGCCGGGCAGACCTTCGTCCAGGTCCTGCCGCTGACCTACGGGTTCGACATCAAGGACGGGACCGCGCCGATGCACGTCCCGCCCCAGGTCCCCGCGCCATAGCCCCGCGAAACGCTGACCACCCCTGCGCGGGGCTGCCGATCGGCTAGGGGCGACGCAGGCCGACCGCCGCGTAGACCCGCCGCGTCTCGAGCGCGACGTCGGCCCAGCTGCGCGGCGCCGCGGCTCGACGTTCGAGCGCAGCAGTCACGAGGCCGTCCCGGACACGATCATCGGCCCAGACTGTCCGAAGCGCTTCCGCCAGCCGGTCCGGATCTCGCGGCTCGACCAGGATC